>CAYOAD010000082.1:0-16212 GCA_964401845.1 uncultured Rhodospirillaceae bacterium | reverse complement strand
ACCGAGGCGAGATAGCAAAACAGCTCGCCGCCGCGGTAATAGGGCCGCACCAGCTTGAAGTCCGAGAGGTGCGTGCCGCCGTCGTACGGGTCGTTGAAAATGTAGACGTCGCCGTCCGCCAGGTCGCCGTCGCTGGCCGCCTTGTCGATCACCGCCTTGACCGCGAACGACATGGCGCCGACGAAAATGGGCAGGCCCGACTTGCCCTGTACGAGGGTTTCGCCGGTTGCCGCGTCGTAGAGCCCGTGGGAGGCGTCGTGGGCTTCGGCGATGATGGGATTGAAGGCGCTGCGGAACAACGTCGCATCCATCTCGTCGGCGATTTGTTCCAGACGGCCCTTGAGGACGGCCAGGGTGACGGGATCAATCATCTCTATCCTCGAAATTGGCGGCGTCGTAGGCCGCGCCGGCTTCCAGCATGTCGGCCGTGCCCAGCAGTTCGTTGAGCTGGTCGAAATCGAACATGCGCTCGCGCATGGGATCGTTGGTCCCGTGCGCCTTGAGGCTGGCGAAATAGTCCTGGGCCGTCCGCGCGATGGTGCGCACCAGACCGCCGGGGAATATCACGATGGAGAAGCCCATGGCCTGAAGCTCGGAAGCCGATTTAAGGGGTGTCTTGCCGCCCTCGACCATGTTGGCAAGCAGGGGGGCCCGCCCCTGGAAACGCGAAACGACAGACTGCATTTCCGCCGGGTCGCGCGGTGCCTCGACGAAAAGGACATCGGCTCCGGCTTCCAGATAGGCGTCGGCCCGGTCGAGCGCCGCCTCGAAGCCCTCGACCGCGATGGCATCGGTACGGGCGACAATCAGGGTTTCGGGCGTGCGGCGGGCATCCGTGGCGGCCTTGATCTTACCCGCCATTTCGCCCGGCGGAACCAATACCTTGCCAGCGAGATGGCCGCAGCGCTTGGGCAGCGTCTGGTCTTCCAACTGGATGGCGTTGGCGCCCGACTGCTCGAACAACCGCACGGTGCGCTGGACGTTGAGGGCGTTACCGTATCCCGTGTCGGCATCGACGATCAGCGGCAGTTCGGTGCGTTCGGAAATGGTGGACAGCGTCTCCGCAACCTCGCTCATGCCGACCAGTCCGATGTCGGGCCGGCCGAAGCGGCAATAGGCGATGCTAGCGCCCGAAAGATAAGCGGCTGCGAAACCAGCCTGTTCGGCCAGAACGGCGCTCAGGGCGTCGTAAACGCCGGGGGCGGTGACGATCTCGTCGCCCGCTAGCTGGGTGGAAAGGCTTGGGTGGTTCATGTCTATTCGTTTTCCCGCTCAGCTTTCAGGCGTTGTTCCAGATGCGGTACCAGCCCGCCCGCGGCAATCATATCGAGAAGATGCGGCGGTACCGGATCACAAGAAATTGTAGTCCCGGACGTGAGGTTGGCAATCCCCCCCGCCGCGCCGTCGACGCTCACGCGGTCGCCCGCCGCAATCGTCATCGCTCCCTCGTAGGTGACGGCCAACAGACCGAAGTTGAGAGCGTTGCGGTAGAAAATACCGCCGAAGGAGCGCGCCGCGACGGCAACGACGCCGAGTATCTTAAGAGCCTGGGCCGCCTGTTCGCGTGAGGAGCCGATACCGAAGTTCTCACCAGCAATGACGACGTCGCCCGGTGCGACCTTGGCGGCGAAGTCGGGATCGACAGCTTCCAGGCAGTGGCTCGCCATCTCCTCCATCGAGCCCTTCATGTAGAGCCCGGGCGCCAACACATCGGTATCGATGTCGTCACCAAAGACCCAGGCGCGGCCGCCTTCACCGCTCATGATCCCCCCTCTGGCAACATATCGCGGGGGTCGGCGATGCGTCCCGCCACGGCCGACGCGGCAACGGTGTAGGGCGACGCCAGGTAGACGTTCGAGCCGGGGTGCCCCATGCGTCCCTGGAAATTTCGCGCCGTCGAGGCGATGCAGGTTTCGCCTTCCGCCAGCACGCCGGCGCCATAGCCGGCGCAGGCGCCGCAGCCTGTCGGCATCAGGATGGCGCCCGCCGCCGTTAACGTGGCGAGGGTCCCGTCGGCCGCCGCCTCGGCCGTGGTCCGGGTCGACGCCGGGGCGATCAACAGGCGCACGCCTTGCGCCACCTGTTTCCCGTCCAAAACGCTCGCGGCCATTTGGAGGTCTGCCAATTTGGCGCCCGTACAGGCGCCGATGTAGGCCTGCTGGACGGCCTCGCCCGCATGATCGCCGACCGGTCCGGCGTTGGCCGGCGAGTGGGGAGCGGCGACGAAAGGCGGCAGGTCGTCGGCGTCGAAATCATGGCTTTCGAGATAGTCGGCATCCTCATCGCCCTGCCAGCGTTCGATATCGCCGGGATCGCCGCCCGCCGCCCGGATGTAATCCGCCGTGATCCCGTCGGCGGCGATGATGCCGGTCTGTGCGCCCAGCTCGGCCGCCATGTTGCAGAGCGTCAGACGTTCGGGCATGCCGAGCACCGAAATCGCCGCGCCGGCGTACTCCACCACCTGGTATGCACCGCCGCCCATGCCGAGCCGGGCGCAGGCCGCCAGCATCATGTCCTTGGCCGAGACGCCGTGACCGAGAGCGCCCCGCCAATTGAGACGGATGGTGCCGGGTACCTTGATCCAGGTCTCGCCCGTCACCAGCACGCCGGCCATGTCGGTGGCGCCGACGCCGAACATGAAACAGCCCGCCGCCCCGCCCGAAGGGGAGTGGCTGTCGCCACCCACGACGAACATGCCGGGAGCAAGATGGCCGTTCTCCTGCAGCACGACGTGGCAGATGCCCTGCATATCGTGGAAGCGTTCGACGCCGTTTGCCGTCACCCACTTCCGCGTGAGGTCGAGAATGGCGGCGCTTTCGGCGTCCACGGCGGGAACGTAGTGATCCGTGATGACCACGACCCGGTCGGGGTTCCAAACCTCGGCTCCAAGGCGCTCCAGAATGGGAGCGACGCGGCGGGGCCCGCCGGAATCGTGCATCATCGCAAGGTCGACCTGGCAGGTGACGATATCACCAGCCGCCACACGGTCCCTGCCGGCGGCGCGGGCAATGATTTTTTCCGCCAAGGTTTGCGTCACGAAAATTTTTCCAGCTTTTCCACCGGGTGGCCCTTCGGCCACCACCAATAGTCTTATAGACTACATCGAATTCCCAGCGGGTCCACAAGGAGAGTGCCATGAGCGGACAAAACCCGAGCCAAATCGTGCAGGACTACCTGGCCGCCATGGAAGCGCGCGACTTGGAAAAAGCAGCCACGTATCTAGCAGGTGGCTTCGTCATGATTTTCCCGGGGGGAGTCGAATTCTCTAAACCGGCGGAACTGGTCGAGTGGGCCAGGGACCGTTACCGTTCAATCGGCAAACGCTATGAGCGTTTCGACGAGACGGTCGGCGAAGGCGGCCGCGCGGTCTACTGTTACGGCACGCTCTACGGCGAATGGCCCGACGGCAACGCGTTCGAGGGTATCCGCTTCATCGACCGCTTTACAGTGGCGGACGGCAAACTGGTTGATCAGCGCGTCTGGAACGATTTGGCCGAGATGAAACCTTAATCTTGCGTATGGACCACCGCTTGGTAGAGGGTTATCTTTTTCCTGATCGAGGGATTGGGGGCAGCAGCAATGTCAGCCGAAGACGACCTGCAGTATCGCGAATTCGCCAAGGGCACGACGATCTTCAAATCCGGTGATGAAGCATCGGAGGCCTATCTTCTACAGAACGGATCGGTGGATATCGTCAAGGAACGTGACGGTATGGAAAACGTCATCGAAACCCTCAGCCGTGGAGATTTCCTCGGGGAAATGGCGCTCGTCGACAATGCCCGGCGCTCGGCCACGGCGGTCGCCCGCGAGGACGTCACCTGCGCCGTCTTCAGCAAGGCGGAAATCGACCGGAGTCTGGAAAACTCCGATTTGCTGACCTACGCCCTGATCAAATTGCTCACCAAACGACTGCGCAAAGCCACGGCAGGCGAATGAGCCGTAACTTTGGGTCGGCGCGGTCCAGACGCTAATCCGCCACCACCACGCCGTCTTTCGTCAACACTTCAAGTTGATCGTCGTTGAATCCCAACGAATGCAGAAATTCGCGCGCACCCTCCCCGGGCGCCGGGGGCTCGTGGCGCAGGCCGAAATTTTCGCCGGCCATCTGCAGGGGCAATTTCGGTAGATGCACCGTCCGTCCATCCTCCAGTTTAGTGGCCACCATGCCGTCCGAGCCTAGAAGGTGCGGGTCGTCGGCCAGTTCGTCGGGCCGGGTAACCGGCGCGAAAGGAATGCGCGCGGCGTCGCAGGCAGCAATCACCCGATCCTTCGGCATAACGCGAATGGCCTGGCATAGGGCATCCAACACGTAGTCGCGGTGCGCCTGCCGTCCGGCCTCTTCGTTCAAGCGTTCATCGCAAGCAAGGTCGGTCAGCGCCATGTGATCGCAGAAGCTTCGCCAATGCTTGTCGGAAATAATGCCGATACAGATCATGTCGCCGTCGGCCGTCTCAAACAGATCGTAAATCGTCCAGGGACTGGCGCCTTCCGACATGGTGACCATGGGTTCCCGGCTAATGGCCGCGGTCGACATGTGCTGGCCCACCAGAAAAGCGGTGGCCTCGAACAGTGCCGCGGTGACCTGTTGCCCCCGGCCGGTCTGATCGCGCTGACGCAGCGCTGCGACGATGCCGAGCGCGCCGTAGGTGGCGCCCATGATGTCGGTGACCGAGGCGCCGGCCCGCATTGGCTGACCCGGCGGACCCGTCATGTAGGCCAGACCGCCCATCATCTGCACCAGGTTGTCGAGGCTCGGCCGGTGCTCGTAAGGGCCCGGCATGAATCCCTTGAGCGAGCAGTAGATCAGGCGCGGATTTAGAGCGGCGCATTCCGCATAACCGAAACCCAGCCGTTCGACGGCACCTGGGCCGAAGTTTTCGATCAGCACGTCGACCTTCGCAATGGCCTTGCGCAGGACCGACTTGCCCGCCTCCGACTTAAGATCGATGACGAGGCTCCGTTTGTTGCGGTTGAAGAAATGGAAAAGTCCCTTGCCGAAGCCTTCGAAGCGTCGGGTATCGTCGCCATCCGGCGATTTTTCGATCTTGATGACCTCGGCGCCCATGTCGGCTAGTACGACCCCACAGCAGGCGCCCATCACGACGTGGCCCAGCTCGAGCACACGGACGCCACTGAGCGGCAGCGCTCCGTCAGTCATGACTAGTCACCGGCCTGGTAAACGGGGATTTTGGCGGTAGGCTCGGACAGCCCTTGCGGCCCGTGGTCGATCGGGCCGCTCTTCATGACTTGTCCGGGGAGCTGAGCGCCTAGGATCTCCTCCAGCAGGCCGGCTGCATTAATAGCGCCCGGTAGATCGACGCCGCAGTCGATGCCCATGTTGTGCAGCAGGCAAACGACGTCTTCGGTAGCCAGGTTGCCGGCGGCCTTGGGCACCGTGGGGCACCCGCCGACGCCGCCAAGCGCGGTATCGAAGGTTTCCGCGCCGGCACACAGCCCGGCATAGAGGTTGGCCATCGCCGTGCCGCGGTTGTTGTGGAAATGGAGGGAGAAGTCGTTGGCCCCGAAACGGTCCTGATAGGCCTTGACCAATTGTTCGACTGCCGGCGGTACCGCCATGCCGACGGTATCGCCGAAAACGATGCCCGCGGCGCCGGCGCTGCGGTAGCGCTCGGCGATGCTTAAGACCTGATCAAGTGCCACGTCACCTTCATAGGGGCAGCCGAAGCTGACGGCGATGCCGCCGATCACGGGCGTATTCTCGCTGCTGGCGGCTTCGATGATGGCCTCGATCCCGGCCATCGATTCATCGATGCTGCGCCGCACGTTGGCTTGGTTGTGGCCTTCGCTAGCCGAAACGAAGACGGCGATTTGATCGGCACCCGCCGCCAGGGCCGCCCCGGCGTGCTTGTAAGTCGGGGCCAGGACGGTGCGCTTGACACCAAGGTCCGCCGTCGCCGCCATGATTTCGGCGGCGTCCTTCATCTGCGGCATAAAGCGTTCGCTGACAAACGAGGTAACTTCGATCTCGCCGAGGCCCGCCTCGGCCGCCGCCCGGATGACCCTTAATTTTTGTTCCGTCGCGACGAAATCCGGGATGCTTTGCAGACCATCCCGGGGGCCGACTTCTCGCAGAACTACACGCGGCGGCATGTTTTCAGTCATGGGGCTGTCGCTACTTCTTCTTCCCGTTCGTCCAGGACGATGGAGGCCTGATAGACATACCTGTCGCCGCGCAAATAGAGGTGGGTGACGGCGACCATATCACCTTCCGCGCTGGCGTAGCGATTTTCGACAAAAAACAGAGAATCGCCAAACTCGACTTCCAATATGTCCGCCAGGTCCCGGTCGGCGTTCAGTGCTTCCACCCGCTGGTCCATGCGTCCGAGCTCGATGCCCGCCACTTCCCGCATGGCGTCGACGAAGTTTCCGTTGGACGCCATCGATTTGGCGTCGATCCCGCCCAGCACCTCGGGACGACCGAAGTTCAAGTGATAGGAAATCGGCGACCCTTCTATCCGTCTGATGCGGCGCATGCACCAAAGCGGCCTGTCGCCCGCCACCCCCAGCGATTTGGCGACCATCGGCGGCGCGGGCCGCTCCGTGATATCCAGAACTTCCTGCTCAACCGGCCAGCGCGAGCCGCTGGCCGATTCAAGCCACTCGCGGAAATCACCGGAGACCTCGATGGCGACGCGCTCCTCGGGCTGATTGGCAATCACCAGCGTGCCGATACCGCGGCGGCCCTCGACCCAGCCTTCCTCGGCCAGGATACCCAGCGCCTTGCGCACCGTGATGCTGCTGACGTCGAAGATATCCTCGAGCTCCACCAGTGACGGAATGATATCACCCTGGCGGTAGACGCCGTTGCGGATGCGCCGCCTCAGAGTATCCGCCACCTGGCGGTATTGCGGCAGGGTTTGCGGCCGGTTCATCAGGCCCGCCCCACACGCTCCCTTGCCAACCGGTCGGAGGCCACGTTGGTGGCGATGCCCTGGGCTTCGGCGCGCTCGATGATCTCCAGGCAGGTGTCTCGGATCTTGAGGACGTTGGCTTCGACGTCCTGTGCCTCGGTGCCGTACCACTCGGCCGAACAACAGATCAGGCCGCCGCCGTTGGCGACGTAATCGGGCAGGTAGACGATCCCTCTTTCCTGCAACCTTTCGCCGTGACGGTCGGCCTCGAGCTGGTTGTTGGCGGCACCGGCAACGACCTTGGCTTTGAGGCGCGACACCGTATCGTCGTTGATCACGCCGCCCATGGCGCAGGGCGCGAAGACCTCGGCCTCGACATCGAAAATGGCATCCGGTGAGACCTCTTCGGCGCCGAATTCGGATATCGCGCGTTGCAGGTTATCGTCGAACACGTCGCAGACCGTCAGTTCCGCACCGGCCTCGTGCAGCAGGCGGCAGAGGTTCTGGCCGACGTTGCCGACACCCTGGACGGCAACGTGGACGCCTTTGAGGTCCGACGAGCCCAAGGCTTTCTCCGCGCCCGCGCCGATGGACTGGAAGACTCCCAGGGCGGTCATGGGCGCGGGATCGCCGTAGCCGCCGTCTTCCTTGCGCAGGCAGCTGACGTTGCGCGTTTCAGTCTTGATCTGGGCCATGTCGAGGGGATTGGTGCCGATATCCTCGCCGGTGATGTAACGCCCGCCTAAACGCTCGATCCAGCGACCCATGGCGTGCAGCAGTTCCGGCCGTTTGTCTTCATGGGAATCGGCGATGACGACGGACTTGCCGCCGCCCAGTTTGACCTGGGCCATGGCCGCCTTGTAGGTCATGCCGCGCGACAGCCGCAGCACGTCGCGCACGGCGTCGGCCTCGGTTTCGTAAGGCCACATGCGGCAGCCGCCGAGCGACGGGCCCAGCGTGGTATCGTGAACCGCGATGATGGCCTTCAGGCCGACGGCCGGTTCGTTGACGAAAACAACCTGTTCGTGATCATCGTAATCGGGCGCCCCAAACACGCTCATGTCACCAATTCCCTTCTACAACTCCAGGACCTTGCCGGGGTTCATGATATTGCCCGGATCGATCGATTTCTTAACCGCCGCCATGACATCGACGGCGCCGCCGTGCTCAAGGCGCAGATACTGGGTCTTGCCCATGCCGATGCCGTGCTCGCCGGTGCTGGTGCCTTCCATCTCGATGGCCCGCTTGATCATGCGGTCGTTGATGTCGTGGGCCAGTTTCACTTCCTCCTCGTCGTCGACGTTGATGACGAAGATGAGGTGGAAGTTGCCGTCGCCGACGTGGCCGAGGATGGGCACGGGGAACGGCACGTCTTCCAGATCCTTCTTGGTCGCCATGACGCATTCCGTCAGCCTTGAGAGCGGCACACAGACGTCGGTGCCCCAAAGCTCCGCGCCCGGCCGCAACGCCTTGACGGCATAGGCCGCGTCGTGCCGCGCCTGCCAGAGTTTGTTGCGTTCCTCCTGGTCGGACGACCAAGCGTAGTCGCCGCCGCCGTGCTCGTGTGAAATCGCCTTGGCCATTTCGACCTGCTCCGCCACGCCGGCCTCGGTGCCGTTGAATTCTAGGAACAGGGTCGGCTTGACGGGATAATCGAAGCCCGAATAGTCGTTGACGGCGGCAAGCTGTACCTCGTCCAGCAGTTCCATGCGGGCGATGGGGATACCGGACTGGATAATTTCGATGGCCGTGTCGACCGCACCTTCGATGCTTGCGAACGGCGCCACGGCGGCCGATATGGCCTCCGGGATGCCGTAAAGCTTCAGCGTGACTTCGGTTATGACGCCGAGCGTCCCTTCGGAACCGACATAGAGCCGCGTGAGATCGTAGCCGGCGGATGATTTGCGCGCCCGCCCGGAGGTACGGATGACCTCGCCGTTTGGCAGCACGACCTTCATCGACAGCACGTTGTCGCGCATGGTGCCATAGCGCACGGCATTGGTGCCCGAGGCGTTGGTCGCCGTCATGCCGCCGAGCGAGGCATCGGCGCCGGGATCGACGGGAAAGTGTAGGCCGCTGTCGCGCAGATGAACGTTCAATTGCTTGCGCGTCACCCCCGGCTGCACCGTGCAGTCGAGGTCTTCCGGACTGACCCGCAAAATTTCGTTCATGCGCGAGACGTCGATGCAAACCCCGCCGTGGACGGCTTGGACGTGGCCCTCCACCGCCGTGCCGGTGCCATAGGGAATTACGGGCGTGCCGCTGCGGGCGCAGACCTTGACGATCTCCGCCACTTCCTCGGTCGATTGAGGAAAAACCACGGCGTCGGGCGGCATCGGGCGTTGCCAGAATTCGTCATGGCCGTGCTGTTCCAGTACCGCCTCCGAAGTCGACAACCGGTCGCCCAGCATGGCGCCCAGTTCGGTGATCGAGGCAGCCACCCCGGCGTCCTGCGTACTCATCGGATATCTCCCCATCCAAGGCATTCAGTAAAGTGTATGTTAACATACATATTATCGAAATCGAGTCGTTTGTTCGCTCTTTGACTTGGGCCGCCATCGCCGCATAACTTCAAAGACCCAACGCTTGAAAGGTCCCCATGTCCGATCCGCTGGAATTTCCGGTTTTTGATCTCGGTGACTTCGAAGCCGCCGGTCCCGAGCGCAAGATAGCGCTGGGCCGGGAGGTCGACGCGATTTGCCGGTCGACCGGATTTCTCGCTATCGGCGGTCACGGCGTTGCCGAACCCGTCATCGAAGGCGTTTGGGCCAAGACGGGCATGTTCTTCGACCTGCCGCCGGACGCCAAGCTCCAGGCAGCAGTCCCGTACGAGGGTTATCCCTACGGTTACCTTGCGCCCGGAGCCGAAACCCTGGCGAAATCCCGCGGCGACGATAGTCCCCCGGACCTGAAGGAAAGCTTCAATGGCGGACCACTGACCATTCCCGGCGGCATTCAGGATCCCGAGGCTCTCGAATTCTGCTACGCAGCCACCCCATGGCCCGACCAGCCGCAAGGCTTCGTCACCGCCTGGAAATCCTACTACGCGGCCATGGAGGATCTCGCGGCCCGCATCATGCGCGCCTTCGCCGTCGCGCTGAAGCTACCTGTGGATTACTTCGAGCACTACATCGACGCGCCGATCAGCGCGTTGAGGGCATTGAACTATCCCCCAATAACCACCACGCCGCGCACCGGCCAACTGCGGGCCGGCGCCCACACCGACTACGGCAGCCTGACGATCCTGCTACCGCAGGCGGGTTCGCGGGGCCTTGAGATATTATCTGCGTCGGGTGACTGGGTTGCCGTCCCGCCTGTGCCCGGCGCATTTGTCGTCAATATCGGAGATTTGATGGCGCGTTGGACCAACGACCGCTGGGTGTCCACACTCCACCGGGCGGTTAACCCTCCGCCGGGTGACACGGTGGCGGGTCACAGGCGCTCCCTCGCCTTCTTCCATCAGCCCAATTGGGATGCTGAAATCGTTTGCCTCGAAGGCTGCCTGCCGGCGGGCGCCGAGCCCAAGTACCAGCCCGTCCTTTCCGGGCCCTACCTGATGTCGAAATTCCAGTCGACGACCATGTCCCCCTAAGGAAAAAACGCCATGACATTCAAGAGTATCGATTACGAAACCGACGGCAGGGTCGCGGTCATCACCTTGAACCGGCCGGACCGGCTGAACGCCATCGACATGGCAATGCCGGGCGAGATCGAGGCGGCGGTGCAGCGCGCCAACGACGATGACGCCGTGCACGTCGTCGAACTTCACGGCGCTGGGCGTTCGTTCTGTGCGGGCTACGACCTCAAGGAATTCAGCGAAAAGGCCGGTCCCAATCCCGGCGTGCAGGACATGCCCTGGGATCCGATGATCGATTACAAATTCATGAAACGGAACACCGACGCCTTCTTTTCGCTGTGGCGCAGCTACAAGCCGACGATCTGCAAGGTACAGGGCCACGCCGTCGCCGGCGGCTCCGACATCGCGCTTTGTTGTGATTTCGTCGTCATGGCGGAAGATGCCGTGATCGGCTACCCGCCGGCCCGGGTCTGGGGCTGCCCGACCACGGCCATGTGGGTCTACCGCCTGGGCGCGGAAAAGGCCAAGCGCATGCTGTTGACCGGCGACACGGTTAACGGCGTGGAAGCGGCGGCCATGGGTCTGGTCCTGGAAGCGGTGCCGGCCGACGCCCTCGACGCCCGGGTGCGCGAGCTATCGCTGCGCATGGCGGGCGTGCCCAAGAACCAGCTGATGATGCAGAAGCTGATGGTCAATCAGGCTTACGAGAACATGGGCTTGGGTTCCACCCAGATGATGGCGAACCTGTTCGACGGCGTCACGCGGCATTCGCCGGAGGGCATGTGGTTCAAACACCATGCCGAGGAGCACGGCTTCCACGAGGCCGTGCGCTGGCGCGACAGCGGCGACGACATCCCGGAGGGCAGCGAACTCAAGCAGCGCAAGTAGGCCTAAGCCGAAATCCGCTCCGCGATGGAGAGGATGCGGTGCATCTCACGCAGCACCGGTTTTTCGATCAATTTTCCGTCGACCACCACCAGGCCGGTATCGGCCTCGGCGAAGGCCTGGACCAACCTTTGTGCGTGGGCGATGGCGGCGGCGTCGGGCGTGAAGACGCCGTTGAGGATCGAGATCTGCTTGGGATGGACCGAGCCCTTGCCGCTGAAACCGAGTTCACGGGCGCGCGCGGCTTCCCGTTCCATGCCATCCGGATCGTCGAGGTCCAGGTAGGGGACGTCGATGGCGTCGATGCCGGCGCCCGCCGCGGCATGGACGACGCGCGATCGGGCGTAGAGCAGCGGCTCCCAGGCATTTTGACAACGCAATTCCGCGGCCATGTCGACTCCGCCGAAGAACAGCGCATCGATGCGCGGGCTGGACCGGGCGATGTCATGTGCGGCCTCAAGGCCTTCATTGGTTTCGATGATGACGTGGAGGCGTGTGGCGTGGCCGCGCTCGGTCAGCAAATCGTCGAGCCAGATGACCTCCTCCGGCGTCATGACCTTTGGCAACATCAAAGCGGGCGGCGGCGTATCGGAGGCCAGCACCGCCTCGACGTCGGCCAGGCCGAAGGCGGTCCTGAGGCAATTGATGCGCACGATGCGTTCGACGCCGTCGTCGTCTTGCGGTGCTTCGAACAACGCCAGTGCCTTGCCACGCGCCTCGGCCTTGTCCTTCGGGGCTATGCCGTCCTCCAGTTCGACGCAGACGATGTCGGCGCCCGAGGCCAAAGCCTTGGGAAACATGTCGGGTCGCAGGCCGGGCGAGAAGATGAAGCTGCGCCGGGGCCGAACGCGGGACGGAAGCGTTTGCGCCTCTTGCAGTGTCATGAACTGAATTCCTTCGCAAAGATCGTTACCAACGACGGACTGGATGCCGATGGTAGGGCCCCAGCATCCCCGCATCAACCTGCCGGCAACCGCATATGTCTACAAGAATCCGGACATATCGGGGAAGCTTGCGAGATCGTCTCGCACTAAATGCAGTTTGAGGCAAGCCATGTCCGTTTTACGAGCGCCGCCGCCGCTTGACCAAGTTAAAGCGCCCGCTATCCTGTTGCCGCTTGCATGGGCGCATTGAATTTCGTTTTGAAGGTGCCGGGATTGGTATTGGGGCTGGGCGACTGACATGAGCGGGGCGATCGATCCGGTACTGGCGTCGGTTCTGCAGCGGCGGCTCAAAGCCATCACGGAGGAAATGGGCCTGACGATGCTGCGCACCACGCGCTCGCCCATCCTCAACGAGGCCCGCGATTTCGTCACCGGCCTCTACGACGCCGACGGCCGCATGCTGGAGCAGACCGAATATATTCCCGTCCTCGCCTTCGCCCTGCAGCCCGCCTGCCGGAAGATCATCGAATACTTCGGCGACGACATCCACGACGGCGACGTCATCCTGCACAACGACGTTTTTTCCGGCGGCAACCAGAACAACGACGTGGCGGTCTTCAAACCAGTATTTTTCGAGGGCCGGCGCGTCGCCTGGGCCGCCTGCAAGGGACATCAGGCCGACATCGGCGGCGCCGTCCAGGGCGGCTACAACCCCGAAGCGCGGGAGGTCTGGCAGGAAGCCTTCCGCATCCCGCCGGTCAAGGTGTTCGAACGCGGCAAACGGCGCCGCGACGTATGGGACCTGATCTTCGCCAACGTGCGCCTGAAAATGGTGCAGGAGGACATCATGGCGGAGTTCGGCAGCACCGTTGTCGGCGAACGCGGCATCCACTCGCTGCTCGAACGCTACGGCCGCGATGCGTACGACATCCATGTCGACCATCTTTTCTCTTCGGCCGAACGCATGGTGCGGGCTGAGATCGAGCGCATCCCCGACGGAACCTACGAAGGCGAGAGCTACGCCTGGGACGACGGCGTCCATACCGGCTCCAAAATGCGTATCGCCCTGAAGGTCGCCGTCGAAGGCAACGATATAACCTTTGACTTCACCGGCTCGTCGCCCCAGACCGAGGGCTTCGTCAACGCGCCCTTCGCCGCGTCGGCGTCTGCCGTCATCCTTACCTTCCTGATGCTGATCAATCCGGGAATCCCCCATAACGACGGCCTCACGCGGCCGCTTACCATCGTCAGCCCGGAGGGCACATTCCTCAACGCCCGGTTTCCCGCCGCCACCACCTTCGGCAACACGCTGACGGGGCCGATATCGGATGCCGTCTTCCGCGCCTTTGCCGGAGCCCTGCCCGAGATGGTCACGGCGGGCTGGAACCGGCAACTCGGCATGGCCATCACCGGCAGCGACCCGAACCACGATGGCGAGAGTTTCGTCGACATCCTGTTCCTCGCCCTGAAAGGCGGATCGGGTGCAACTTTCGGAACCGACGGCTATGACCACATCGGCCTGATCAACTGCGCCGGCGGCATCCTGGCCCAGGACTACGAAATGTTCGAACAGCACAATCCGATCACCCTGCGTCGTCACGAATACCTTGAAGATTCGGCGGGCGCCGGCCAATGGCGGGGCGGCCTGGGCACGGAGACCGAATTCGTGGTCGAAGGCGACGACGTCACGGGCGTCGTGTTCGGCGACGGCGTGGAGGAAGACGCCCGCGCCTTCGGTCTGTTCGGCGGCACCAGCGGCAGCCTCAACGAACTGACGCTCAGCTATCCCGACGGCACGACAGTGCGGCCCAGGTCGAAGGAGATCGTGCGGGGCATTCCCCCAGGCGCGGTCTTCCGCCAACTGGCCGGCGGCGGCGGCGGTTATGGCGATCCAATAAAGCGTCCGGCCGAACAGGTCGCCGACGAGGTCGCCAGCGGGACGGTCAGTTCCGCATCCGCCAGGGATATCTACGGCGTCGTCCTCGATCCCGCAACAGGCAGGCTGGACGCAGCGGCAACCGAGGCGCGCCGGGAGGACTTGGCATGACCAAACCCCGGCTCGATCACGTCGGCATCATCGTGCCCGACCTGGACCGCGCGGTAGAGCGCTTTACGGCGCTGTTTCCCGAAGGTCCGTCGTCGCGGCACACGATGGAAGACGTCGGACTGAAGGTCGCCAAGTTCGAGGCCGAAAATGTCACCATCGAACTGCTGGAGTACTCGGACGAGGGTGCCGGCTTCGCCAGGCAAACCATGGGCGGGGCCGAGGGCCTCAACCATCTGTCGCTCGCGGTCGAAGACATCGACCAGGCCATCTCCGCCCTCGCGGCCGTGGGCTTCGCGCCGCAAGATGGATTTCCACGGCCCGGCGCGCACGGCACCATCGCCTTTTTCGAACGCGACGAGGAAACCGGCGTGCTGCTCGAAGTGTCATCATCGGACGACGGCGAATGACGGCCGACCAGCGCACGTTTTGGAATCCGGCGGTCGAACAGATGCCGCGCGATGAGCTGCGCGCGCTGCAACTAAATCGCCTTCAGGCGCAGGTTAAGTACAATTTCGAGCGCTCGCCTTTTTTCCGCGCCAAGTTCAAAGAAGCCGGCGCGCTGCCCGGCGATATTCGCAGCTTCGAAGACTTCGCACGGTTGCCCTTGATGACAAAGGCGGAGCACCGCGAGGCACAGGTCCGGTCGCTGGACGAGGACGGCACCCCCTACAGCCAACTGGCCTGCGCCGACCCGGAGGAGATCGTCCGCATCAACGCGACGTCGGGCACAACCGGCGCGCCGACGCTCTATACCCTCACTCAACACGACGTCGAGGTGGTCAATGAGATGCACGCCCGCAAGTACTGGCGGGCCGGGGTGCGGCCGGGCGACGTCATGCTGCAGGCCGTGGCGTTGAGCATGTTTACCGGCGGCTTGCCGCTGTCGCAGGGCATCATGAACATGGGGGCCTGCGTTGTGCCCATCGGCGTCGAGGGCGGCGCGCGCCGGGTGCTGGAGTTCGCCGAATTGACCAAACCCAAGGCCCTGCTGGCGACGCCTTCTTTCGGCCGCCACCTGATCGAAACCTGCCAGAAGCATATCGGCAAGCCGGCCTCGGCGCTCGGCTTCAAATGGTTCTTTTCAGTCGGCGAACCGGGCGGCGGCGATGTGGAAATCCGCACCGCCCTGGCGGACGGTTTCGGTGGCGTCAAGGTCTTCGACCACACTGGTGGCGGCCACGCCTTTCACGCCATCTCAGCGGACGAACCGGCGGCTGAATTTTCCGGCATGTACCTGGTGAGCGAGGATCATTGCCTGCTGGAACTGGTCGATCCCGCAACGAAGGCGCCGGTCGAAATTGCTGACGGCGCCATCGGGGAAATGGTCTGGACCTTCCTCGACTGGCGCGGCGGTCCCTTCATGCGCTACGCCATTGGCGACGTCGTCCAGATCTGGACGACACCCGACCGCAGCGGCTGGCCGGGCCTGCGCTTCAAGATAACGGGGCGCGCCGACGACATGCTGATCGTCAAGGGCGTAAACGTTTATCCGCAGGCCATCCAGAACGTCGTCATGGCGCACTACCCCCGCGTCAGCGGCGCGATGCGCATCGTGCTGGACCGTCCCGGACCGGCGGTGACGCCGCCGCTGCGCCTCCGGCTGGAGTACGGCGAGGGTGTGACGGCCGGGGATTTACCGGCGCTGGAGGCGGAGATCGTCGCCCGTTGCCGCGAGCAGTTGCGCCTGACGCCCGAATTGAAGTGGCTGGCGCCGGGCACCTTGCCGCGCCAGGCCATGAAGACCAGCCTGATCGAAATCGAAAGCAGGGAGCCGTCCGAATGACCGACACCGAAACCTACGAAGTTTTTGCCGTCCGCTATGGCCGCATGGAAAACCGCTACCGCCGCGACAACTTCATCATGGCCGACCCCCACGACGGCCACATGCCCATCGATTACTACGTCTGGGTTATCCGCAACGACCGACGCACCATAGTCGTCGATACC
>CAYOAD010000081.1:0-16327 GCA_964401845.1 uncultured Rhodospirillaceae bacterium | reverse complement strand
CTCGTGGTCATTTTCCAGGGGATCGCGGCAGCCGTCGCTGTGTTTGCAGGCAAATTCGATGGCCCGGCGCGGCATCAGCTCGAAGGCCGTAACGGCGTCGCCCACGACGCCGCGCGCCCGTCCCAGCAAATCCACCGCCGCCGCGACGTGGGGCACGGCGGCAAACGTCGTGACGACTTCATGCGGCATGGGGAACAGTTTGAGCGCGGCGGCCGTTATCACGCCGAGCGTGCCTTCGGCGCCGATAAACAGGTTCTTCAGGCTGTAACCGGTGTTGTCCTTGCGCAGCGTCTTGAGGTCGTCGATCATTCGGCCGTCGGGCAGCACGACCTCGAGACCCAGGGCCAGGTCGCGGGCGTTGCCATAGCGCAGGACGTTGGTGCCGCCGGCATTGGTCGAGAGATTACCGCCGATCCGGCAGCTTCCCTCGGCGCCCAGGCTTAAGGGGAACAATCTGTCCACGTCGGCCGCCGCCGCCTGGACGTCGGCCAGGATGCAGCCGGCTTCCACCGTAATGGTATTGCCGATCGGATCGAGTTCCCGGATCCGGTTCAGCCGTCTGAGACTGAGGATGATCTCGTTGTTGGTGGGGTGGGGAATGCTGGCCCCGACAAGGCTGGTGTTGCCGCCCTGGGGGACGACCGGCGTGCCGGTCTCCGAACAAAGCGCCAGGATAACGGCGACCTCGCCCGAGTTCGCCGGTTTCATCATCAGGGGCGAGGTGCCGACGTAGAGACCCCGGTCCTCCTTGAGGTAGGGCGCGATCTCATCCTGATCGTCCGTCCAGCCGCCCGGACCGACCGCCGATTTCAGCCGATCGAGAACGCTGCCGGAAATGGGCTTGGGCAGAATGTTCATGCCTTGGATGTAGTCCATCTGGGCCGGACGGGCAAGCCGTTGGCCTATTGCCGCGGCGCCGCGGCCCGGCGTAAACGGTCGTTTATGGCCCGGCCGATGCCGCGCTCCGGGATTGGCACGACGGCAATGCCGGAATGTTGGTCGTTGTCGAGTTCATGGAGAAAACGAAACAGATTGGCGGCCGCCTCGTCCAGATCCCCCGCCGCGCTGAGATTGAGAACCGTGCCCGCATTGTCCGGAGTATCGGTGCCGAAAGCCAAGGCGGCCTCGCCCGGACCGACCGTTCCGGCATTGAGACGGACCGGCAACCGGGGGGCATAGTGGCTGTCCAGAAGACCGGGAGACATCAGGCCCTGATCGTTCGCCTTGGTCACGCTCTCGCCGGCATGCAGGGCGACGGGACCGATAGCCGCTTCCAGGCTGTCCAGCGTCACGCCCCCCGGCCGCAACAACAAGGGCGTTGCGGAGGTTAGTGCGAGGACGGTCGATTCGACGCCCACTCGGCAGGGGCCGCCGTCGAGGATCATATCGACGGCCTCGCCAAGGCTGCGCTGGACGTGGGCCGCCGTGGTCGGGCTGACGGCGCCGGATTTGTTGGCGCTGGGGGCGGCTAGGGGCCGTCCGGTTTCCCTCAGCAGGTTCAAGGCAAGCTCGTGATCCGGCATGCGGATGGCGATGGTATCGAGTCCGGCGCTGACGGCTTCAGCCACTGAACTTCGAGGATTTCTTTTTACGACCAAGGTCAAGGCGCCGGGCCAGAACGCTTCGGCGACCTGGCGGGCGCGGTCGTCGAACAGGCCGAGTTCCCCGGCAGACCGGATATCCGGCACATGGCAAATGAGCGGATTGTAAGCGGGCCGTCCCTTGGCCCTGAAGATGGCGGCGACCGCGGCTTCGCTCAGGGCGTCCGCGCCCAGGCCGTAAACGGTCTCGGTGGGAAACGCCACCAGGCCGCCCGCACGCAGGATCGCTGCAGCCCGCGCAACGGTATCCGCGTTCGCCGCCTGAATGCCGAGAGAACGTCTCGGCGGTTGATCCGTGGTTGTCGTTGCCAAGGGAATTGATCCGCGTACTTGCTTGCGCCGGGTGAGGTGCGATATTACCACTGTTTCAGATTTAGGATAATCGCCGCTGTCCGGAGGCCCCCAAAATGACCGAGTACGCCGCCCCCCTGCGCGAGATGCGCTTCGTTCTCGATGAAATCGCCAAGCTCGATGAAATCAACGCACTGCCCGGATTTGGTGAAGCCACGCCGGACCTTGTCGACGCCGTGTTGGAGGAGGCCGGAAAACTGGCCGCCAACGTGCTCTCGCCGCTCAACAAGCCCGGCGACGAGCAGGGCAGCCGGCTGGAGAACGGCGTCGTCGTCAATCCCGACGGTTTTGCCGAAGCTCATGCCCAGTTCGTCGAAGGCGGCTGGTGCGGCCTGGCGCTCGACCCCGAGTACGGCGGTCAAGGCCTGCCCTGGAGCTTGAGCGTGCCGGTCAACGAGATGCTGGCGTCGTCGAACATGTCCTACAGCCTGTTGCCGCTGCTGTCCCAGGGCAGCATCGACCTGATCAGCCACCACGGTACGCCCGAGCAGAAGGCGACCTATCTCGAGAGAATGATCAGCGGCGAATGGTCGGGCACAATGAACCTCACGGAACCGCAGGCCGGCTCCGACGTCGGTGCCGTCCGCACCAAGGCGGAGCCCCGGGCCGACGGCAGCTACCTCATCAAGGGCACCAAGATATTCATCACCTGGGGCGAACACGAGCTCTCGGAAAACATCATCCACCTCGTGCTGGCGCGCCTACCGGATGCGCCGGGCGGCACCAAGGGCATTTCCTGCTTCATCGTACCCAAGTTCCTGATTAACGAAGACGGCAGCCTGGGTGAGCGCAACGATCTGCGTTGTGTATCCCTCGAACAAAAACTGGGTATTCACGCCAGTCCTACGGCGGTGATGTCCTACGGCGACAACGAGGGCGCGGTCGGTTACCTGGTGGGACCCGAGAACGGTGGCATGCGCTGCATGTTCACGATGATGAACAACGCCCGCTTCGGCGTTGGAATGGAGGGCGTGGCGATTGCGGAGCGCGCCTACCAGCACGCCCTGGCCTACGCCAAGGAACGCGTTCAGGGCCGCGCCGTCGGCGGGCCCAAGGGCGCGGCCATCATCCATCATGCAGACGTGCGGCACATGCTGATGACGATGAAAGCGCTGACCGAGGCGAGCCGGGCGGTGGCCTATCACGTGGGCGCGCAGAACGATATCGCCGCCCACGCCGACGACGAAACGGTGCGTCAGGAAGCCGACGACCGCGTCGCGCTGCTGACGCCCATCGTCAAGGCCTGGAGCACCGACATCGGCGTCGACGTCGCTTCGTTGGGCGTGCAAATCCACGGCGGTATGGGCTTTATCGAGGAAACCGGCGCGGCGCAGTATTACCGCGACGCCCGCATCGCGCCGATCTACGAAGGCACCAACGGCATTCAGGCCCTGGATCTGGTCGGGCGCAAGCTGCCGCTTGCCGGCGGCGAGACCGTCAACAAGTTTTTCGCCGAAATCGAAGCTGTCGAGGGTGAGCTGGCGGCGGGCGGCGATGACCTGGCGGCGATCGGCACCCGTCTTACGACGGCCCGAAAGGCTCTGGCCGAAGCGACCGATTGGTACGCCTGCGGCGGCGGTGAAGACCCCCGCGCTCCGGGGGTCGGCGCCACGAACTATCTCCGCATGTTCGGCTTGGTGTCGGGCGGCTGGATGATGGGCGTTTCCGCCCTGGCGGCCAGGCGGCGGCTGGATGCGGGCGACGGCGATGCCGGATTCCTGGAGGCCAAGATCGCTACGGCCCGGTTCTACGCTGAGCAGCAGTTGCCCATGGTCGCCGCTCTCACCGGTCCCGTGACCGGCGGCGCCGACGCCACCTTCGCCATCGATGTGGAGCAAATGGCGGGCTAAAGCGGACACCCGATACCGAGCCAACTTGACGTTTACGTTAACGTCAAGCTACCATGGCTGTTGTCGCGCCATACCGGGCGCCCGCAATCACCCTTACACGACCGGAAAGAGTGACCTTGTCCCAGACCGTTGATTATCCGTTCGCCGACCTGCCTGAACCCGGTGAGACCATGGAGGTCGCACCCGGCCTTTACTGGGTGCGCATGCCATTACCGCTCGACCTCAACCACATCAACTTGTGGCTGGCGGACGACGGTGACAGCTGGAGCGTCATCGATACCGGCCTGAACACGCGCGAGATTCAGGGCCTGTGGCAGACCGTGGTGGACAAAACGCTGGGCGGGAAGCCGATCAAACGCGTCTATGTCACCCACCTGCATCCCGACCACATCGGCCTGGCCGGCTGGTTCACGGAGAAATGGGATGCCGAAGTCGCGATGTCGCGCTCCGATTGGTTCCTGGCGCGCTTGCTGACGTTGAGTGCCAGCGAAGTGCCACCCGAACCGGTGATCGAGTTCCATCGGCAACTGGGCCTGCCCGAAGATCTGGTCGAGGTTTTCCGCACCGCCGGATACGGCAATTTCGCCAAGGGCGTTTACGAACTGCCCTTCGGCTACCGGCGCATCCAGGACGGTGACGTCGAAAAATTCGCAGGCTCCGACTGGCGCGCCATGGAAGGGCTGGGCCATGCGCCGGAGCACATCTGCCATTACTCGGCGGAAAAAGGCGTGCTTATCGCCGGCGACCAGGTGTTGCCGCGCATCAGCCCGATCATCGGCGTTTACCCCAGCGAGCCCGATGCCGATCCGCTAACCGAATACGTAACGTCGCTGGCGACGTTCAAGAGCTTGCCCAAGGACACTTTGGTGCTGCCGGCCCACGGCAAGCCCTTCTACGGCCTGCATGAGCGGATCGACGAATTGATCGCCCATCATGACGAGCGCTGCGAAATCCTGATTGAACATTGCCAGACGCCGATGAGCGTCTATGAAACGCTGCCGCTGCTGTTCAAGCGTCCCCTGAAGGGGCAAAGTATTTTCATGGCCATGGCCGAGGCGCTGGCCCACGCCCACAAACTGATCAACGAAGGCCGCATGGTTCGCGATATCGACGCCAAGGGCATCTTCCGGTATCGAACCGTCATGAAGACCGGCGCCGCCGCCTGACACTCAAATCTGACCAACTGGAGAGCGACATGAGCGATACCGTATTGATGGAGCGCGATGGCGCGGTGACCACGGTCATTCTCAACCGGCCGAAATTCCTCAACGCCCTCGACGGCGAACTGGCGGTGGCCTACACCGAGGCGGTCGAGAGCATCGAGGCCGACGATTCCATCCGGTGTGTCATCGTCAAGGGCGCCGGCGATCATTTTTGCGCGGGCGGCGACATCAACGCCTTCACGCCGGCCCGTTCATTGGACAGCGACGGCCGCCGCGCCATGTTCCGCCGCTTCATCGGCGCCATTCATCCGGCTATGCAGTGCATGCGGCGCATGCCCAAACCCATTATCGCCAGTACGCGCGGCGCCGTCGCCGGTTTCGGTTTCAGCCTGGCCGGCGCCTGCGACCTGACCGTCAGCGCCGACAATGCGGTTTTTACCCTGGCCTACAGCCTAATCGGCACCAGCCCGGACGGCTCGTCGACTTATTCCCTGCCGCGCCTGGTCGGAACAAAGAAGGCCATGGAGATCGCGTTGCTGGGTGACCGCTTTGATGCCAAGGAAGCCTTGGCCCTAGGCATCGTCAACCGCGTCGTGCCGGCCGACGATTTGGACGCAGAAACCATGAAGCTGGCCGAACGCCTGGCGGCGGGACCCACCCGGGCCTACGCCAACACAAAGAAGCTGATTCATGCGTCGTTGGGCAATTCGCTTAACGAGCAACTGGATATGGAACTGGAGTGCTTCGCCGATTCCGCCTCCGCGGATGATTTCCAGGAGGGCGTCGCCGCCTTTCTTGAAAAACGCCCAGCTAAATTCCAGGGCAAGTAAACCGCTTTAAATCATCGCCAAACACGGTGTTTCAAGTTTTCATTGAAACACTAAAAGCCGCTAACACATTGTACCGCCTCGAAAATATGAGGCGAGGCGGTTACGTTCGAATGGAAAGCGCCCTAGCGAAATAACCCCAGTCGCTGTAGCATACCGGCAAAACAAGCGGGGGGGCGCGCACGTGTGCCTGATCCCGTTAACGATAACATCGTCCGCAAACAAATTGTCGGCATGGGAGGACGCGATGAACGACGCCTTGTGGCTGAACAAATACCCTGAAAATATCAAATGGGATCAGGAGTTTACCGGTAAGCCGGTCTGGACATTGATGGATGATGCGGTGCACCGCTTTCCATCGAACAACATCCTCGACTTTCTTGGCAAGAAGTACACCTATGCCGAAATGGGGCACCTGGTGGACCGCGCCGCGGCCGGTTTCCAGCGTCTCGGCGTCGGCAAGGGCATCAAAGTGGGCCTGTTCCTGCCGAACTGCCCGCAGTTCGTCATTTCGTATTACGGCATCCTCAAGGCCGGCGGAACGGTGGTGAACTACAGCCCGCTCTACTCCGAACAGGAATTGCTGCACCAGATCGAGGATTCGCACACCGACATCATGGTGACGTTGAACCTCAAGGTGCTCTATCCGAAAATGAAGGCCATGCTGGAGCAGAGCCGGGTCAAGACCCTGATCATCGGCACCATGCCCGAGGTCCTGCCGTTCCCCAAGAGCCTGCTCTTTCCGCTGTTCAAGCGCGGCGACATCGCCAGCGTGCCCAATGACAGCGCCCACGTCGCCTTCGCCCAGTTGATCAACAACGACGGCGCCTACACGCCCCAGGAGGTTGATCCCGACAAGGACATCGCGGTGCTGCAGTACACCGGCGGCACCACGGGCGTTTCCAAAGGCGCGATGCTCAGCCATACCAACATCTACGCCAATACCCTGCAGGGCGAGTCGTGGTTCGAGGGTATGGAGGAAGGCAAGGAGCGCGTGATGGCCGTGCTGCCGTTCTTCCACGTCTTCGCCATGACGGTCGTGATGAACCTGTCGATTTCGGCGGGCGCCGAGATCATCATGCATCCACGCTTCGAGATCGAACCGGTGCTGAAGGACATCACCAACAAGAAACCGACGCTGTTCCACGGCGTGCCGACCATGTACACGGCGATCAACAACTATCCGAAACTATCCGACTACGATCTTTCGTCGATCAAGTACTGCCTTTCCGGTGGCGCGCCGCTGCCGGTGGAGGTCAAACAGAACTTCGAGAAACTCTCGGGCTGCAAACTGGTCGAGGGTTACGGGCTGACGGAATCCTCACCCATCGCCACGGCCAATCCGATTGTGGGCGTCAGCAAAGAAGCCTCCATCGGCCTGCCCGTCCCCGGCACCAGCATTGTTATTACCGACCGCGAGGATCCCCACCGCGTGGTCAGTCAGGGCGAGGACGGCGAGATCTGCATCAAGGGGCCGCAAGTGATGATGGGTTATTGGGGGCGCGAGGAAGCCACCGCCGAAACCATCATCGACGGCCTGCTGCACACCGGTGACGTCGGCCACATGGATGACGAAGGCTACACCTTCATCATCGACCGCATGAAGGACCTGGTGCTGGTCGGCGGTTTCAACGTTTTCCCGCGCCACGTCGAGGAAGCGATTTACCAGCACCCGGCGATCGAGGAGGTGACGGCCATCGGCGTCTCCGACGACTACCTCGGACAGACCGTCAAGGCCTTCATCAAACTGAAGGATGGCCAAAGCCTCAATGACGACGAACTGAAGGCGTTCCTCAAGGACAAGCTCGCCAAGCACGCCATCCCGCGTCACATCGAATTCCGTGACGAGCTGCCCAAGACGATGATCGGCAAGCTCTCCAAGAAGGAACTGGTGGCGGAGGAGAAAGCGGCCTACGAAGCCGCCAAGGCCAAGGGCGAAACGGTGGGCGAGAAACCGGCTGACGCCTGAGTGCGCCTACTCGACAGTGCGCAGCCTGGGCCGGGATCTTACGTCGGCGGCCGCCGGCTCGTCGTGCCGGGTCAATAGCTTGCGTCCCTTGAGGACATAAACCCGTGCGCTGATACCGCCCTTGAGGATGAGTTCGCCCTTGTCCTCGAACTCATAGAGGTGTTGAAGCCGCCAGTAGGTGGCTTCCGACACCTGAATGCAGTTCTCGGTGCCCTCCGATTCCAATCGGCTGGCCAGGTTGACGGTCTCGCCCCAGAGATCGAAGGCCGGCACTTTGGTACCGATGACGCCCGAGACCACCGCGCCGGTCGCGATGCCCACTCTCATTTTGAGGGGCAAGCCGTTGTCGGCTGCGTACTGGTCGATGGCGTTGAGGGCTTCGATGGCGAACTCCACGACGGACTCAGCGCTGTCCGGGGAGGGATTTCTGACGCCCCCTACCGCCATGTAATTGTCACCGATGGTCTTGACTTTTTCGACGCCCTTTTGCTCGGCGATTTCGTCCAGCTTCATGAAGATGTCGCTGAGGATTTCAACCAGGTGGCCCGGCGCCAAACGGTTGGTGAGCGACGTGAAGCCGACAAGATCGGCAAACAGGACCGTGGCCTCGCCGACGGCTTCGGCGATGGTTTCCTCGCCGTCCTTCAGCCGGTCGACGATCCGTTCGGGCAGGAAATTGCGCAGCATCGCGTCGCTGACCTTCTTTTCCTTCTTGAGTTCCAGTTTGAACTCGAAGGCGCTGCGTTCCTTCCATTCCAAAATCATGGTGTAGGCGAGACCGATGATGGAGGCGGATACCAGGACGTAGTTGGCGTTGACGAAGACGAATGCGGAGCTTCCCGCCAGATACATGGCGGCGTTGGAAGTCACGAGTATGCCGAGGCAGGTAATCGCCGCCGGTATGAACAGCAGGCGCAACAGACCGCAGGCAAACATGATGGCCAGAATAATGGTAGCGGCGCCGTAGCTGAAACCGTCGGGCAATTCGTAGAGCACCGCCAGGATACCCGTTGTGCCGATCATCGCGGTCAGGCCGAGAATCAGCTGGGATCAGCGTACGAAGGAGGGATGAAAGGTGAGACCGAAAACGCTGGCCGCGACGACAACGCAGATCAGTCTGGCGGCCAACATGTAAAACAGCTTATCGGGATCGATGTAGTAATCCCAAAACAGATAACCGAGAAAAAGAGCGCCGGCGATGGGCAACGAAACGCGCACGAAGGCGATTGAGCGGTCCGCGTATTCCAGCCGGAACCGAGCTTCGTTCTCGGCATCAAATTGCTTGAGCAACATCGGGCACCTTGTTGCAAATAATTGAAATTAATAATGAAATCGGAAAAACAGTACTTTGGCTCGGGCCGGAATGACAAGAACAAATATAAAAGCCGTTTCAGGGTGGAAACCCGACCCGCCGATACATGGCCAAGAATGTTTCCATATGTTGTTGTTAGTTGAGGACGCCCACACGACATGGAGTTCTTATAGGAATTTCCCTCTTTCGAAAGAATATTTCAAATTCGGGGCCGCTTCTTGGGAATTCCGATGATTTTCTAGGTGGCAAACAGCGGCAGCGCGGCCGGGCCGGCGTCCTCCTGGCTTTCCGCCAGTGGACCCCCCGACGCGTCATCGAGGAACGTTGCGAACTCACCCGCCAAGGCATCCAGGCAATATTGATTGCAGCGCGCCAGGTAATCCGGTTCGACCACCGGTGAGGGTTGCTCTGATTCGGTGACGTTTCGTCTGAAATTGGTGGTGTCAAATTGGCTGCAGCGCAGGAAATAGGGCTCCTGGAATTTCATGCGCCGCCGGAACAGCCGTTCGGCCATGGTGATCGGTTGGGCTTCGAAGTCGTGATTTGTCGACAGCGTAATGCCGTCGACTTTCAGCGATTCGGTGGCGCTCCGGAAAAGCGTGGCCAATTCAACGGTGTGCGCGCTCGTAATATTGTAGATGCCACCGGCCGACCGCTCGCTCTCGGCGATCCTCCACATGGCTTCCGTGACGAAGTCGACGGGCACCACGTTGACCGGCAACAAGGGGTCCGCAATGACGCGCAGCCGGAGGTCCCGGTCGAAGCTTGGACCGATATTTATTTCCAAACGCCGGGTCAGCAAATAGAGCGCGCGGAAAACGCCCTGATAACCGGTAAAGCCGAGGCTAAGACCGCTGCCGTTCTCGCCGGCGACGATGGGTGGGCGAAAAATCCGAAATTCGAGATCCCGGGCCCGGCAAAATTCCGCGATGCGCCGTTCGGCCTCTGCCTTGGTCGATTCGTACTCGTTGCCTTTCACGTCTCCCGGTTTGGAAAGACGCTCAAAGGCGACGCCGTTCTCGACCGGCGCGGCATAGGCGGTGCTGACATAATTCAGGCGGACCGGTTGCCTGAAGCTTTCCAGGTAATTGAGCAAATTCTCGGTCCCGCCGACATTGGTGGCGTAGACGCCTCCATCCGCGTTTCCCTGGTCCTCAAATGTCGCAGCAAAGTGCCAAACATCGGTCGCCTCGGCGGCAATCCGTTCCGCATCGTACTCTCCCAGGCCGCATTTTTCTGCCCGCACATTGCCGTCGACGCTGGTGAAACCGCTCGACGCCTCTTTGGGAAAATCCGTATGCGTTCCGCCAATCCGGTCGATTGTCGGAAGAAGCGAACGTTCCGAAGCGTTTCGCACGAGGGCGAATACCTGCAATCCCCGGCGCAACAGGTGGGCGGTAAAAAAGGCGCCGAGAAATCCCGTTGCGCCGGTGACAAATGCGGTTCTGGCCATCAGAGGCCGGTCTTGGGTTTTTCGGCCGTGATCAGCGTATAGAGGTAGGCCGTAGGGGTCACTTCGACATTGGTGAACCGGGCTTCGCCGAGCATGCGGGATACTTCGCCGTAAGAACGGATTTTTCCGGCCGGACTGATGAGCTGCATCAGCAACGAAATGGCAAACGTTTCGTCGGGCGTATCCGCTGATGCCCGCATGGTTTCATATATCAGCAGGCGCCCGCCCGGCGGCAGTGCCTTGAAAGCCTTGCGCAGCAACAGCTTTACCGTATCGTCCGGCCAATCGTGCAGCACCCGCATCATGATGATGGTGTCCGGACCCTCGGGGAAATCATCCCGGAAAAAATCGCCGGGGAATATCTCGATGCGTGAATTTAGGGCCGGAAACGGCGTCAGGTAGTCCTGTGCCTGGGCGCAAATCTGCGGCAGGTCGAACAGCACGACGCCCAGATTCGAATACTGCGAGGTCAACGTCGCGGCGAGGCGGCCGCTGCCGCCGCCGACGTCGAGCAGCCATTTGCTGTCGCTGAAATCGTGGTATTCCATCAGCAGCAACGCCGGAACGACACCGCTCTCGTGCATCAGATCGGCGTAGTTGCTCGAGAGATTATCGCCGTCGCCGAAGAAGTAGGCGAAATTCGTCGTCGTCGGCGCATCTTCGACCAGAGCCGTTTCGAGTTCCCGGCAGGCATCGTAGAGGCTTTCGAACAGTTTGACGTTGGCGCCCTGGTATTCGGGTCTGCCCTTGACGAGATAGGTCGCGGAAATCGGTGAGTTGCCGTAGAAATCGCCTTCCTTCTCCAGGAGGTTTATGGCAACGAGGCTATCGAGAAACAGGGCGCAGGGATTTTCGGGAATTTTCAGATGTTCCCTCAAGTGCGCCAGGTTCAATGATTTGTTCGACAGGTACGTGAAGAGGTCGCGCTTCAACGCGACGGCCAACAGCTGAGTTCGAAACGCCCCGGTCATAATGCCGAAGAGTTCCGATTCATGCCTGGTCAGGAGCGAACGGTCAGCCTGTTCGCGCTGAAATTGGTCAATCGAAATGACGCACCCCCAGAAAATCGAACCACATGTCTTTCCCCGTACCAAACATCGGCCTGCCAGCGTCGAACTGACACTGTCAAACCGGGCGGTGCCCCCCGAAAGCAAACCACCAAATTTAATTTGGCAGCCTGTTTGTTAAACAATAAGTCTTAATTAAACATCTAGGCAATTGAAATATTTCAATAAATAGGAACTGATTTCCTATTTCATCCTATCGCTCACGGCAAATTGTGCTAAGGCTGGTTGAAATTAAGAAGATGCTAATATACGATTTCGGCAATGTCGTCGGGTGCGGACGGGTGTATATTCACCGCAGCCATTTCACCGAACCAAAGACCTGAGGGAACCTACCATGTCGGAATTTGACACCGAACTCGATGCCCGCGGCCTCAACTGCCCGCTGCCCATTCTCCGCGCCAAGAAAGCCATCACCGGCATGGGTTCCGGCGAGGTTCTCAAGGTCGTCGCCACAGATGCCGGGTCGGTCAAGGATTTCGAAGCCTTCTGCCGCCAGTCGGGCGACGAACTGATGGATTCCAGCCAGGACGGCAGCGAATACCACTTCCTGATCAAGAAGGCCTAATCCGCCAGCATACGATTAGTGGGGCGCACGTCGATCGTGCGCCCTTTTTCTATTCGGCGGGCGTGGCGGCCGGCGGCGGCCCGTGGGCTTCGGCCTTGTCCTTCGCCGTTTCCAATTCGCTGAGTTTACGGGCGATGTGGCCGGAGGGTTTGGCGAAGCGGGCCAGCAGGAGGTAGAGCACCGGCACGATCAGCAGGCTGAGGACAGTTGCAAAACTGACGCCGCCGATGATGACGACGCCGAGCGAACGGCGCGCTTCGGCGCCGGCGCCGGAACCGATGGCCAGCGGCAGGGCGCCGAATGCCGTGGCGATTGAGGTCATCAGGATGGGCCTGAGCCGGTTAACGGAAGCCTCCGTGACGGCGGTCAGGATATCCTCCCCCTTGTCACGTAATTGATTGGCGAACTCGACGATCAGAATGGCGTTCTTGGCCGTAAGCCCGATCAGCATGATCATGCCGATCTGGCTGTAGACATTGAGCGTCACCCCCTCGATCAGCAGCGCCCCCAAACCGCCGGTCACCGCCAGGGGTACCGACAACATGATGATGAAGGGGTGGATGAAGCTCTCGAACTGTGCTGCCAAAGCAAGGAAGACGATAATCAGGGCCATGGCGAAGGTGAACAGGAGGGAGTTCGATGATTCGCGGAATTCGCGGCTGGCGCCCGTCCAACTGATGCGGGCCTCGGTGGGCAACGCCTCGCGCGCCGCGTCGCCCAGTTCCTCAACTGCTTGGCCCAGCGTATAGCCGGGCGCAACCGAAGCCGTGATGGTCACCGCCCGCATGCGGTCCGCACGTTTCAACTCCTGGGCTCCAGCGCTTTCGCGGAAGTGCACGAGGTTGGCCAACGGCACCAGCCGTTCGGTTTTGGCCGAGCGAACGTATATGTTGGTGAGATCGTGCGGGCTGGCGCGTTCCTCGGGCCGGGCTTGCAGAATGACGTTGTAGAGCTTGCCTCCCTGGTCGAACGTCGTGACGTAGCGCGACCCCAGCAACGTCTCCAGCGTACGGCCCACTTCTTCAACCGGCACGCCGAGGTCGGCGGCACGGTTACGGTCGATGTCGACGAACAATTCGGGCCGGCTTTCCTCGAAGTCCGAAATAACGTTGATCAGACTGGGGATGGACCGCGATTCGTCGATCAACCGGTCGCGCCACTCCTTCAGCGTTTCGTAATCCGGTCCCCCCATCACCATGCGGACCGGTGCACCAAAGCGGCGGCGGCCCAGACTGGCCGGGCTGACGGCGAAGGCGCGCACCCCGGGCACGGTCATCAGCTTGGGGAAGATCTCTTTGACAACGTCCTTCTGCGCTATCTCGCGTTCGCCCCAGGGCACCAGGCGCAGGATGATGAAAGCCTTGTTGACCGGACCGGGCCGGCCCCAGCTCGGCGCCACGATGGTGAGCATCGACCAGGCGTCGCCGCGCTTGATGATGGGCTGCAGGCGTCCTTCTATCTGGTCGACGTAGCGCCGCGTGTAATCGAGGCTGGCGGCGTCGGGCGCCGTGATGGGAATGAAGATCGCACCGCGATCCTCGATCGGGGCGAACTCCTTGGGCACCACCGTCCACAGACCGAAAGCAACAGCCGACAGGGCGCCGCCCACGGCGACCACGACCAGCGGCATGGCAAGCATGCGCCCGACCAGCCAGCGATAGCCTGCGTGCATGCCGTCGAACAGGCGCTCCGTCAGTCGGTAAAGGCCCGCCTCCTCGTTGGGATTAACCAGCAGCTTGGAACACATCATGGGCGTCAATGTCAGCGCCACAAAGCTGGAGAACGCCACGGCGGTGGCGACGGCAATGCCGAATTCGGTGAACAATCGGCCGGTTTCGCCCTCCATGAAGGAGATCGGTACGAACACGGCCACCAGCACGATGGTGGTGGCGATGACGGCAAAGGCGATCTGGCGGGTGCCGCGCACGGCGGCCAGTAGGGAGTCCTCGCCTTCCTCCATTCGGCGGTGAATGTTTTCCAGCACGACGATAGCGTCATCGACCACCAGGCCGATCGCCAGCACCAGCGCCAGCAGGGTGAGGATATTGATGGAGTAACCCAGAGCCGCGAGCACGCTGAGTGAGCCGATGATCGAAACCGGGATGGCGACGGCCGGAATCAGGGTGGCGCGCAGGCTGCGCAGGAAGATGAAGTTGACGGCGATGACCATCACCAGGGCGATGGAAATGGCGATGAACACTTCATAGATCGCTTCACCAATGAAGACCGCCTGGTTGTAGGCCACCTCCAGCTTGACACCGGGCGGCAGCGAGCCTTGTAGTTTCTCCATTTCGGCGATGATGCCGTTTGCCACCTCCAGGGTATTGCCCTTGGATTGCTTGACGACACCGAGGCCGATGGCATTGCGGCCCGCCACGCGCAGGTCGGTACGGTCGTTTTCGGCGCCGAGTTCGATTTCGGCCACTTCGCCCAGCCGGACGAAGTAGCCGCCCGCTTCACGCACCACAACGTTTTCGAAATCGGCCACATTGCGCAGACTGGAATCGGTACGCACCGACATTTCGCGCTCCACCGATTCGATGCGGCCCGAGGGCAGCAGGACGTTCTGGCGTCTGAGGGCGGTTTCCACGTCCTGCACGGTCAGCTGGCGCGCCGCCAGGGCGTTTTTGTCGAGCCAGATGCGGATGGCATAGCGCCGGCCGCCGCCGATGCGTATGTTGGCCACCCCGGCGACGATGGAAAGGCGGTCTCTGAGAAAGCGGTCGGCGTAGTCGGTGAGTTCCAGGCTGCTGAGGCGGTCGCTGGTCAGCGCCAGCCACATGATGGAGCGGGCGTCGTCGTCGGATTTGGCAATGCGCGGTGCATCGGCTTCGATGGGCAGCTGGCGGACGGCCCGGCTGACACGGTCCCGGACGTCGTTGGCGGCGCTGTCCATGTCGCGCTCGACACCGAATTCAATGGAAACGGACGACGACTCTTCCCGGCTGGTCGACGTGACCGACGTGATGCCCTCAATGCCGGCAACGGCGTCTTCGATGATTTGCGTCACCTGGCTTTCGATAATCGTCGCCGAAGCGCCGCGGTAGACCGTGCTGACCGAGACGACGGGCCGGTCGATGTCGGGCATTTCGCGGACGCTGAGGCGTTGGTAGCCGAACAGGCCGAAGATGACGAGCACGAGGCTCATCACCGTCGCCAGGACCGGCCGTTTAATCGATGTATCGGAAAGCAGCATGTGAGAGGCCTAGCCTGACGTGCCGGCGGGTTTTTTCGCCCCCGCCGTCGGCATGCCCTGGGGCTTCTTGGTTTCGGAACTGCCTTCCGGCTTCTTCGCTTTGGGTTTGCCGCCCTTCTTAAAGCCGCCCGGCGGCAGGATCTTGACGGCCTGGCCCTGTCGCACCTTCTGAATGCCGGCGGTCACGACCGGCGTGCCGGCCTCGATGCCGGACAGGATTTCGATTTCCCCCTTCACGTGTTCGCCGGTCTTGACGGCGACCTTGTCCGCCTTGCCGTCTTTGATGGCAAAAACATAGCGCGCATCGCTGGCGGCGATCAGCGATTCTTCCGGTATCAGGATGGCGTTCTTGCGTACCGCCGCCGTCAGTGTGGCGGCGAGGAACATGCCGGGGCGCAGCTTGGCTTGCTTGTTGTCGAAGTGGGCACGGATTTCGACCGATCGCGTCACCGGGTCAACCCTGCTGGACACCGTGCCGACCTTTCCCTGGAACACTTCGCCGGCATAGGCGGCGCTGGTGGCCGACACCGTCTGGCCCTTCTTGACGAATGCCAGCGCCGTTTCGGGGACGCGGAAATCAACCTTGATGCGGGAGGTATCGTCCAATGTGGTGATTTCGGTGCCGGGCGTGATCAGCGCGCCGAGGGAGATGCGGCGAAGGCCCAAGCGGCCGGAAAAAGGGGCCCTGACGACGGTTTCATCCAACCGGGCTTCATCGGTGGCGACCCGGGCCTCGGCAGCCTGAAGCAGGCCGAATAGATCCTGAACGCGCGCTTCCGGCACGTTTCGGTTCTTCAGGAGCCGTTTGGCGCGGTCATACAGACGCTTGGCGTTGTCCCGGCTGGCATGTGCTTCGGCCAGTTCGGCATTCAGCTCACCGGCTTCCAGTTCCAGCAGCACAGCACCTTTCTTGACCCATTGGCCTTCGCGAAAACGGATGTTACCGACCATGCCGGTGAGCTGAATGCCGAAC
>CAYOAD010000080.1:0-16380 GCA_964401845.1 uncultured Rhodospirillaceae bacterium | reverse complement strand
CCTCTTTAAAGCCGTGCCGGAGCTTGAGGAAGAGCTCGCCAAGGCCGGCCTCTAGGCGGGATTTGAGGAAACCAATATGACCGACATCCGCAAAATCGGCGTCATCGGCGCGGGCCAGATGGGCAACGGTATCGCCCATGTCTTCGCGCAAAGCGGCTACGACGTGGTGCTCTCAGATGTCAGCCAGGAAAGCCTCGATAAGGGCATGGCGACCATCGAGAAGAACATGCAGCGCCTCGTCGGACGCGGCAAAATGGCCGAGGGCGACATGACCGATGCGTTGGCGCGCATCACGACGGCCACGAGCCTGGAAAGCTTTGGTGATGTCGATTTGGCGGTCGAATCGGCGGTCGAGAAGGAAGATGTCAAACGCGCCATCTTCGACGAGCTTTGTCCTGTTCTGAAGCCCGAAGCCCTGATCGCGACCAACACCTCGTCGATTTCCATCACACGCCTGGCGGCGGCGACGGACCGGCCGGAACAGTTCGCCGGCATGCACTTCATGAACCCGGTGCCGCTGATGGCGCTGGTGGAGCTGATCCGCGGCATCACCACGGCGCCCGCGACCTACGATGCAATCCGCGAGGTGACGGTCAAGCTGGGTAAAACACCAGTGAGTTCGGAAGACTTCCCGGCTTTCATGGTCAATCGCATCCTGCTGCCGATGATCAACGAGGCCGTCTATACGCTGTATGAAGGCGTGGGCTCGGTCGATGCCATCGACACCGCCATGAAACTCGGCGCCAACCATCCTATGGGCCCGCTGCAGTTGGCCGATTTTATCGGCCTCGACACTTGCCTTGCCATCATGCAGGTGCTGTATGACGGGCTGGCCGACACCAAGTACCGGCCATGTCCCCTGCTGGTGAAATACGTCGAAGCGGGCTGGCTCGGCAAGAAGGTCGACCGAGGTTTCTACGACTACACCGGCGACACGCCTGTGCCGACACGGTAACCGGCTAACGCTTCAGGAAATACTCCACCAGGTGTTCGGAATCTTCCGACGCCCATTCGGCGGGACCGATGAGGCGGCCGAGTTCCTGGCCGTCGCGGCCCAATAGCAGGGTCGTCGGCAAGCCGGGCGCGCGCAGCTTGCGTGAGCTTTTGGCGCGCTGATCGATGTAAACGACCAGGCTTTTGACGCCGATTTCCGCATAGAACTTTTTCACCGCGTCGACGCCCTTGCGGTCCTGGCTGAGGGCCAGGACGATGAAGTCATCACCGCCGTATTTGGCTTGCAACGCGTCCAGCGCCGGCATTTCCCGGCGGCAGGGAGCGCACCAGGTGGCCCACAGGTTCAGCATCACAACACGGCCGTGGAAATCGGAGAGCTTCAGCTCGACGCCCTCCGCATCCTTGAACGCGACATCCGCGACGGCCACCGGTTTTTCATGCTGGACGAAATTACGCATGTCGCCGACGGCCGGGGAATCCGCCTGCGCCGACGGGGCCGCAATCAGACTGGCAAAAAACAAGACGACCAGACTTCGTCGCCGGAAAAATTCTCGCATCCGTAATACCTTTGCTTTACACAGCGTGACACGCCGAAAATACGGCTGCACACATAACCCGAAACGGACCAAACCGCCAACGCGGCATTTGTTCACCGGTGACTTACCAGTAGGATCGCGGCATGAACGATCAAAAGGATGCAAATACCCTGTGGGGCGGGCGCTTTGCCGCCGGCCCGGCCGCCGTCATGGAGGCGATCAACGCCTCGATCGACTTCGACCGCCGCATGTACGCCCAGGACCTTGCCGGATCGCGGGCGCACTGTAGCATGCTGGTGGCGCAGGGCATCGTCTCGGAGGACGACGGTCGCGAAATTTTGAAGGGCCTCGACGCCATCCAGGCCGAGATCGAAGCGGGTGAATTTGAATTTTCCGCGGCGCTGGAAGACATCCATATGCACGTCGAGGCGCGGCTTGCCGAACTGATCGGCGATGCCGCCGGCAGGCTGCACACCGCACGGTCGCGCAACGACCAGGTCGCCACCGATTTCAAGCTCTGGGTGCGGGATGCTATCGACCAGACCGACGCCGCCCTGAAAGACCTGCAGACGGCGCTGGTGACGCGGGCCAAGGAACACGCGGGCACCGTCATGCCGGGCTTTACGCATTTGCAGACGGCGCAGCCCGTTACCTTCGGCCATCACATGCTGGCCTATTTCGAGATGATCGGGCGTGACCGGAGCCGCTTGGCCGATAGCCGCAAGCGGCTCAACGAATGCCCGCTGGGTGCGGCGGCCCTGGCCGGAACCTCGTTCGACATCGACCGGCAGGCGACGGCGGACGCCCTCGGTTTCGACCGGCCGACGGCGAATTCAATGGATTCGGTGTCGGATCGCGACTTTGCGCTGGAATTTCTCAGCACCTGTTCGATTACCGCCATGCATCTTTCACGGCTGGCCGAGGAGATCGTCATCTGGGCCTCCGCCACGGTGAAGTTCATCGTGCTTCCGGACGAGTTGTCCACCGGATCGTCGATCATGCCGCAGAAGAAAAACCCGGATGCCGCCGAACTAACGCGGGCCAAGGCGGGCCGCATCATCGGCGCGCTGAACGCCTTGCTGATCGTCATGAAGGGCCTGCCCATGACCTATTCCAAGGACATGCAGGAGGACAAGGAGCCAACCTTCGACGCCGCCGACAGCCTGGCGCTGGCCATCGCCGCCATGACCGGCATGGTGGCCAGGCTTGAGGTCAACGCCGACGCCATGAAGGCGGCTGCTGGCCAGGGCTATTCGACAGCCACCGATCTCGCCGACTGGCTTGTGCGCGTGCTCGACATGCCGTTCCGCCAGGCGCACGAGGTCACGGGCAAGATCGTGCGGCTTGCCGAAGACAAGGGATGTGGCCTGGAAGATATGTCCCTGGCCGACTTGCAGGGTATTGAGGCAGGCATCAGCGACGACGTCTTCGGCGTGCTGGGTGTTGAGAATTCCGTCGCCAGCCGCACCAGCCCGGGCGGCACCGCGCCCGAATTGGTGGTCCAAGCCGCCGAGCGTGCCTTGGCGCAAATCGAGGCTGAGGATTAGCAGATGCGCAACCGAATTGGCCGATTGCTTCTGGTGCTGGGAATTTCCATCGCCGTCGCCGCCCCCTTGGGCGCCTGCGGCAAGAAAGGCGCGCTGGAGCCGCCGCCCGCCAAGGAAGAAACCAGGAAGAAAAAGGCGGCGTAGCCTCATGGACCATTTCGCTTACCGTGACGGCGAGCTGTTCGCCGAGGACGTCCCGCTGGCCCGCATCGCCGAGGCCGTGGGCACGCCCTTCTATTGCTATTCCACGGCCACGCTGGTGCGCCATTACCGCGTTTTCGCCGAGGCCGTGGCCGGCCTCGACGCGGACATCCACTACGCCGTCAAAGCCAACGGCAACGTAGCACTCATCCGCCTGCTGGCGCGTGAGGGCGCGGGCGCCGATATCGTGTCGGGCGGCGAACTGGCGCGGGCGCTGGCCGCCGGAGTCGACCCGGCCCGCATCGTCTTTTCCGGCGTCGGCAAATCGCGCGAGGAAATGCGCCAGGCCCTGGACGCCGGCATAGGCCAGTTCAACGTCGAATCCGAACCCGAGCTGCAGGCGCTGTCAGAAGTCGCCGCCTCGATGGGCGCCACCGCTCGTATCGGCGTGCGGCTGAATCCCGACGTCGACGCCGACACCCATCACAAGATCACCACGGGCAAGGCGGAGAACAAGTTCGGCATCGCCTGGCCTTACGCCCGCGAGGTCTATGCCCGGGCGGCCGCTCTGCCCGGCATCGATATCATCGCGGCAGCCATGCACATCGGCTCCCAGATCACGACACTGGCGCCGTTCGAGGCGGCCTACACGCGCTTGCGCGAAATGGTTGGCGTGCTGGAGGGCGAAGACGGCCACCGGATCACCGTGCTCGATCTCGGCGGCGGCCTCGGCATTCCCTACGGCAACGAGGATCCGCCCAGCCCGGCGGCCTACGGCGAGGTGGTGAGGCGCGTCTTCGAGGGCGTGGACAAGAAGATCTCGTTCGAACCGGGCCGCGTCATCGTCGGCAACGCCGGCATCATGGTGGCGCGCCTGATCTACGACAAGCGCGCCGAGGAACGCCGCTTCGTCATCGTCGACGCCGCCATGAACGACCTGATCCGGCCGAGCCTCTACGACGCCAAGCACGATATGGTACCGGTACGCCTGACCAACGCGCCGCACAGTCCCGCCGATGTGGTGGGACCAATTTGCGAATCGGGCGATACTTTCGCCAAAGGCTATGAACTGCCGGAACTGGGAGAAGGCGAACTGATCGCCTTCCGTTCCGCCGGAGCCTACGGCGCGGTCATGGCCTCGACCTACAACGGCCGCCCCATGGGGGCCGAGGTTCTGGTCAACGGCGACGATTTCTCGGTCATCCGCCAGCGCCAGACCATCGAGGAACTGATCGCCGCTGATGTCGTGCCGGACTGGCTGGCCTGACTCGGGGTCCGATTTCTGCTACGATCCATCTATCTCTCAACACGGAAAGTTGAGATGGAAGTGCCGCGTTAAGACTTCATTATGGTTGACGCTCGACTGTGTCGGAGGCTGTCGGCGTGAGTACTCGCCGGCGTGACCGAATTGCGTCCCTTGAGGCGACAGGGGGAAAATGACCAGACGCGACCCGCAAAGAGGACGATTGCGCCGGACCGGCGACCGCAAGGTCGCGGGTCTTGCCACGCGCATCGCCCTGTCGCGCGCCGCCCTTCTGTGGGAGCGATTGTGGCCCGCCGTCTGGCCGGCCTTTGGCGTCGCCGCGTTTTTTGCGGCCCTTTCTCTTGCTGGTATTTGGCAATTGCTGGACGGCTGGATCCACCTTGGCGCCCTCGTCGCATTCGGCTTGGCCACACTGGGATTTCTCTGGTTCGGACTGAAATCACTGAGGCCGCCGCGGCGCGATGAAGCCCAGCGCCGCCTGGAACGCGACAGCGGCCTGCCCCACCGGCCCTTGCAGGCCATTGAGGACGATCTCACGCTGGGCGGCGCCGACGACCAATCAGGCGCCTTGTGGCGAACCTACCGCCGCCGCGCCCTGGCCTCTCTCGCCAAGGTCCGGGTTTCGTTCCCCCGGGCGAATCTGGCCCGGCACGATCCCTATGCCTTCAGGGCGGGCGTCGGACTGGCTCTGTTCGTCGGTTTCATGGCGGCCGGTTCGGAAGCGCCGTCCCGCATCATCGACGCCTTCCAGCCCGACCTGACCTCGCCTTCGCCGCCCGTTGAGGTCGAGGCCTGGATAACGCCGCCGGATTACACGGGACGCGCGCCGGTCCTGCTCGACGCGCCCTTCTTCACCACGGTCGACGGCAAGCGCCAGTTGAGGGTGGGTCAGGCGGCGGCTCCGGAAAATAGCACGTTGTTTGTCAAGATTCATGGCGGCAAGGGCGCGCCGCTGCTGGAGATCGGCGCTGACGTACAGGCCTTTGACCCCATCGACGGTCAAAACCACCAGATCAGCCGGAGCCTGCCGGCCAGTGGCAAGATCACTGTGCTGCAAAACGAGGCCGCGGTGGCCGCTTGGGATATCAACATTCAGCCGGACGAGCCCCCGGTAGCGGTGTTCAGCGACCAGCCCACGGCGACGGCCCGATTGGCGCTCAAAATTCCCTATCTCGCGACGGACGACCACGGCGTGACGGCGTTGCGGCTTGAAATGAAAACATTCAACCAGGACGCAGAGAACATCGAGTTGCCGCTGCCGGGCTACACCATCAAAACCGTCCGGGATACCGCCTACCGCGATTTCACGCCGCACCGCTGGGCGGGCCTCGAAGTACTTCTGACTCTGGTCGGCGAGGATGCCGCCGGCAACGTCGGCCGCAGCGCCACCATCAACATCGTCCTGCCCGAACGCCGCTTCGAGCACCCGGTGGCGAGGGCCATCATCGAACAGCGCCGCCGCCTCGCCGCCAACCCGGCGTTGGCCACCAAGGTCTCGCGCGCCTTGGCGGTCATCGGCGCGTTCCCCGAGGAGTTCGACCATGATCCGGTCGTCACCCTGGCGATCCGCTCGGCCAGCCGCCGCCTGATCCTGAACGACAACGACAGGTCCGTGCGCGAAGTGATCGATATGCTGTGGGATACCGCTTTGCGTATCGAAGACGGCGCCCTGTCGATCGCCGAGCGTAGCCTCCGCCAGGCCGAGCAGAAACTGATGGAAGCTCTTGCGTCCGGCGCCGAGGAGGCCGAGATCGACCGCCTGACGGAGGAATTGCGTCAAGCCATGGAGCGTTTCCTGCAGGCCCTGGCCGAGGACCTTGCTCGGCGGGCGGAATCCGGCGAACAGGATTTTCAGCCCTTCGATCCCGACATGACCATGCTCGACAGTCAGGACCTTCAGCGCATGCTCGACCGGGCGCGCGAACTGTCGCGCCTCGGCGCCCGGGACGCCGCCCGGGAGTTGTTGTCGCAATTGCGGGAAATGCTCGAAAACCTGCGGGCCGGCACGCGTAGCGCCCGCATGAGCCCCCAGATGCGGGAAGGTCAGCGCGCCCTCAAGGAACTCGGCGATCTGATGCGGCGGCAACAGAAGCTGCTGGATGAAACGTTCCGGCGCAGCCAGCAGCGTGGCCAGGAGGGCAAAAAGGGGCAGGGCCGGCAAGGGGCTGCGGAACAGGAAGCTTTACGCCGAGCCCTGGGCGAGATCATGCGGCGCCTGGGCGAGGTCCGGGGCGACATTCCCGGCAATCTGGGCCGGGCCGAACGCGCCATGCGTCAGGCCGGCCGATCTCTGGAACAGGGCCAGCCCGGGCAGGCCGTGCCCTCCCAGGGCGAAGCCCTGGAACAACTGCGCGGCGGCGCAGAGGAATTGGCCCGAGCCATGTCGCGCGAGCGCGCCCAGGGCGGCATCGCGGCCCGTCCTGGCCTCAGACGCCGGCAACTGCCGCCCGGCTCCGAACGCACCGATCCCTTGGGCCGGCCGCTCGACAACCGAGGACAGACCAGCGACGGCAACACTAAGGTGCCGACCGAAGCGGCGGCCCAACGCGCGCGGCGCATTCTGGAAGAACTGCACAAACGCGCCGGCGAACTCAACCGCCCAAGCGATGAGCGGCACTATCTGGAGCGCTTGCTCAAGCGCTTTTGAAAGGCCTGCTTCGATCGTCATTCCCGCGCGTGCGGGAATCCACTCCGTTACATCTCCATTTGGCGGTGCGTTCCGAAAACAATGCGCTCAGGCATGGATTCCGGATACTTGCTGCGCAAATTCCGGAATGACGTATATGAGATTTTAGTGAGGGTAGCCCCTAACCGTCTTCTTCCAGAACGCCGATGAAAGGCAGTTCCCGGTAGTAATGCGCGTAGTCGAGACCGTAGCCCACGACAAAATCGTCGGGACAGACGAAACCCCGGAAATCGGCTTCGATGCCGACGCCCTCGGCGCGGTTGCCCGGTTTGTCCAGCAGGACGCAGATGCCGACCTCGTTGGCGCCGCGTTCAAACAGGTGATCGCGGGCAAACTCCATGGTGCGGCCGCTTTCGAGGATATCGTCGACCACAAGCACGTTGCGGCCCTCGACGGGATCGGTGACGTCGCGCACCATTTCCACCACCTTGGAGCTTTCGGTCCCGGTGCCGTAGCTGGACAGTTGCATGAAATCGACCTGCGGCCGGACGCCGGCCCGGTGCAGGGCCCGCATGAGATCAGCGGTGAAGACAAAACTTCCCTTGAGCACGGCGATCAGCAGGATGTCCTGCCCCAGCGCCTTGGCGATTTCAGAACCCAGCGTTTCGACACGCGCCGAAATCGCTTCTTCTCCGAACAATATCCGGGTCTTTCCAGCACCCTCAGCCGCGTTCACCGCTCTACTTCCATTCCGTTAGAGAACCGTTCGCCAAATTAACGACGCGCCCTATTCCTTCGTCGATTCCTCCGGATCGGAAGACGCGAAGGTGACGGCCAAATCCTTGGCCTCCTTGGGCGGGTCGGGAACCCGGGTCGAGAAGGCCAGCTTTTCACCCGGCCCTAAATGGGGCTTGGACGCCGCGAACGACCAGTCAAAAAGCTCGCGGCGTTTTGAATCGAACAACACGCCGATCAGCTTGGGGATCGGCTGGTCGGCATCCGAGGTGTTGGTAATTTCACCGTTGACGATCAAAATGACCTTCTTGCCCTCTAGCTTCTGATCGGTCCCTGTGACCTGCAAATCCAGGCCAAACTCGGGTTTCGGCTCGCCCATACCGGCCATTTCATAGAGCATCGAAGCGGGCGGCCAGGCGGCGATGATCATGTCGCGGGCGAAGATGCCGCCGGCGGCCAGGCCGACGATAAAGACGACGTTGCCGAGCCAGCCGGCGATCAGCCCGATGCGGCGGCCTCCGCCCCCGCCGGCGCGTCCGCCGCGCGCCTTGGCGCGTCCGCCACGCGCGCTCTTGCGCCTGGGCTGGATGTTGGGCATCGCTTCCATCTCGTCGAGGGTCGGAACCTCGAAGTCGTCATCGTCGTCATCGTCCGCGCCCTCGGGCTCGGGCACCCCGGCATCGACGCTGACATCGTCATCGTCGTCCGGTTCCGGAACGGGCGCCGGAGGTTCGTCGAAGGAGACTTCGGTCGGGGCGGGTGTTTCGGGCGCTGGCTCCGGCGGTGGCGGTGGCGGTGGCGGTGGCTCTGGCGTGGCAACCGGTTCCGCCACCTCGACGGTGAGGGGCATGTCCTGCGGCGGTTTTTCGGTCCACGAGTTACCGCATTTGGCGCACCGCACAGTTCGTCCGGCCGCCGGAAACGCGGACGCATCTACTTCATATCTGGTCTCACACGAGGGACAGGTTAGAATCATGCCGACAAGCCACCAAAATGAGTTAAACCCTTATAGGCATTTGCCCCCTTGGAGGCAACAACCTCGGCGCGCCATCTTCGGATGGGCTGGACGATGTGACGGTGACCGTGCAATTCTCTGCCTCCCCGTTAGTGTCGGCGGAATATTAGTGCGGTTCAGAACGATAAGGCAAATAGAGGTCAACATTGGTCCGGTTTCAAAACGTTGGATTGAGATATGGTCTCGGGCCGGAGGTCTTGCGCGACGTGACCTTCCACCTGGCGCCGGGTTCGTATCACTTTCTTTCGGGGCCCAGCGGCGCCGGTAAGTCTTCGCTGCTCAAGCTGATGTATCTGGGCTTGCGGCCGTCACGGGGCGCAATCGCCATGTTCAACCAGGATATCGGCACGATCGACCGCCGCGAGCTGCCCAGCCTGCGCCGCCGCGTCGGCGTGGTATTCCAGAATTTCCGGCTGCTCGACCATTTGACGACGCTGGACAACGTCGCCCTGCCGCTGCGCCTAGCCGGGGCCAAGGAGGGCACGGTGCGCGATCACGTGGCCGAACTGCTGACCTGGGTCGGGCTCGGCAATCACATCGACACCCGCCCGCCAACGCTGTCGGACGGCGAAAAACAGCGCGTCGCCATCGCCCGCGCCGTGATCGGCCGACCCAGCCTGTTGCTGGCGGACGAGCCCACCGGCAGCATCGACCTTGACCAAGGACTGCGCATCCTTCACCTCTTCGAACAGCTCAACAAGATCGGCACGACGGTGGTTATCGCGACCCATGACCGCGCCTTGATCGATCGCTTCCGCCACCCCGTTTTGCAACTGGAAAAAGGCCGGCTTTCCGTCGACAACAGCCCCGCCGAAAACGCCATACGCAAGGCCGGCGCAACGGTCGTCGACGCAGCCCGAAAAGCCAAGACGATCGCCGCCAGCGAGGGCCGGGGGGAAACCGCGACGGCGGCCCCTGTTCACCCGCGCGCGAACGCCAAGCGCCGCCCCGGAGGGGGCGCCTGAGATGGCCCGCCGGCGCTCGGACCTGCCCCTGGAAAAGGACGGCTCGGGCCGCTTCCTGCCTTGGCTGATCGCCCTGATGGTCTATCTCGCCTGCCTGTCGCTGGCCGGATCCATCACCTTGAGCGACGCCTCGGAACGCTGGCGCGTCGGTCTAACGGGTACCCTGACGGTCCAAATCGCGGCGCCGGAGGGCGCCGCTGAGGGGGAGGATGCTCTAGCCGTGTCGGCCGCCCTCGATGTTCTGCGCGCCACGCCCGGTATCCAAACAGCGCGCAAGATGCCGCGCGACGAGGTAGTGGCCCTGATCGAACCCTGGTTGGGCCGGGGCAATGTCGCGCGCGACCTTCCCGTGCCGACCTTGATCGACGTCACGCTGATCCCGACCGCGGAGGTCGATACCATCGGCCTGGCGATCCAGTTGGAACGGGCGGCACCCGGCGCCCGGCTTGATGACCACAAGGTCTGGATCGGACGGCTGGCGCGCCTCAGCGCCACGGTGGGCGCCATCGCCACCGCCATCGTCGGCCTGATTGCCGCCGCCGCCGCCGCGACCGTGGTATTTGCCACCCGGACCGGACTGGCGGTGCATCAGAGCGTCATCGAGGTGCTGCATATCATCGGCGCGCGCGACAGCTATATCGCCCGCCAGTTTCAAGGCCACGCCATGTCGCTGGCCCTGCGCGGCGGTCTCCTGGGCCTCATTCTCGCCGGCCTGACCCTCGGTCTGCTGGGCGGACTGGCGGGCCAACTGGAAGGTCCCCTGCTACCGCAATTGACGCTGACACCCGTGCTCTGGGGCGGTCTTGCCGCCCTGCCCCTGGGCGCCGCCATCATTGCCACCGTGACCGCCCGGCTGACGGTCCTGCAAGCGCTTCGGCGCATGCCCTGACGCGCAGGCACAACGATGACCTCCCCCCGACCGGCGGATGCCCGATGACCAAGCTCGTGCTGCTCGACCGCGACGGCGTGATTAATCACGACCGCCCCGATTCGGTGAAGAACCCGGACGAGTTCATCATGATCGACGGCGCCGCCGAGGCGATTTCCCGTCTCAACGAGGCCGGCCGGCGGGTCGCTGTCGTGACCAATCAGTCGATCGTCGGCCGCGGCGTCATCGACGAGGCCATGCTCGACCGGATCCACGAAAAAATGACGGCTGCCCTCGCCACGGCCGGCGCCCGCATCGACAAGCTTTACGTCTGCCCCGACGCGCCGTCTGCGGCGACGGAACGGCGCAAACCGGGCCCCGGAATGTTGCGTGAGGCACTTTCCGATTTCCGTGTCCTGGCTGCGGAAACGCCGATGATCGGAGATGCCCTGCGCGATCTGGAAGCGGCTGCGACCGCGGGCTGCCCGCGCATCCTGGTCCGCACCGGCAAGGGCAAGGACACGCAGTCCCAAGGTCTGCCCGATGCCGTCCTACCGGTCGCGGTGCACGCCGATTTGGCGGCGGCCGTTGCCGCTTTGCTGGGAACAAGCGAATGAAGCTGATCGGATTCCTGGTGGTTGCACTCGCCCTGATGTGGGCCGGCGGACTGGTCTGGTTTGCCAGCACCCTGCCGCTGAAAGTCACGGACAACCGCAGCCGCACCGACGGTATCGTCGTCCTGACCGGCGGCAGCGAACGGATCGGCGCCGGCATCGAGCTGCTGGCCCAAGGACGGGCGCGGAAGCTCCTGATCAGTGGGGTCCACCACCACACCAATGAAGCGGTCCTCGCCGACCTGTCGAAGCAATCTCCGGAATTGTTCAAGTGCTGTATCGAGCTTGGCCGCCAAGCCGCCGATACCGTCGGCAACGCCGTGGAAACGGCGGCCTGGGCAAAGCGCGAAACCATCTCAAGCCTGCGACTGGTCACGTCGGCCTACCATATGCCGCGCAGCCTGGTCGAATTCCGCAAGGCATTGCCGGACGTCCGGCTGGTCGCCCATCCCGTATTCACGAAGTACGTCATTCTTGAGGGATGGTGGCGGTTTCCCGGAACGGCCTCGTTCCTGGCATGGGAATACAACAAATACCTCGTCAGCCTGGTGCGCTGGCGGCTGATCGACGACCTTGCTTCATGATCCAGCTTCGCTCGCTCGTCTTCGTCGCGCTTTTCGTGGGCTGGACCCTTGTTATGTGTCTGGCCTGGCTGCCGGCCCTCGCCGGCCCGCGCATCTGGACGCCTCGAGGCCAGACTGTCTGGGCCCGAGGGGTTCTGTGGCTGCTGCGGACGGTGGCCGGGATCGATTATGAAATCCGGGGCCGGGAAAACCTGCCCGAGGGCGCCTGCGTCATCGCCGCCAAGCACCAATCGGCCTGGGACACCATCGTCTGGCATATTTTCGTCGACGATCCGGCCATCGTCATGAAAAAGGAACTGCTGCTGATTCCGCTTTACGGCTGGTACTCCAAGAAAGCCCGCATGATCCCGGTCGACCGCAAGGCCGGCGCCGCCGCGCTCAAGGCCATGCTACGGGCGGCGGAGGCGGCCGCGTCACTGGGCCGCCCGTTGATCATTTTTCCCGAGGGCACCCGCAGCGCCCCCGGCAAGCGCATTCCCTACCAGCCGGGCGCCGCCGCGCTTTACCGCCACCTCGGCCTGCCGGTGGTGCCGGTGGCCGTCAATTCGGGGCTGCGCTGGCCCAAGACCAGCTATCTCAAAACGCCCGGCACGATCGTCCTGGAGTATCTTCCGCCTATCGCCCCCGGATTGGACAAGCGGGCTTTCATGGCGGAGCTGGAAAACCGCATCGAAACCGCTTCGGAAAGGTTACTTGTGGATAACTCCGGGGATAACTCCGGGACATAGTTATCCACAGAACGGTTCGTCTCTGTGGATAACTATGAAAACCCAATTTTGTTGCATAATTTCAAGAAATTAGCTATTCTGAAGCCTGTGAGTACATAACGGGAACAATTAGAATTTTCGGATTTTGCCGACCCCGTGTACAATTCCACTCAAAGCCTTCGAAACCGCCGTTCCGGAAGAGAATTGGGTAGACCATGACCACCATTGCGCCGATTTCCCAGCAAATTTGGGATATGAAATACCGCCTGAAAGATCCGGGCGGGGCGCCTGTCGACGGCTCTATCGAAGACACCTGGAGCCGCGTCGCGGCGGCCCTGGCCGAAGCGGAGTCGGACGCGGCCGCATGGACCGCCGAGTTCACCGAGGCCCTGCGCGATTTCCGTTTCCTGCCGGCCGGCCGCATTATCGCCGGCGCGGGGACGGGCCGCGACGTGACCCTGTTCAACTGTTTCGTCATGGGTACCGTGCCCGACGACATGGGCGGCATTTTCGACAGCTTGAAGGAAGCGGCCCTGACGATGCAGCAGGGCGGCGGCATCGGTTACGATTTTTCCACGCTGCGGCCCAAGGGCGCGGTGGTCAAAGGCGTCGGCGCCGATGCCTCGGGTCCGCTGACCTTCATGGATGTCTGGGACGCCATGTGCCGCACCATCATGAGCGCCGGCCACCGCCGCGGCGCCATGATGGCGACGTTGCGCTGCGATCATCCCGACATCGAGGACTTCATCGCGGCCAAGCGGGAGCCCAACCGCCTGCGCATGTTCAACCTGTCGGTTCTGGCAACCGACGACTTCATGGCCGCCGTTAAGGCCGACCAGCCCTGGGAACTGAAGTTCGGCGGTACGGTTTACAAGTCCGTGCGGGCCCGCGAGTTGTGGGACGACATCATGCGGGCGACCTACGCCTATGCCGAACCGGGCATCATCTTCATCGACCGCATCAACCGGCGCAACAACTTGCACTATGCCGAGACCATCGCCGCCACAAATCCGTGCGGTGAACAGCCCCTGCCGCCCTACGGCGCCTGCCTGCTGGGCTCCGTCAATTTGGCCAGGCTGGTGACCCGGCCGTTCGAGGCCGACGCGGGGCTGGATATCGCGGAAATGGAGAAACTGGTGCGAACCGCCGTGCGCATGCTGGACAACGCCATCGACGTCTCGCGATTTCCCCTCGACCAACAGCGCCACGAAGCCCAGGCCAAGCGGCGCATCGGTTTGGGCATTACGGGCCTCGCCGACGCCCTGATCATGTGCAGCGCGCGGTACGGCAGTGAGGCCGGCGTGGCGCTGACAGAAACCTGGATGAAGGCCTTTTCGCGCGCCGCCTATCTCGCGTCGATCGAGCTCGCCCGTGAAAAAGGCGCGTTCCCGCTGTTCGACGCCGCCAAGTACCTGGCCGGCGAAACGGTCAAGGAACTGGACGACGACGTGCGCTCGGCCATCGCCGAACACGGCATCCGCAACGCCCTGGTGACCTCGGTGGCACCCACCGGCACGATCTCGCTATTCGCCGACAACATTTCCTCGGGCCTGGAACCGGTTTTCAGCTTCAGCTATGCCCGCAACGTCCTGATGCCCGACGGCAGCCGGCGCGAGGAACAGGTGAGCGATCACGCTTATCGCCTGTTCCGCCGGCTCAAGGGCGAGAACGCCGCCCTGACGGACGCCTTCGTCGACGCCCAGAGCCTGGGCCCGTCCGACCACGTGCGCATGCAGGCGGCCGTGCAGAAGTACATCGACAGCGCCGTCTCCAAGACCATCAACGTGCCCGAGGACATCGACTTCGAGGCCTTCAAAAACGTCTACGTCGAGGCCTTCGAGTCCGGCTGCAAGGGCCTCACGACCTACCGGCCCAACGAGGTCACGGGCGCCGTGCTGGAGGTCAAGGAGGACGCGGAGGAGGCCCAACTGGCGCTGGTCGAACCCGAATTGCCGCTCGACAAGCCGCAAGGCAAGCCGAAGGATCCGTTTGACGCTGGCGGCGTCATCTACATGACCAAACCGCTCGACCGGCCGGGCGAACTGGACGGCAAGACCTACAAGGTGCGCTGGCCCGACAGTGACCACGCGCTTTACATCACGATCAACGACGTGCTGGTTGACGGCCGGGTGCGGCCCTTCGAGGTCTTCATCAATTCCAAGAACACCGAACACTACGCCTGGACCGTGGCCCTGACGCGCATGATCTCGGCGGTTTTCCGCCGGGGCGGCGACATCAGCTTCGTGGTCGAGGAACTGAAGGCCGTGTTCGACCCGCGCGGCGGCCAATGGATGAGCGGCCGCTATGTGCCCTCACTGCTGGCGGCCATCGGCGATGTCATCGAGGAACACCTGATCGGGATCGGTTACCTGGCCAGTCCGGAAGGCTTTGGCGAAACGGAAGGGGAGGACATCCCCCTCGCCGTCAACGCCGGCGAGGCCCCGGAAGGAGGTAAACTCCCCTTCCGCCAGTGCCCGCGCTGTGGCCAGCCCGGCCTCGTCAAACTGGAAGGCTGCGACACCTGCACCAGCTGCGGCTATTCCAAGTGCGGGTGATCCCCTAGCCCCTTCACCGCAACCAACAAGGCATGCAGACCGCTGTCGCGGATGCCGAGGTCGTCGAGGTGTTCGACGGTGGCGGTGAAGTAATCGATGCATTTGCCGCTGGGGCCGACGCCCTGGCGGATCAGGCGGACCTGTTCGTCGAACGGGAGGGCGCCGGCGTATTGCACGTGATTGCGTTCGGTAACGAAGCAGACGGCAGTGATGGAGCGGCCGCCCCCGAGATGAACGTCGTGGAGCCTGGGTTTATAGACGCCGGAGATCATTTCGCGTTCGTGCAGGTAGTCGACGACTTCCTCGGCGTGTTTACGCAAGACCCGCAGCACGCGGCCCCGGCAGCTGCCGCCCGCGTCCAGGCCCATGACCAGGCCGGGACGTTCTTCGGTGCCCCGGTGGTGCCAGGAATAGACGCAAGGCGCCCTGTGGTAACCGTAAAGCCTGGCATCCAGGATCTCGCCGTGGGGGAAGTCGGGGCGCCACATCAGCGAACCGTAGGCAAAGATCCAGAGATCGCCGCGCACCGCGTCGATTTCGGCCAGGACCCTCTCCCGCCACGCCACCGGCCTAATCGCCCCGTTTGAGGTTGACGTTGACCAGGGCGACGCCGAACACCGCCACCGCCATGCCACCGAGCGCCACGGCGTCGAGCGTCTCTCCAAACAGGAAGTAGGCGATCAGCGCGGTCGACGGCGGCACCATGTAGAACAGGCTGGCGACGGGGGCGGCTTCGCCGCGGCGGATCAACAGGAACAACAGGCTGATGGCGCCCAGCGACATGATGATGCAGAGCCAGAACATGGCGAAAATGAACTCGCCGCTCCAGACGACGACCTTGGTCTCGATGGCCGCCGCCAGCGCCATCAGGGCGACGGCGGAGGTGATGAACTGGATGGCCGAACCCGAACGCAAATCGAGGTCGGGGCAGTATTTTTTCTGGTAAAGCGTCCCGGCGGTGATGCCGAACAGGGCGACGACCGAGAGGCTCATGCCGAACGGCGTGCCGGCGCCCAGGCCAAGCTTGTTCCAGACGACCATGGCGACGCCGGCGAGACCCAGCGAAAAACCAAGCCATTGCTGCCGGCTGATGCGTTCGCCCAGGAACGGGCCCGCTGCGATGGCCGTGAACAGTGGCTGGATGCCGACGATCAGGGCCGATACGCCTGCCGGAACACCCAGCGATATGGAGGTGAAAACGCCGCCGAGATAAAAGCCCTGCAGCAACAGGCCGCTGACGGCGATGTGGCCGAGCATCTTGATATCGCG
>CAYOAD010000079.1:0-16413 GCA_964401845.1 uncultured Rhodospirillaceae bacterium | reverse complement strand
GTCGCGGTAGACGTAGGCCCGGCCCGATGCCAGGTCGACATAGCCCGTGATCTCCTCGCCGACGCGAATCGGCACCTGGCGCAGCACCAGGGGCTGATTGGACACGGTTTGCAGGGCTTCCAGCAGGTCGCGGACAGAGCCCGTCGCGCGGTCGATCTTGTTGACGAAAATAAAGCGCGGCACACCCAGATCGTCGAGCATCTTCAGCGTCGGCGACAAAGCCATCACCTTGTCGGCTTCGGGTTCGCACACCACCACCGCGGCGTCCGCGCCGATCAGTGCGTTGGCCGCTTCCTGTCCGAATTCAATGGAACCGGGGCAATCAAGAAACGTGTAGGTGTCTCCGAGGTATTCACAACTGGCGACGTTGAGTTCGACGCCCATCTCGTGCGCCTTCGCCTCGTCACTGGAATCACCGACCATGTTGTGTTGCGCCGCCGTGCCCTTGCGATGGACCGCCCCCGTCACGAACAAAATATTTTCCAGCAGAGTTGTCTTGCCTGAGAGATAGGGCCCGACCAAAGCAATCGTCCGAGGCCCCTCGGCTCTTATACCGTCCATAACGCGTCCTCACCTGTTTCGCGCCGCTGGTCACCGATTAGCCAGGTCCGCGGCGGCTGTTGTTATATCTGGCGACAATGTTTTCAAGCGCGGGCGCGCCATGCAAGGAAAAAGGACTCTAATGATCGTATGGAGCTATGGGTATTGGCGGAAAATCACCGCGCCTATCGATCCAGCCAGGCCGTGTGAAACAGCATCACGCGTCCCCGGATCGGCGGCACACCTTTAACACCGGCTCGGATGAGAGCATGGACGCGCAGGCCGCCACGCCATAGCACAATGGCCTGATCGTTGACGATTTCAGCGATCCGGCAAAACGCCTTTTTCCGTTTTGAGCCGCGGGTATTGCCGCCCAGAGCTTGCGCCAGTTTGTCGAGTTCCGCGTTTTTGACACCAGTTGGATTGTATGAGGACTTCGAGGAGGTGAACGCCGCCATTTGCAGCCCTTGATCAAGAGCATCGCGGATGATCCAGGGACTAACCATGTAATTTCCCGTGAAAACCGCCTTTTGCAGCCGTTTTTGTTCCATCGCGGTAAGCCGGAGGCTGATGCCGGCCTGCTTGAGAAGCTGCTGCGTCGCCTCGCCCAGCAGGTCGCCGCGCAGCGTGTCGGTGTGGATCATTTCTAGGCGGACCGGTTTTCCGTAGTTGCGGATCAACGTTTTGGCCTTGTTCGCATCGTTTTCCCGGTATCCGCTCGGACCGCATCTCATTCGGCTGCCGTATGGGTCCGTGACGAACGGCACATTGTTCTTGTTCACTTTCTTAATGATGAGGCGCTGGTTCCAGGCATGGGCGATAGCCTGGCGCACCCGGGCATCGTTGAGCGGCGGTTTGCGCGTATTGAGCAGGATCACGCCCGCGCCCGAGCCGTCGTGGACCAGCGTCCTGATGCTCTTATCCCTGCGGGCCTTGACGATGTGCTCTCCGATACCGCTCCAGATCACATCCACCTTGCCGCTCTTGAGGGCGGCGAAGCGTTTCTTGTGATCCGGCATCAGGCGAAAAACGATGCGATCGAGACGGGGCTGGGCCTTGACCCGATAATCGTTGTTTCGTTCGACGACGATGCTCTTGGCCGGTGACCAGGAGACGAACTTGAACGGTCCGGTTCCGATCGGCCGGCGATGCTGCCGACCGCTTTTAACCGCCAGGTGTGAGGGTATGAGACTGAATTCACCGCGGGTCGAAATGGCCTGTAAAAATGTCGGCCAGGGCCAGCGAAGTTTGAATTTGACGGTTAGACGGTCGACCACCTGGACATCGCGCAGGGCCGTCAGATAATTGCGCAACGGCGAATTTTTCGGCGCCTTGAGTAGCCGTTTGTAGTGGTCGACAACGTCCTTGGCGGCAAAGTTCTTGCCGTCATGGAAGCGAACGCCGCTTTTTAGCTTGAAGGTGTACGATTTCCCGTCCGAGGATTTCTTCCAGGAGGCCGCAAGAACGGGCGAATAGCTGCCATCCTTGGTTTGCTCGATCAATGGCTCCATGATGGCGTTGGCGGGAGCCAATCCGGACTGACCGTAGGTACCGCCCTTGATCACGTCAAAACTCAAGACGTCGGTCTCAAGGGCGACGGTCAGGGTACTCCCGCGTTTGGGCGACTTGGCTGATACGGGCAGGGAATTTGCGGCGATTACCGTCGCGAATACGAGCGCCGACATCAGTTTCCAAAAAAACCGGCCTCGCCCCCACCCGAATCGGCTACTCGTAGTATTCACGGCGAAAATCTATCAAGGAATAGGAACCCAAGGAGATAAACTAACGCGCGTGGCCGTCAAGGTCTCCTGTTATTCCAGCCTGAAAAATAGCCGTTTCTAGCTCAAAGAATCGCAAAACCGTGCAATACGCGTCATGGCTTCGTTGAGATTTTCCGTCGACGTGGCATAGGACACCCGGAAATGCGGTGACAGGCCGAATGCGACACCCTGGACGGCGGCAATGCCTTCGGCCTCGAGCAAAGCCGTCACGAAGGCGCTGTCGTCCTCGATCACCGTGCCGTCCAGCGCTTTCTTGCCGATGGTGCCGGCGCAACTGGGGAAGACATAGAACGCACCCTTGGGCATGGGGCACGACAGTCCCGTCATTCCGTCGAGCGCTTCGACCACCAGGTCGCGCCGGGTGCGGAAGGTTTCGACCCACTCCTTCATGAATTCCTGGGGACCGTTCAGGGCCTCGATGGTCGCCGCCTGCGAAATCGAACTGGTGTGGGTGGTCGACTGCGATTGCACTTTGTTGATCGCCGCGATGATGTCCTTGGGCCCGCCGGCATAGCCGACCCGCCATCCCGTCATCGCATAGGCCTTGGCCAGGCCGTTGACGGTCAGCGTGCGGTCATAGAGTTCCGGATCGACCTGAGCGATCGTGAAGAACTCAAAATCGTCGTAGATAATGTGTTCGTAAATGTCATCCGACATGATCCGTACATGGGGATGGCGTTTCAGCACCTCCGCCAGCGCCTGCAACTCGGCCCTGTCGTAGGCCGCACCGGTCGGGTTGGAAGGCGAGTTCAGGATCAGCCACTTTGTCCGGGGAGTGATGGCGTCTTCCAGCGCTTCGGGGCTCATCTTGAAACCGGCGTTGATGCCGGCCTCGACGATCACCGGCGTGCCGCCCGCCAGCAGCACCATGTCGGGGTAGGAGACCCAATATGGCGCCGGTATGACGACCTCGTCGCCGGGATCAATGGTTGCCATGATCGCGTTGTAAAGCACGCCCTTGCCGCCGCAGCCGATGGTGATCTGGTCAAGGGCGTAGTCCAGGTCGTTTTCGCGCTTGAACTTGTCCGCCACCGCCTGGCGCGCGGCCGCCGTTCCCGACACCGCCGTATACTTGGTCTCGCCGCGATTGATGGCCTCGATGGCAGCGGCCTTGATGTGGTCGGGCGTATCGAAATCGGGCTCGCCCGCGCCGAGTCCGATGATATCGCGCCCAGCCGCTTTTAGTTCGGCCACTTTGCCCGTGAGCGCCACGGTCGGCGACGGTTTGATACGGCCCAGCGATTCGGCGATAAAGGACATGTCGGCCCCCTCTGTTTGTACGATTGACGCCCCCTTGGAGGACGCGAACGGCGGGAAATCTACGCCCGCCCCGGTGTCAAGGCAAGCGGCAATGCTGGTGTCGAGCGAGACGGGCTGGCGAGGTCCGCCCGCGTCCGCTATGGTGCGCCTGGATAAAGTCATCTGGGACCGCAAATGGGCGCGCATTACGATCACGGGATTACGGCTCTGGGAAAGCGTATTGCCGTCCTGACCGCGGTCATTTTGTTGGGCGCGTGCGAGTCGTGGCATAATTATTCGCCATTGCGCGACGAACTGCCGCAGACCCATCCGACAATGGCTGAAATTCCCGTCGTTGATTGGCAGAGGGCCCGACATTTCCAGCTGCTGATGACCGAGTTCGCGTTTTCACCCACGGAGCCGAAATTCGTCGCCGGCGACGCCTACCGTATGGTCCTTCGCAACGGCGGCGAGGAAACGCATATCCTCACCGGAACCCACTTATGGCGGGCCATCGCCATTAGGAATATCGAAATAACGCCGTGGCTCACCCATGGCAGTGACGGACACGTCGATAAACCGGTTGGACCAAAGAATGCGGACCGAGTGCCGAAATTGCCGGAATCCACGGCGTTGGAAACGGTTGTCGACAAAACCAGGGCCGAATCCGCCAAAACCCAGGCAAAAATAAAAGCCATCGAAGACGCTGCGGCAAAGGCTTACGAGGCAAAGAAGGAGGCGGGCGGCGAACCGGAAGCGGATAATCCTTTCGCGGCGCCGGCGGAAGACGGAGAAGCAGGTGCTGCAGCGGATGATCCCTTTGCAGCAGAGCCCGAAGAGGCCGACGAGACCGCCTCGGCCGACGATCCCTTCGCGGAGAAGGCGGAGGATAACGATGAGACCGCTTCGGCCGACGATCCCTTCGCGGAGAAGCCGGAGGATAACGATGAGACCGCCTCGGCCGACGATCCCTTTGCGGAGAAGCCGGAGGATAACGATGAGACCGCTTCGGCCGACGATCCCTTCGCCGAAAAATCCGAGGTAGGCGATGAGGCGGAAGAGGATCCGTTTGCCGCCAAAACCGAAGACGACGATTCACCCATCGAAACGGATGAACCCGCGGACGAAAACCCTGCTGAAACGGAAGGGCTGAAGGAAACTGAAACCGCAGACGCCGACGATGACGACGAATCGGACAAAGCCGATGACGATGACGTGGCTGCCGAGGACGGCGATGCGGAAGAAGAAGTCGAAAGCGCAGACACCGACGACGAGGACGACGGCGGGACGGCGCCGGACAACGGTTGGACGCCTATCATCGTCGAAAATATCGAGGTGCCGCCGGGCCATGAGGCCATCATCGAATTCGTCGCCGTGCGTCCCGGTGTCTACGGCTTCTGGAGTGAAATTGGTCCGTTCGTCGCCATGGGCATGTTCGGCGAAGCGACAATCGAAGTCATTACGGAAGACGAAGCCGAGGTCGAAACAGCCGCCGTCGCGCCGCCGGAAAGCGAAACCGAGGAACCGGCCGAGACCGGAGCTGAAGAAGACACCGACGAAGACGAAGCAAAGACCGAGTAAGGCCTACTTGTTCGGTCTGAGGTAACAAATCCAATAAACCAGTGCGACCAGGATGCTGCCGCCCAAAATGTTGCCCACGGTAACCGGCAGCAAATTGGCGGCAAAGCCTGTGGGATTCATCCCCGCCATCGCTTGAGCCCCCAACCCTGTCGCGGAAACGACGGCTGGATCGCCGGCAGCCCAGATGCCCACCGGGATCAGGTACATGTTTGCCACCGAGTGCTCGAAACCAAGCGCCACGAACGCCGTGACGGGAAAAATCACGGCGATAACCTTGCCGGGTACGGTGTGGGCCGCGAAGGCCAGCCAGACCGCGAGGCAAACCAGGGTGTTGCAAAGCACGCCGCGCACCAGGGCTTCAAGGAAGGGAAGTTGCGTTTTAGCCGCGGCGATTTTCACCGCGGTCACCGCCACCGCCCCGCCGCCGATATCCAGCGTTCCGGACATCGCCAACAGGACGACGGTAGCGACAGAACCGACGAAATTGCCGGCATAGACGATCACCCAATTGCGCAACAGACCGCTCAGGGTCACTTGCTGTGAGGCCCAAGCCATAACGATCAAATTGTTGCCGGTGAAGAGCTCTGCGCCGCCGACGATCACCAAAATCAGGCCGATGGAGAAGACCAGTCCGCCGAGCACCCGGGTCGGACCGAAACCCATATCGGAGCCCGTCACGGCGAGCGTGTAAAACATTGCGCCGAAGGCGATGAAGGCGCCCGCCAAAACGGCCAAGGCGAACGTCGGCACAAATGGCATGTTGGCTTTGGCCACGCCAGCCGTCGTGACGCGCGCCGCCATTTCCACCGGTTTGTAGGCATCGAACGTCCCTGCGCCGATACCTGTCTGCTTGTCCTCTTCCGACATGCGCCTTCTCTCCCCTCTAATTCCGTGTCGCGTCCAGAGCCTGCCAGTCCAGTTCGACGCCGTGGCCGGGCCGCTCCGGCGCCGTCGCAACCCCCTCGACGATTTCCATGGGATGGGCGATAAAGCGCTCAAGCCCGAAACCGTGAGCCTCCAGATAGGAGGCGTTGGGGATCGCCGCCAGCAGGTGGACATGCAGATCGTGCACGCCGTGCGAGGTGACTTGCAGATTCTTGGCCTCGGCCAGCGCCGCAACCTTCATCCAGACCGTGATGCCGCCGCAGTTGGAGACGTCGGGCTCGGGGTAGGTGACCCCGCCGGCATTGATCAGGTGGTCAAACTCATGCAGCGAGTGCAAATTTTCGCCTGCCGCCAGCGGCACGCCACCCTCTGTGAGGATCCTCCGATGGCCGGCGAAATCATCCGGAATGGTCGGTTCTTCCAACCAAACCAATTCGAATTCTCGTAAAGCCCTGGCCGCCCTGATGGCCTTATCGACGCCCCAACGCATGTTGGCGTCGACCATCAGGGGGAAGCCGTCGCCGAGGTACTTGCGCATTTCGGCAACCCGTTCGATGTCCTCGGCTGTGTTGTCGCGCCCCACCTTCATTTTAATGGCGCGAAATCCCCGGGCCAGATTGCCTTCGGTTTGCTTGAGCAGGTCGTCCAGGCTGAATTGGAGGTCGATGCCGCCAGCGTAGGCACGGACCTGGCTGTCGGCGCCGCCCAGCAAGCGCCAGAGCGGTAAATCCGCCCGCTTGGCCTTCAAATCCCACAACGCAATGTCCAGTGCGGAAATAGCGTGGGCTGCCAGACCGCCGCGCCCGACGTAGTGGGCCGCCCACCACAGATCGCGCCAGATCGCTTCGATAAGATCGGCGTCGCGGCCAACCAACCGGGGGCCGAGATCGTCGCCGATCAGGCTGCGGATGGCCCGCCCGCCGGTGCCGACGGTATAGGTGTAGCCAACGCCTTCCACGCCGTCGGCATCGGCGATACGGGCGGTGACGAATTCAAAATGACTGATATCGCCGTGGGTCGAATCGGATAAAACGGCGGGCAACGCAATACGATAAACGTCTGTGACAACGGTACTGATATCGGCCACGAGGAACTCCCGATCCTAGAAAATGTCAGTAGTGTTCATTAATTTTGGGTCGATTGGCAAGCGGCCGTCTGGCGGGGGGGTTGGTGTCGTCCTATATTGAAGCCATGAGCAACGCTGAAGCCACCTCCAACCCCGAGGAACCAGCCGGCCCGCGCCGCAAGTCGGAAGGCGGCATTCCGTTTGAACTGGTTTCCGATTTCACGCCGTCGGGCGATCAACCGGAGGCCATCGAGGAGCTGTTGGCCGGCATTCGTGAAGGCGAACAGGAGCAGGTGCTGCTGGGCGTCACGGGCTCGGGCAAGACCTTCACCATGGCCAACGTCATCGCCCAGACCGGTCGTCCGGCCCTGGTTCTGGCGCCCAACAAGACACTGGCGGCCCAGTTGTACGGCGAAATGAAGGCCTTCTTTCCCAACAACGCCGTCGAGTATTTCGTCTCGTACTACGATTACTACCAGCCCGAGGCGTATGTGCCGCGCTCCGACACCTATATCGAGAAAGACGCCTCCATCAACGAGCAGATCGACCGCATGCGTCACGCCGCGACGCGGGCGCTGCTCGAACGCGATGACGTCGTGATCGTTGCCAGCGTCTCCTGCATCTACGGCATCGGCGATGTCGAGACCTATCAGCAGATGGCGGCGGTGGTGGAGGTCGGCCAACAACTGGACCGCACCAATCTTTTGCGCCAACTGGTCGAGCTCCAGTACAAGCGCAACGACGCCGCGTTCGTGCGCGGCACTTTCCGGGTCCGCGGCGACCTGGTCGAGATCTTTCCCGCCCACCTCGAAGACCGGGCCTGGCGGCTCTCGTTGTTCGGCGACGAGGTCGAAAGCATCACCGAGTTTGACCCGCTGACCGGGCAGAAGACCGACAAGCTGGAATTCATAAAGGTCTATGCCAACTCCCACTACGTGACGCCCAAGCCGACACTCAAACAAGCCGGCATCCAGATCAAGAAGGATCTCGAAATCCGGCTGGCCGAGTTCCGCGCCGCCGAAAAACCGTTGGAAGCGGAACGCATCGAGCAACGCACGCTGTTCGATCTGGAGATGATGGAAGCCACCGGATCGTGCGCCGGCATCGAGAACTATTCGCGCTATCTGACTGGCCGTGCGCCGGGCCAGCCGCCGCCGACCCTGTTTGAATACCTGCCTGACAACGCCCTGGTGATCGTCGATGAAAGCCACGTCACCGTGCCGCAGCTGGGCGGCATGTACAAAGGTGACTTCAACCGCAAGACGACCCTCGCGGAATACGGCTTCCGGCTGCCTTCGTGCGTCGACAACCGTCCTCTGAAATTCGAGGAATGGGACGCCATGCGCGGTCAAAGCATGTTCATTTCGGCGACGCCGGGGCCTTGGGAACTGGAGCGCACCGGCGGCGTGTTTACCGATCAGATCATCCGGCCCACCGGTCTGATCGATCCCGTCTGCATCGTCCGGCCCGTGGAGCATCAGGTTGATGATTTGCTCGCCGAATGCCGTGACGCCGCCAAGGCGGGAGAACGCGTTCTCGTCACGACGCTGACCAAGCGCATGGCGGAAGATCTGACGGAATACCTGCATGAGGCGGGATTGAGGGTGCGCTACCTGCATTCTGACATCGACACGCTGGAACGCATCGAGATCATCCGGGATCTGCGCCTCGGCGCCTTCGACATCCTGGTCGGCATCAACCTGCTGCGGGAGGGTCTGGACATACCCGAGTGTGCCTTGGTGGCCATCCTCGATGCCGACAAGGAGGGTTTCCTGCGATCACGCACCTCGCTGATCCAAACCATCGGCCGGGCGGCCCGCAACGTCGAGGGGCGGGTGATCCTCTATGCCGACAAGATGACCGACAGCCTGAAGGGCGCCATGGAGGAAACCAACCGGCGGCGGGAGAAGCAGCAGGCCTACAACGCCGCCCACGGCATTACCCCGGAATCGGTCAAAAAAGCCATCGGGGATATCCTCGACGGCGTTTGCGAGGGCGATTACGTAACCGTCGGCACCGGCGACGACCAGGTCGGCCATCTGATCGGCAATAACCTCGAAACCCACCTGGCGGACCTCGAAAAACGCATGCTGACGGCGGCTGCGGACCTGGAATTCGAGGAAGCGGCACGACTCAGGGACGAAATTCACCGCCTCAAGGAGGTCGATTTGGGTTTGAGCGTCTCCAGCCGCGCAAAGAACGCCATGTCGGCTAAGAAACGCACCGAACCACGCTCCTCCGCTGGTCGTCCGGGAACACGCCAGCTCCGCGGAAAGTCAAAGACGCCCAAGCGAAAAAGATTTTAGAATTTCCCCCCTGTCAGTTTTCTCAGGAGTATTAGCTAATTATTTAAGCTACTCATGCACCATTGGTTGTGATCACGTACACGGGGCGGTGATTTTTTTGGGGGGAATGTAACGTTGGGCTGCTGGTGTCGTTGGATTTAACAAAGAGAGAACTTGAGTGCCTTCAATGGTGTGCGGCTGGGAAAAGTTCCGCAGATATCGGGGACATACTCGGAATTGCGGAACGCACCGTCAATTGGCATGTCGATAACGCCATGAAGAAAATGAACTGCATAAACCGGGTGCAAGCCGTGGCGCAAGCAGTCTCGTTGGGCCTCATCGACGTCTAGAACAAATCTGATTTATTCGCTCGTTTGCGGTTCTGAGATCCGATTGTTCTGGGCGCTCAGGTTATTGATCATTTCGACCAGCATTTCGATCCGCAAGGGCCGCAGTAGGAGCGCCGACGCTCGTTCGATCAACCGGCCCTGCGCCTGGGAAGCATCGTCTCCCGAAACCACGCCGATCAGCGGAACGCCGAGTTCACCGGACTTGGATCCAATTGCCATATCCGGATCGTCCAGATCCGCCATGTCGGCCCGTTCAACGTCAACGAATAAAATCGCTTCCGGGTTCTTCGCCGCCAGGGCGAAACCGTCAGCAAGGGTGTCGGCAAACACAATGTCCTGGTGACACAACTGAACAGCGGTCGAGATGAAATGCCGGTCCATTTCGTCAGGTATGACAACGACCGCTAGCAATTGAAGTGTCCGGCGTTCCCGCGAACGGGCGAATGGATGGCCGGACCAGCCCTAAGTCGTACTTCCATGCCCTCGGCCTTCCCCACCTTGGACTGCCGACTTCGCTGGCTCAGCCTCGCCAGTTGTTCGACCGATATTTGATTGGCGGCGCATAAGACCACTCCTGCCGCCGCGCCACTACTGTCATAAGTCACGGTTTTTTTGGACGGGTGTAATCACCCTCACAGCACGCTATAAAGAGGCAATCCCATGACAGCCGTTGGAGCCGAATGAATGAACGTCGAACAGTTTCAGGAAATCATCACGCCGCTGGCCGAGGCAGTCGCCGGCAAAGCCGTCAATAAGGATTTGAAGTCGGCGCTGGATGAACAGTTCCCAGCCGGTGGCGATGTCTTCAAGACGGTTGAAAAAGCCTGTCTGGAAGCGATCGACGAAGGCTGGATGTGCGCCCAGGGCGAAGCTGGCCGGAAATTCGGCCGTGTCATCCAACCCAGCGAGGCGACCGGCAATCTCAGCGTCGACGTGGTCGACCTGGAGGATGTCGTCGGGCCCCATCACCGCCATCCCAAAGGCGAAATCTGCCTGGTGATGCCGCAAAACGAAGGCGCCAAGTTCGGCGGCAACGGCGCTGGCTGGTGCGTCTACCGGGCCGGCAGCGCCCACCATCCCACCGTCACGGACGGCCGGGCCCTGGTCCTTTACATGCTTCCCGACGGTGAAATCGAATTCACCGGTGACTAGGTTTTGGCGAACCTGAGATTTTCACTGCTTGGCCTGGCCGCCGTCGTCATCGCGGTCACGGCGCTCAATTTGGGCGGCTTCCTGGAGGAATCGGAAGCGGCCTGGTTCATCGATCCGAACCGGGACGGCGGGGCGCTGCTGAGCCAGGGCCGGCAGGTCTATGCCGAACATTGCGCGGGCTGTCACGGCGCCAATTTGGAAGGTGAACCCAACTGGCGGGAACGGCGGCCGGACGGCGCCATGCCGGCCCCACCCCAGGACGCCAGCGGCCACACCTGGCAGCATACGGACGATTTGTTGATCGAGATCATTTCCCAAGGCGGCAAGGTCTATCTGCCCAAGGGCGACGTCAGCCGCATGCCCGCCTTCAGCGAAATCCTAACCATCGAGGAAATCACCGCCGTCCTGGCTTTCATCAAAAGCCACTGGCCGACGGACGTACTGGAAATTCAGAAAGCCATTTGCAAGGCGGCGCGCTGAAGCCCCTTTAGAGCTGCGCCATCAGCATGGCCGCCAGCCGATCGGGCTCAGTCAGCATGCAGTCGTGGCCCGTCTCCAGGGAATAACTTTCCCATTCCGGATCATCGGCTGCCCGAGCCGCGAAGGCATCCATGTAATCCAACGGCGTTTGCGTGCAGCGGATATAATTCTTGCGCGGCACCGAAAGCCATTTTCCGGACAGGTCCAGATGCTCGGTGAAGGTCCCCCAGGGCTGGTCGATGCATTTGGCATTGACCCAGGCCGCCTGGTCCGGATCGGTGACGCCGTAAAACTCGGCCGGCACGGCCGGCAACCTGAAACCGTCGTTTTCCTCGACCAGCCGGGCGAAGTCCCTGGCCCGTGCCGCCGGCTGCAAATCGACCACCGATTGCCCGCTCTCGGGCACCACGGCATCGAGATAGACCAGCGCGCGCAGGCGCTCCGCCAGCCGGTCGGCGACGCCGCTTATGACCATGCCGCCATAGGAATGACCGACCAGCACGGCCCCGTCGATATCCTCCCAGGCGAAGACGTTGACGATATCCTGGATGTGCGTCGACAGGTTGACCTCGGGCGTGGCGAGATGCGCGCGCTCGCCCAGCCCCGTCAGCGTTGGGGTATGGACGTCATGACCTTGCGCTGCCAGAACGCCAACCACGTGGCGCCAGCACCAGCCGCCGTGATAGGCGCCGTGAACAAGTACGAATGCCGCCAAACGAATGCTCCCCGATGTGGTGGTTTCAAAATTTCGGACTGACGTTATGATCGCACCCAGACGAGCGCGCCAGCCCGGAGGACAGCATGCCGCCGAAAAACAATCCGCTCAAGCTCAACAAGCTGCAACTCAAGACGTTGACGCTGTTCCAGCAACTGGCGCGCTATCCGGAAACCTCCACGAAAGATCCGCAGACGGGTGAAGTAACGATCTCAACCTTCCCCAACCCGCACGGCAATCACTTCCATGTCGGCGATGCCGTGGTGATGTCGAAGGATGCCTCCGGTTTGAAAAACCAGGGCGTCTGGGTGGCGCTGGAACGCAAGGGCCTGGCCCGGGCGTCCTACCCGCTGGCCATCAAGTTGACGCCCGCCGGCCTCGACTACGACACCGGCGCTTTTCAGGAAATCCTGCACAAGGCAGATCACTAGTCTTTGTTGTTCTCAGGATCGCTCGGGTCATAGCGACCTCCTTCGAGATAGTGATGGCCCCACTGCATGACCTGTAAAAGTACGGGTTCCAGCGCCCGCCCCGCGTCGGTCAGCAGATAGGTGTAGCGCACGGGCCGGTCCTGGTAGGGTTCGCGCCGCACAAGTCCCCAGTTCATAAGCCGCCGCAAACGTTCTGACAGGATGTTCGTGGGGATGTGCTCGGCGCTGCTCTGAAGAGCCTGGAACGTATGTTTGCCATGCCACATCAGGTCCCTGACGATCAGCAGGGTCCATTTGTCGCCGACCAGTTCCAGTGTCCGCGATATCGAACAGCGGGATCGGAAATCGTGGCTTTCCGTTTTCAGCGTTTCCGTCATCGCCTCCTCGTCCCGCCCGGCCGTCAGCTCGCCTACACTGTTCTACACTAGCGACTTGCATTTTAAAAGGCACTCTATATGATGTCACTTGCTTTTTTAAAGTCACCTGCACCACAGAGCTGACGCTATGCTCCGGAGCATCTGAATGAACAAGTTCGTTTTGGCCAACCTGGCGGCCGCCGCGGCGGCTCTCAGTGCCGGCGCGTCGGTGGTGGCGACCCGCCTGGTCATCGGCGAAACCGATCCCGTGACGCTCTCGTTCTACCGCTACGTCATTGCCGCGCTATGCATGGCGCCGATCCTGCCGTTCGTTTGGCCGCGCGACCGCCTCCCGCTCCCGGAAATCCTGAAAATCGCCGTGCTCGGCGCCTTGTTCTTCGGCTTTTTTCCCTGGGCCTTCAGTGCCTCGCTGCAATACACCACCGCATCGAGGGGCGCGATCGGGCTGTCGACCATCCCCATTCAAACGCTCATCATCGCCGCCTTGTTCGGCCGGGAGGTGCTAAGCCGCAACAAAATCGTCAGCGTCGCCCTGGCCTTCGCCGGCATCGCCATCGTATTCGGCCCGGAAGCCCTCGAGGCGACCGGTTCCGATGTCCTGCTCGGCGATGCACTGATGTTGCTGGGCGCCTTCAGCGCCGCTGTTTACTCCGTATTCGGCCGCACAACCCTCGGCCGGCACGGGCCGGTGTTCGTCACCGCCCTCGCCATGGTTTTCGGCGCCCTATCTCTGCTGCCCCTGGCCGCCGCGGGCGGCGCCGTGGCGGCGATGCCGACGTTCAGCCGTGAGGGTTGGTACGCCGTTTTGTTCCTCGGCACCCTGGGCGGGGCCATCCAGTTTTCGCTGTTCACCTGGGCCCTGCGCTGGCTGCCGCCTACGCGCACCGTCATTTATCTGACGCTGAACCCGATCTCGGCCATGCTTCTGGCCGTCGCAATCCTTGGCGAAGCTGTTACGGCCGTCCTGATCTCAGGTCTGGTCTTCGTGTTGTCCGGCATTTTCCTTGCCAACATGCCCGGAAAGCAGAATGACGAGGCCGAAACCGGCCGCCAGAAACTGGCGCCGCGAAAGCCCTAGCCGGCAACCGTCAGCGGCGGCACCGCTAAGCGAAGGAGCACGTTGACGAAAGCTTATGTTTCGAAAAGACTATGGGATCGGCTGTCCGGAAAGGAAGAGCCCATGCCTGATCGCTTTTTCATTCTTTGCAAACTGGCAATTGTGGTTTTGTTCGCTTGGGTGGCGGTCTCGGTTCTCTCAGTGACGGCGCAGGCCCAGGCATACGGTAGTGAAGAAGCCTACCAAAAAGATTTGGCGGATGCGGTCCGTGCCGTTGAGAAAGCGGGCGACGACAGCGAAACATCAGCGGCGCTGTTCAGGCTGGGAAGGATCCAGTTTGCGGTTGGCCACTTCACAGCCGCCCGAAAGGCCTACGATCAAAGCCTCATGTTGCGCCAACGCCTACTCGACGGCGAGCCCACCTCAGCTCACCGAAAACTGGATGTGATCGTCAGCCTTACGAGCGTTGGAGACGTTCAACTCAAGCTGGGCGAATTCACCGGCGCGGTCTCGACCTATGGCCAGCAGATGGGCATCGTTCGCGATTTGCTCGCGACCATAAAGGCACCGGGCGTTCAGGCAGATTTGAAAAACCTGCTGCTCGTCAGTTTCCACCAACTCGGTGACGCGCAAATGGGGCTTGAGATGTATGCCGACGGATTGGCATCATACCAAAGCGCCGTCGATATCAGCCGCGATCTGTTCAGAGGCGACAAGGATTCCCCGGAACATCGATACACATTGGCGGAAAGCCTTCTGAAGCTAAGCGACGCCCAAATCATGCATGTTTCGGCGGACGCGTCCCGGGAAACCTTGCAGGACTCCCTCGCCCTTCTGCGGCCTCTTGCCGCTGAAGGCCACAGCCCCGCGGAAGTTCAACGCGACCTCGTCACCAACCTCTACAAGCTGGGCGTCATCACCAAGGACCAATCCTATTACCGGGTGGCGTTCAAGGTGGTTCGGGCCATGGAGAAACGAGGTATACTAGCTCCCAGCGATGCCTGGAAGGTGGCCGATCTCCGGGGACTTTCCGCCGGTTTTACGAAGGAAATCTGCCCTGCTCTGAAAGCCGCCCTCAAGTACAGCGACAACTACTTCACCGACATCATCGGTGAATTGATGTATCCGCCTGACGGCGATGTCCCCATCCGGAAAACCTCGCTTGAACCCTCCTGGGCACGCAGCTGCTCAGCCACGCGTGAAGGGTTTATGTCGGAATGGTCGTGCGATGTGGAGTACGAAACGACAGAAGATGGTTCCAAGTATTTCGACAGTCCCAGCCAAAATGCTTTCGACGCATTGAAGGATAAAGTCCAACAGTGTCTTGATGCCGGTTGGGACCGGACGGTATCGGAAGCGGGAAGTCCGATCCAATCGGTCCATTTCTCAAAAGCCGAGCGAAGCATCACGCTAATGGGCTTCGGTGACAACGGCCACATCTCCGTATCGAGACGGGTTGAGTCCGAATAATTCCTTCCCATGCCGGTGCCGGGTCACTTTATCGCCCGCGTCCTTTTTTCCTCAGCGATGAGACCAAGCAACCTGTCTTTGTCTCTTCGACTCTTCTCCAGGGCTTGCCGGTTGCCGGCCATGTTCAGCAGCAGTAGCCGGTTTGCTTCCCGGTCGCGTTTCAAGCCTTCATTGATCAGTTTGATATTTGCCGCTTCATAGGAGACCTCCAGGAAAACCTTTGCGACCTCGAGGTAGGCGCTGGCCTTGGATCCCGCCTTCAGTGAAATTCTGGCGCCGGCGCTCGCCGCCGGGAAATAGCTCTCCGCTTGCTCGGGCAACTGCGCCAGGACGTTGCCGACATGGGGTGCCGCCTTCGCCGCAGCATCCTTCCAGTTTTTGCTCTCGTCGATGGCGCGGTAGGCACGCGCCGATTCGCGGATGATGGTCAAGGTCGATTCAACCAGATTGTTCGCCTTGGGGCCTACAGAATCGCCTTGTATCCGGGCCAGCGTTTTCGCCCATCCCCGTGCCCGCAAAACATCATCCGTGGCTTTCTGCAAACCCTTTTCGGCCTTTTTCAAATCTTCCGGCTTCAACCGGGGTTTCTTGGTCTCGGGATCCATCGCCTGGGCGGCTCCCTTACCGAGTTCTTGCATGAGCGAAACACCAGGCAGGTTCTTGTACATATCGTGGGCGGCGTCTTTCCAGGTTCGCAAATCCGGCGGTGATGAAGCCTGGAACTGATGTCGCGTTTCCCGGTTCTTGGCGTCCTCGATCTTGCGGTTCAAATCCCTTTGTTCGGCGGCCAATCGTGACTCCATGGTCTCCAGCTGCCGTGCCTGCATCTGACGCAAATTGGCTTGGGCATCCGAATTATCCATGTTCGCCAAACGATCAGTGCGGAGCGTGATGGGTCGGCCCGGCGCACGGCCCGCGGACGCGGCCAGCCGATCCGCCGCCTTTGCCCGTAAATTTGTGACGTCCGTACTTTCCCCGATTTGCAGATCTACGCCACCCGCGAT
>CAYOAD010000078.1:0-16468 GCA_964401845.1 uncultured Rhodospirillaceae bacterium | reverse complement strand
CGCAGGCCATGCCGATTTCCTGGCCGCCGCCGATGCGCATGCCGTTGACGCGGCAGATCACCGGCTTGTCGCAGCCGAGAATGGCGGAGACCATGTCGTTGAAGAGCCGCATGTACTGGCGGTATTCCTGCGGGTTGCCGGCGTAGTACTCGGCGTATTCCTTGGTGTTGCCGCCCGTACAGAACGCCTTGTCGCCGGCACCCGTGAAAACGACGCAGACCACGTCGCGCGACATCGAGGCGCGGCGGAAGCCCAAGATGACGCCCTTCACCATTTCGGTGGTGTAGGAGTTGTACTGCTTGGGATTGTTCAGCGTGATCCAGGCGGCGTAGAGGCCCTCGGCCACGGATCCGTCCGGGCGCTTGATGGGCTTTCTTTCATAAATTACTCCGTCGTATTCGGCCTCGGGGACGAGATTGTGATCGACGAGTGTTTGGGGGGCGGGTTTCATGTCGAACTCCTGGGTGGTTTTTTCTGGTGGCTTTATCCGGTTAGGCGGCGGGTACGAGAATTGCGCGCCGCGACATTTCCTTGTCGTGAACGGCTTTGAAAACGCTGTTGATGTCGTTGAGCGGGCGCTGCTCGACGAACGGCGCCAGGGCGATCTCGCCATCCAGCACCATGTCGAGCGCGGCCGGGTAAAGGTCCGGCGTGCAGCCCCAGTTGCCGATGGCGCGGGCGTCGAAGGCCATCAGGTTGGAAAGGCGCATCTCCACCTTGTCCATGGTGAAGCCGACCACGCACAGGGTGGCGCCGAAGGTCAGCAGGCCGAAGGCCGTGGATTGGCCGGCGCCGGTGCCCGAGCACTCGAAGATGAACCATTCGGTCAGCGGCAGGCCGTTTTCCTTGGCGAAGTCGCGAATGGCACCCTTCAGGCTTTTGAGGTCGTGCTCCTTGGCGTTAAGCGCCAACGAGACGCCGTGCCCCTTCAGGGCATCCATTTTTTCGTTATCGACGTCGATGGCGACCACCATGGCGCCCTTCGCGGCAGCAATCTGCGCTGCGTAGCCGCCAACGCCACCGACGCCGATAACGATTGCGAGGCTTCCGGGGGTGACCCCGGCGCGCATCGCGGCTTGATATGGGGTGGTCACCGCATCGGCCACCACGGATAGATCGGCCAGGCTCAAGCCGGCTTTGGCGAGCTTGTCTTCATCGACGGGGCAGAGGCCGTCGGCGGGCACCACGATGTGGCTGCCGAAACCGCCCTGGATGTCGTTGCCCGGCATTTTCTGGGCGCGGCAGATGGCGCCGCGGCCGCGCTTGCAGAGATCGCATTCGCCGCAGGGCATGACCGCCGGTATGACGACCGCCTTGCCGAGCCAGTCCTTGGCGCCGGTGCCGGCGGAAATGACGCGCCCGCTGATTTCATGTCCTAGTGCGAGCGGCAGCTCGTGCTTGGTGCGGACACCGTCGTAATAGTAGCCGAGGTCGGTGTGGCAAACGCCGCAACCCGCGACTTCAACGACCACCTCGCCATCTCCGGCCGCCGCTTCGAACGTTTCCTCGACAAGGGGCTCACCGATGCCGGTCATCATCCAACGGGTCGCTTGGGTGGTTTCTGCGGTCATTTCCTGCCTCACGTTTGCCTCAGGTAGCGCCGATTTCCGGGCTTTCTCTTGTTTCCGTCCCGGTCCGTTTGAACCTTGCGAAATCGGTTGACGGTCCGGCGCTGGATATTTATTATGTAATTTAGTACTTGAATACCGAATTAAGTGTCAAGACAAAAAGTAGGGCCTTTTTCCAATTCGTCGCAAAAGCGGCAGCAAACGGTCAAAACGTCCCGAAAATCTGGAGACTGAAATAATGAGTGACATGCCAGATACAGCGCCAAGCTTGTCCATCGTGCTCGCGGGCAGCGGCGGCGCCGGTGTCATTACGGCCGGTAACATGCTGCTGGAAGCCGCCGCTAAGGCCGGCTGGTACGGCTTGATGACCCGTTCGGTCGGACCGCAGATCCGCGGCGGCGAAGCGGCAGCCCTGATAAGGCTGTCGTCGACGCCGGTGGCGGCCCAGCCGGACCGGCACGATTTGATCATCGCCCTCGACTGGCAGAACGTCGACCGTTTCGCCGCCGAACTGCCGATCGACGAACAAACCGTCGTGATCGGCGACGCCAAGCAGATCAAGGATGTCCCCGCCTTTGTCACGGACAGCGGCGCGGCGCGGGCCGATCTCGATTTCAAGGCCATGTCGAAAGCCATCGACGGCGGCCGGCCTAACATGATCGCGCTGGGCGTTGTCGGCGCAATGATCGGCCTGCCGGACGAATACCTTGATGCGGCATTGACCAAGGCGCTGGCCAAACGCGGCGACGCGGCCATTACCGCGAGTGCCGCCGGTGTGGCGGCGGGCCGCGAAGCGGCACAGGAAATTCCGGTCATGCCCAAGCTTGCGGCAACCGATGACAAGGCGACGGGACGCTGGCTGATCAGCGGCAACGAGGCCGCGGGCCTCGGCGCCATCCGCGGCGGTGTCCGTTTTGTCGCCGCCTACCCCATCACGCCGGCCACGGAGATCCTCGAATGGATGGCCCCTGCCCTGACCAAGGTCGGCGGCACACTGGTTCAGGCCGAGGACGAACTGGCCTCGATAAATATGGCGATCGGCGGCTCCTTCGGCGGCGTGCCTTCGCTCACCGCCACGTCGGGTCCCGGTCTCGCGCTAATGACCGAGGCCATCGGACTGGCCGTCGCCAGCGAGGTGCCGGTCGTCGTGGTCGACGTCATGCGCGGCGGCCCCTCCACCGGCATCCCGGCCAAGAGCGAACAGTCGGACCTCAACTTGGCGACGCAGGGCCTGCCGGGCGATGCGCCGCACCTGGTGGTTGCCCCCAACTCCATCAGCGACTGCCTGTTCACCACGCAATGGGCCGTGCATCTGGCCGAGGCCATGCAGACCCCTGCCCTGGTGCTCAGCGATCAATCCTTGGGCCAGGCCAAATCGGTGATCGAGGAGCCTGCGGACATCGCCTTCATGGCCCAGCGCCTGACGGCCGAAGCGCGCGGCAAGGACGAGACCTATCACCGCTATGCCGACGTCAAGTCCGGTGTTTCGCCGATGGCCGTTCCCGGCACGCCGGGTTGCGCCTACACGGCCGACGGTTTGGAGCACAATCCACGCGGCACGCCTTCCAGCCAGGCGGATGACCATTTCATCCAGTTGGACAAGCGCGCCCGCAAGCTGGCGAACTTCGATTACGGCCAGCATTGGGCGGAGACCGGCGGCGACGGCGATACCGTCGCTCTGACCTGGGGCAGTTGCACCGGACCGGTGCGCGAAGCCCTTGCCAACCTCGGCGAAGGCGCCGCCCGCTATATCTCGCTGCGGCTGCTGCTGCCGGCGCCCAAGGAACAGCTCCTCGCGGCGCTGGAAGGCGCCAACCGCATCATCGTCATCGAACAAACCCACAGCGGCCAGTTCCTCGGCTACCTGCGCTCCCACATCGGGCTCGTGCAGGACGTCGAGCATTTCTGCGTTCCGGGTCCCCTGCCCATCCGTCCCGGAGACATTAGCGCCCGTATCACGGGGGAGACCAAGTCATGAGTACCGATACCCAAACCGCCCCCGCCCGCACCGCCCGGGACTACAAGTCCGACATCAAGCCCGTCTGGTGCCCGGGCTGCGGCGATTATTCCGTGCTGTCCTCAATTACCAAGGCCCTGGCCGAACTGGATCTGCCGCCCGAGGAAGTCGCCGTCGTTTCCGGCATCGGCTGTTCGTCGCGCATCCCGGCTTACACCGATTGCTACGGATTTCACGGCGTTCACGGCAGGTCCCTGCCCCTGGCCACCGGCCTCAAGGTGGCGCGGCCCGAGCTCACTGTGATCGTCGCCAGCGGCGACGGCGACGGCTTTTCCATCGGCGGCAACCACTTCATGCACGCCGCCCGTCGTAACGTCGATCTCACCTACATCGTCATGGACAACCGGGTTTACGGCATGACCAAGGGCCAGCCCTCGCCGACCACCGAACCGGACTGGGACAGCGCTCTGGCCCCCGGCGGCACCGGCATCAGCCCGTTCCGCCCGCTGGTCATCGCCCTGGCCGCCGGCGCCAACTTCATCGCCCGCGGCTTCGCCGGCGATCCCAACGGCACGGCCAAACTGATCAAGGAAGCCATCGAGCATCCGGGTTTCTCGTTCGTCGAAATCCTCAGCCCCTGCGTCACCTTCCGGCCCAACCAGAGGGAATGGAAGAACGAAGTGCATCAGCCCGTCGTGGATCAGACCGATGACATGGGCCGGGCCGCCCGCCGCCTGATGACGGACGATGGCTATAACGTCGGCGTGCTGTTCTCCGGGAACCGTGCGCCCTACCAACCCCCCGTCGGCGAGGCCCAAGCCTCCATGGCCGATCTTGAAGAAAGGTTCGCGCTATGAACCCGCCGAGCGAAATGGACATCAACAGCATCGAGGAGTTCCTCGCCCACGCCCACGCGATGGAGAAGGAAGCGGCCGAGCAGTACACCGATCTCGCCGAACAGATGGACGTACACAACAATCCGGAAGTCGCCGAGTTGTTCAGAAAGCTTGCCGAACTGGAGGGCAAGCATGTCGAAAAGATCGATGAAAAGGCCGGCGACCGGGAAATTCCGCGGCTCGCGCCCTGGGACTACAAATGGGAGAACGGCGTTGCCCCGGAAAGTCCAGAGGCCATCGAAGCCCACTATATGATGACGCCCCACCACGCCATAACCATGGCCCTGCAGGCCGAGGAAAAGGCCGAGTCCTTTTTCAAGCGCGTCGCCGACGGCACGACCGACGACCAGGTGCGTGAAATGGCGACGGTCATGGCCGGCGAGGAAGCCGAGCACATCAAGTGGCTCAGCGAGTGGCTAAAGAAATATCCCGAGCCGGAGACCGGCTGGGACGACGATTTCGATCCCCCCATGTTGCAAGAGTAGGAACCCGTTATGTCGACAGATCATCTCGAAACGCTTCTCCCCGAAGGCTGGGCTCCGCCCATCGGCTACGCCAACGGCATCGCCGCCAAACCGGGCCGCATCGTCTTCGTCGCCGGCCAGGTCGGCTGGGACGAACAGCAGGTCTTCCATTCCGAGGACATCGCGCCGCAATTCGACCAGGCCTTGAAGAACATCCTGGCCGTGCTGGCGGAAGCCGGCGGCGAACCCGAGCACATCTGCCGCATGACCGCCTACTGCTGCGACAAGCCGGCCTACATGGCGGCGCGCAAGGAGCTTGGTGCCATTTGGAAGAAGCACATGGGCAAGCACTTTCCCGCCATGAGCATGATCTTCGTCGTCGACCTCCTGGACAATCCCGGCAAGATCGAACTGGAAGCCACGGCGGTCGTACCCGAGTAGAAAATACTCTGGACGGTTGCGGGCCGCGTGAAGGAGGGTAAAATCCCCGCCATGTCGGAAACGGACACCAGCCCCGAGGCAGCCTCGCCGGTCGATATTCTCGTCCGGCCGGCGGCGGTGGGTGATTACGACTCGGTCGTCGCCCTGGATTCGGAGACCAGTGGCCTGGCTAAGCCAGAGTACTGGAGCGATATTTTCGACGGCTACGTCGGCGACGAAAGCGGTCACCGCTTCCTGCTGGTCGCCGATGTCGACAACGCGCCGGCGGGCTTCGTGGTCGGCGAAATCAGGGCCTGGGAGTTCGGCTCGCCGCCCTGCGGCTGGGTCTTCGCCCTAGGCGTTTCCGAGGATTTCCGCGAACACCGCGTCGGCAGCCGCCTGGTCCAGGACATTTTCGCCCGGTTCCGGGAAAGCGGCGTCACCAGCGTGCGCACCAGCGTTTCGCGGCGCGACACCCTGAACCTTTCATTCTTCCGCAGTCTCGGCATGACGGCGGGCCCCTATGTCCAGCTTGAGATGCGGCTGGACGAGTAGCAAACGGTAGGAGTGGGGGCAATGAAGATACAAAAATCAACGATGTTCGCGCTCTACGCCGTATTGGAACTGGCCAAGGATCCGGCCGCCCAGCTCGCCACGGGCGAAATCGCCGCAAAATACGACATCTCGGTCCACCACCTGGCCAAGGTCATGCGTCAGTTGGTGCGGGCCGGATTGATCCAATCCGTACGTGGCGCCGGCGGCGGCTACCGCTTCAGCGCCAACCCCAACCGCCTGACGCTTTACGATGTGGTTTCACTGTTCGAGGACAAACTGGCATCCGACTTCGAGGTCGACGAGGCCGGTGTCGAAACAGGCATCGGCCGCGCCCTGCAGTCCGTCGGCGACGAGATCGAGGACCTGACGCGGGCGACCTTGCAGTCCATCACCCTCACCACCCTGCTGCGCCACGCCGCCAAGCGCGAAAACGCCAACCGCCGGGCCGAGGCGGCAACACACGAACCGCTGCAGGATCTGGAACCGCTGACTTGATGCCGCCCGGCATCCCGAACCTTGCGTATTCCCCCCGAAGCACTATATAAAGCGCCCTCGCGCCGCACCTGACGGGCGCCCCCGAACCCCTGGACGACAATATGGAACTCCGCAATATCGCGATCATCGCGCATGTCGATCATGGCAAAACCACGATGGTCGACCAGCTGCTGCGCCAATCCGGCACTTTTCGCGACAACCAGCGCGTGGCCGAACGCGTCATGGATTCCAACGACCTGGAGCGTGAGCGCGGCATCACCATCCTTTCCAAGTGCACCTCGGTCACCTGGAACGACGTGCGCATCAACATCGTCGACACGCCGGGCCACGCCGACTTCGGCGGCGAGGTCGAACGCATTCTTTCCATGGTTGACGGCGTCGTGATCCTGGTGGACGCCGCCGAAGGGCCGATGCCGCAGACCAAGTTCGTCACCTCCAAGGCCTTGGGCCTGGGTCTCAAACCGATCGTCGTCGTCAACAAGGCCGACCGGCCCGATGCCCGCCACCACGAAGTCCACGACGAGGTGTTTGACCTCTTCGTGGCGCTGGATGCCAGCGAGGAGCAGCTCGATTTCCCAACCCTGTTCGCCTCCGCCAAGGAAGGCTGGGCCACGGCCGATCCCGACGGTGCCCGCGACAACCTGACACCGCTGTTTGAACTGATCGTCAAACACGTTCCGGTGCCCTTTGCCGATCCGGCCGCCGAAGCCACCAAACCCTTCGCCATGCTGGCAACGACGCTGGAGCGCGACGATTTCCTCGGTCGCGTTCTGACGGGACGCATCCAGCAAGGCGTCATCCGGCGCAACGACATGATCCGCGCTATCGATATCAAGCGCGCGGTCATCGACGAGGCACGCATCAGCAAGCTGCTGTCCTTCCAGGGCATCGAACGCGTTCCGGTCGACGAGGCCGGCCCCGGCGACATCGTCGCCATCGCCGGCCTGGCCAAGGCCACCGTGGCCCATACCCTTTGCGAGGCCGGCGTCACCGACGCCCTGCCCGCCCAGCCGATCGACCCGCCGACCCTAGCGATGACGTTCTCGGTCAACGATTCGCCCCTGGCCGGCAAGGAAGGCAGCAAGGTCACCTCGCGCATGCTGCGTGAACGCCTGATGCGCGAAGCCGAGGGCAACGTCGCCATCCGCGTCACCGACACCGAGGAGAGCGACGCTTACGAAGTGGGCGGGCGCGGCGAACTGCAACTCGGCGTTCTGATCGAAACCATGCGCCGCGAGGGCTACGAGGTCTCCATCAGCCGCCCGCGCGTCGTCTTCAAAACCGACACCGCCACGGGCCAGCGCCTGGAGCCTATCGAAGAAGTCATGATCGACGTCGACGACGAGTTTTCCGGCGTCGTGATGGAAAAACTCGGACTGCGTCGGGCTGAATTGATCGACATGCGGCCCTCGGGTGGCGGCAAGACCCGCATGATCTTTCATGCGCCGACACGCGGCCTGATCGGCTATCACCCCGAATTCCTCACCGATACGCGCGGCACCGGGGTGATGAACCGGGTCTTTCATGACTACGCGCCATCGCGCGGAGATGTGCCCAGGCGGCAGAACGGCGTTCTGATTTCGACCTCGGAAGGCGCCGCCGTGCCTTATGCGCTGTGGAACCTGGAGGAACGCGGCCAGCTTTTCATCGATCCGGGCGCCGCCGTCTACCAGGGCATGATCATCGGCGAGAATTCACGCACGGGCGATCTTGACGTCAATCCGTTGAAGGCCAAGCAGCTCACCAACATCCGGGCCGCCGGCAAGGACGATGCCGTGCGCCTCAGCCCGCCCCGCCGGCTGGCGCTGGAAGCGGCGCTGACCTACATCGAGGACGATGAACTTGTGGAAGTGACACCGCGCTCGATCCGCCTGCGCAAACGCCTGCTGCTGCCGCACGAGCGCAAACGCGCCTCCCGCGCCGCCGGCTAGTTGTTCAGAGCGGTTCGCCGATTTTCTCGGCGTCGACCAGGGAACGGTAGGCGTGCCATGTGGCGTGGCCGATCAGCGGGAAGGTAACGATCAGGCCGATGAATAACGTGGCGAGGCCGGCTGCCGTGAACAACGCGATCAGAACGCCCCAGAGCAGCATCGGCCGGATATTTGCCCGCACCAGGCGCATGCTGACATAGGCGGCGCGAACGATGTCGATGTCGCGCTCCATCAGCAGCGGGATCGAAACGGCGCTGATGGAAAAGACCACGAACGCCAGCACCGCGCCGACGGCCGAACCCATCAGCAGAAAACCGATGCCGCGCGGCGTATAGAACAGCGCCGTAACCAGCAGTTCGGGTTCCGCCGGGTAATCCGCCCCGCCGAAGAACAGCATGAACAACAGCGCCGCGATCTGCATCCAGGCGAACAGGAACAACATGAGGCCTGCGCCCATCCAGCCGATGCGCGGCAGGCAGACCTTACATTCGCCCAGAACCGCGCCCAAAGTGACGCTTTCGCCCTTCTCCAGCCGCCTGCTGGTCTCATAAAGACCGATGGCCAGCATCGGACCGACCAGCATGAAGCCGGCGGCCAGGGGCAGGATGAGGAAATGCAAGCCGGCCTTTATCAGACCAAACGATATACCGAAGCTGACCAGGGTAAATACCGCGCCGTAGCCGAGGCTCAGCACCGGCGCCCGGACAATGTCATTCCAGCCTGCCGCTAGCCAGTTCCAGGGGTCGTCGTAACCGACCGCCTTGTGTTCGTCCGCGTCACCCGCTGCTGTCGTCATGGCAACCCTCACTGACCGGTTTTCTTACAACTTAAACCAATTCCAAACATCATATTAAGAACGCTCCAATTGGGTCAACGCCCAAGGGCACAATACGCCTTCATCAATTGCCGGGTTTGTCGTCGTCGTCGAACAGGATGCGGTTGGCGGCCCCTTCCATATCCTCGAACTGATTGCGTTTCAGCGCCCAGAAAAACAACAGCAATCCACCGCCTCCGAGACAGAGCGCGACGGCCACCAGGATGATCAGGTTTTCCATATGCCTTCCTAACGCCTGCCGCCGAGCCGCAACGCGTTGACCATGACGACGATTGACGAAGTGGACATGGCGACGGCGGCAAACAGCGGCGTCGCCATTCCGGCGACGGCAAAGGGGATGGTAACCAAATTATAGGCCAAGGAAAAACCAAGGTTTTGCGCGATGATCCGCCGGGCCCGGCGCGCCGTCTGCAAAACATCCCGGACCGGCGCCAACCGCCCGCCCTGAAACACCGCGTCGGAGGCCGTCTGGCTGATGTCGGCGGCGCTTGACGGAGACAACGATACGAACGCGGCCGCCAGGGACGGCGCATCGTTCAGGCCGTCCCCCACCATCAGGACACGATGGCCGGCCTCGGAAAGTTGCTGCAAATACTGGTGTTTGCCGGCGGGGTCCACGCCACCCCTATATTCCGTCACGCCCAGTTCTCCGGCCATGCGGGCAACCGTTTCGGGCCGGTCGCCGGAAAGGATCCGAATGTCGTAACCCCTCGCGGACAGGGCACCTATTACCTCGGCCGCATCGGACCTCAGTTCGTCGGCGAAGACGAATTGGGCGGGGGCGTCATCACCGACGCGAAGCCACATCTCTGGACCGTCGGCATCATCCGCCCCGTCGACGCCGCAAAACGCGCGGCTGCCAAGGCGTACCTCGACCCCGGACGACCGGGCCGACAATCCGCCGCCCGGCACTTCGCTGACGTCGGACAATTGAACGACCTCGCAACTCAAGGCTCCGGCAGCCGTAACGACGGCCTTGGCCAGGGGATGGCGGCTATGCACCGCCAGGGAGGCGGCAATGCTCAAATCCTCGCCGGACGGATCGTTGACCAGGACCGGCCGCCCTTCCGTCAACGTGCCGGTCTTGTCGAACACGATGGTGTCGGCCTGCGCCAGGCGCTCCAACGCCGTCGCCGTCTTGAGCAGGACGCCACGGCGCATCAGGCGGGAGGCCGCCGCCACCTGGGCGGCGGGCACGGCCAGCGCCAGGGCGCAGGGACAGGTGATGATCAGGACGGCCACGCCGTTCAAGAGCGCCTGCTCCCAGCCCGCGCCGATGAACATCCAGCCGATGAAGGTCGCGGCTCCCATAACGTGGACGACCGGCGCATAAAGCCGCGCAACCCGTTCGGCGAGGTCGACATAGGCCGCCTTGCCGTGTTCCGCCTGTTCCATCAGGCGCACGATTTCGGCCAGCGCCGTGGCTTCACCTGTCGCCGTCGCCCGTACTTCCAGCGGCTGGCCCACGTTGAGAGTGCCGGCATTGACGCCGCTGCCCGGCATTACCGCGACCGGCAGACTTTCGCCGGTAAGCAGGCTCTGGTCGATATCGCTTTGGCCGCGCATGACCTCACCGTCCACGCCGATGCGTTCACCCGCCGCGACGATGACGGTCATACCGGAGGCAACATCCTCGGGCCGGCAGGTGCGGCGGCTGCCGTCGGCCTCAAGAACCGTCACCGTCCGGGTCGACAATGCCAGCAGATGGGCGGCGGACGAGCGTGCCCGGCTACGGGCCCGCCGATCAAGATAACGGCCGATCAGCAGGAAGAACAACAGGCCGACGGCGGAATCGAAGTAGGCGTAGCGCGCACCCGTCGCCGTGAGATAAAGGCTCATGGCAGCGGTTATCATGACGGCCAGCGAGATCGGCACGTCCATGTTGACCCGCCCCCTCGCCAAGACGGACAGGCCGGAACGGAAGAAAGGCCGGCCCGCGTAGACAATGGCCGGCAGCGCGATGAGGGCGGATATCCAATGCATCAGATCCCGCGTCGCCGGCCCCATGCCCTGGCTGTAACCGGCCCACACGGAGACCGACAGCAGCATCACGTTGGCGGCGGCGAAACCGGCCACGGCCATGGCCTTCAGCAGTTCGCGGTCCTGGGCGGCGCGGCTCTGCTCGACCAGCTCGGCATCGTAGGGGAACAGGCGATAACCCAATTTCAGCACCGGTTCCACGATGTTTCCGGCGAGCTCGGACGGGCCATGCCAGACCAGGCGCAGGCGTTGGGTGGTCATGTTGACTCGGGCGGAGTTCACGCGGTCGTCCCGCGCCAACACCTGTTCGATCAGCCAGCCGCAGGCGGCGCACTGATACCCCTCGATCACCAGCGACATTTCCGAGCGTTGCCCGGCGCCGTCGCCTTCAGTCTTCGCATGCAACGAAAAATCGAGGTCTGATTGGCTGTCATCGGGTTTCAGAGGCCGGACGGCGTTGTCGAGTTGGCGGGTGCGATAGTATTTATCCAGACCCATCCCCGCCACCAGGTCATGGGCCATCGAACAGCCGGGGCAACAGAACCGCCCTTGGTCGGTCTCGGTGATCGCACCCGGGATGAGCGGCAGGCCGCAGTGATCGCAGGCGTTGACGCTTACCCCGTCCACGTCACTTCACGGTGAAGCGTTGCTTCAGGCGAAAGACCGCTTCGGCCTTGCGCACGGTAACGTCGGCCTCCCATTGCCCGGCCAGGGGAAATTCCAGATTGGCGACATAGCGCCCCGGTTGCTGTTCCGCCATCTGCACGGAAAAATCGTGGCCTTCGTGTGTCGGCCGGCGCATTTGCACGCTGACCTCGGCGGCGGAGACAGCTTGAGCGTCCTTGGACATTAGCTCGAGGTCCAGTCTGTTGCCGGACAAGCGCAAGTCGGCCGTCCAACCGAGCTTCTTTTGCCGTTCGGCTGCTTCCAGCTTGTCGTTGTAGAGCCGCCCCTTTTCATAAGCGTCCTTGGTCTCCAACCCCGTCCAGGACTCGGTCGCGAAAAAAACCAGAACGATATTGGCCACGAAGATAATGCCGAAAAACGCTGCCAGCCACCAAAGCGGCCAGGACCCTTTGTACATCTGGCGCCAGGACGGTCGGGTCATCGCTCCGGCCCCCTGAAGGTCGTTTCATGCTCCTTCGCCTCGCCGGTGACCAGATCCACCAGGACGAACCGCAAGGTTTGCGAACCCGCTTGGACAGCACTCTCAGGCGCCCGAACAAAGACGCGGTAGGTGCCCACGGTATCGGCCCTGACGGCAAGGTCGATACTGCGTACGGGTTCCTTGGCCTGCCCGATAACCGTCATCTCAGCGCCATCAAGTCCGGCCAGGGACAGGCGGAAGGATTTCGGCTCACGTACCATGTTGAGCACTTTGAAGGTGTAGCCGTTGCGGATGCCGCCGTCCGACAGCCTGACGAACAGCGGATTGCGGTCGCGCAGAACGTTGATTGAGGTTTCCGCCCGAAACACCAGGGCCGCCAGCATCGCCATGCTGACAATCACCAGGATGAGCGTATAGACGATCGTCCGGGCCCTCAGGAAATGGTACTTGGGCTTCTCCGCGTCTACCGGGGCATTCAGGCTGCGCAAGGTATCGAAGCGGACCAGCCCATGGGGCAAGCCGAGTTTGTCCATCACGCCGTCGCAGGCGTCGGCGCACAAGCCGCAGCCGATGCATTCGAGCTGCTGGCCATCGCGGATGTCGATGCCCGTGGGGCATACCACGACGCATTGCTTGCAACTGACGCAATGCCCGCGGTCTTCCCAGGTATCGCCCTTGCGGTAAGCGCCGCGCGGCTCCCCGCGCTGCGTGTCGTAAGAGACGATCAGGCTGTCGTCGTCGATCATGGCGCCCTGGAAGCGGGCATAGGGGCACATGTAGGTGCAGACCTGTTCGCGCGCCCAGCCCGCCAGCAGATACGTCGATGCCGTGAACCCTCCGATAAAGGCATAAACCGTGAAAGTGCTCTCCCCCAAAAGGAGCTCCACCAGCAGCGTCGGTGCATCGTTGAAATAAAAGACCCAGGCGCCGCCGGTCGCCAGCGCGATCAGCAGCCAGGCGACGTGCTTGGAGATTTTCTTGGAAACTTTACCGACCGTCAGCGGCCCCTTGTCGAGACGCATGCGGGCGGCGCGGTCGCCCTCGATCTTGCGTTCGACCCACATGTAGAGATCGGTCCAGACGGTCTGGGGGCAGGCGTATCCGCACCACACTCGTCCCGCCACGGCGGTGGCGAAAAACAGGGCGATCGCGGCAATGATGAGAACGCCGGTGAGGTAGTAGACCTCCTGGGCCCAAATCTCGATGAAGAAGAAATAGGCCTTGCGGGCCGGCATGTCGATCAGCAGTGCCTGGCCGGGTGCGCCCTCGCCCCGATCCCAGCGCAGCCAGGGACCAATGTAGTAAGCGCCCAGCGTCAGCCACAGCGCCAGCCATTTGAGCCGCCGAAAGTAGCCTTTGATGGCCTTGGGATAAATTTTGACCCGAGCCGCGTAGAACTGGACCGGCTCGTCCGGGGAATCGCTCATATATTGCCTAGCCTAAAGCTCCCGCGCACCGGAGCGTTGATCACAGAGACCTGACGGTAGGTTGCCGATTACTCCCCATATCGGCTCGTTGTCAATGCCGGTCTATTGCCCCCCGCCCAGGGAATGGACGTAGATGGCCAGCGACTTTATCGTCGCGTCGTCAAGGCGTCCAACCCAGGCCGGCATCACGCCGCCCCGCGATTGCGATACGGTCTCGACGATCGTCGCCTTGTCGCCGCCATAGAGCCAGAGTTGGTCGTTCAAACGGGGAGCGCCCTGCTCAATATCGCCTTGGCCCGTTTCACCGTGGCAGGCAGCACAGTTCTCCTCGTAGATCACGGCACCTTTGGGCGATGCCGCACCTTTGCCGCTGAGCGACAGCACGTGGTCTGAGACGGCGCTGATCTCGCCTTCGTTCAGCATGCCGTCGGTGCCGAAGGCCGGCATTTCGGAATCCTTGGTGTCTTCGTGCTTGGACCGTATGCCGAAGCGGATCGTGCTGTCGATGGCCGCCAGATTGCCGCCCCACAGCCAATGATCGTCGTTCAAGTTGGGATAACCGACGAACCCCTGGGCACCCGAACCGTGGCAGGGAGCACAATTGTCGCCGAAGGCCGCCCGGCCGCCGGCCAGAGCGAAATTTAGTAGATCGGCGTCGGCGCGCACGCCCTCGATGTCGGTTTGGGTAATGCGGTCGAGATAGCCCGCCTGCGCCGCCTTGGCCACTTCCATGGTTTCGGCCAGTTGAGTGTGCTGGGTCCAGCCGAGGACACCTTTAGTGCCGCCGCCGGGTGTCGGCCAGGCGGGATACAGAACCCAGTAGACCACCGACCAGATGATCGTCGCCCACAAAATATAGAGCCACCAACGCGGCAAGGGATTGTTGAGTTCCTTGATGCCGTCCCACTCGTGGCCGGTGGTTTCGGTTCCGGTAATCGAGTCTTTTTCAATCTTAGTCGGCATTGTCTGCCCTCTTGTCTTCATCCCGGAAGGGGATGGAACCGTAATCTTCGAACTTGCTCTTGTTTTTCGGGCGGTACGCCCAGAACAAGATTCCGGCGAACAGCGCCATGAACAGAATCAATCCGAACCAGGTCGAAATCGATCTGACGCTTTCATAGTCCATAGCGCTTTAAACTCCTCAAACGCCTTAGCTGGCCGGCCGGTAACTCTCGAAATCGACCAGCGTGCCCAGCATCTGCAAATAGGCCACCAGCGCGTCGAGCTCGGATATGAAATCGGGATTGCCGTCGAAATCGGCGGCCTGGGCCTTGGGGTAGCGGCCGATAACGGCTTCGGCCTCGTCGAGATCGTCCTGCGCCTGCGCTTTGACGTCGTCGACCGCGTTGGCGATCATGCCGTCCGAATATGGCGTGCCCAGCAATTTGAGGGCGGCAAGGTGATCGGCGATATCGGCGTAGTCCAGCTCGTTCTCCGCCAGGAAGGGATACTGCGGCATGACCGATTCCGGCACGATGCTTTGCGGATTGATCATGTGCGCGACATGCCAGTCGTTGGAGTACTTGCCGCCGACCCGGGCGAGGTCCGGTCCGGTCCGCTTGGAGCCCCACTGGAACGGCCGGTCATACATGCTTTCCGCCGCCAGGCTGTAGTGGCCGTAGCGTTCGACCTCGTCACGGAATGGGCGGACCATCTGGCCATGGCAGGTGTAGCAGCCTTCGCGTATATAGATATTCCGGCCGGCCAGTTCGAGCGGCGAGTAGGGCCGCATGCCCTCGACCTTTTCGATCGTGCTTTCCATGAAGAACAGCGGAACCAGTTGCACGATGCCGCCGATCGATATGACGATCAGCGTACCGATCAGCAGCAGGATGGAGTTGGTTTCGAATATTTCGTGTTTCATTGTCTTTCCTCCACCCGTCTCACGCCGCTGCCGGGGCACCGATCGGCGCCTCGTCGCGAAGATCGCCCTTGATCGTGCGCCAAACGTTGTAGGCCATAATCAGAGAACCAATGACGAACAGGCCGCCGCCGGCGGCGCGGATGACGTAGAACGGCATCATCGCCTCGACGGTCTCGACGAACGAATACTGCAGAAAACCGAGCGAATCGTAGGCCCGCCACATCAGGCCCTGCATGATGCCGGAAACCCACATCGCCGTGACGTAGAAGACGATACCGATGGTGGCGACCCAGAAGTGGACGTTGACCAGCCGCAGTGAATAGAGGCGTTCGCGACCCCACAGTTTCGGCACCAGATAGTAGATTGCGCCGAAGCTGACGAAGCCGACCCAGCCCAGCGCACCGGAATGGACGTGACCGATGGTCCAGTCGGTGTAATGGCTCAGCGCGTTCACGGCCTTGATCGACATCATCGGGCCTTCGAACGTGCTCATGCCGTAGAACGCGATGGAGGTCACCATGAGGCGCAGCACGGGATCGGTGCGCAGTTTGTCCCAGGCCCCTGACAGCGTCATGATGCCGTTGATCATGCCACCCCACGAGGGCATCCAGAGCATCACCGAAAACGTCATGCCCAATGTCTGAGCCCAGTCCGGCAGCGCGGTGTAATGGAGGTGGTGGGGTCCGGCCCAGATATAGAGGAAGATCAGCGACCAGAAGTGCACCACGGAGAGGCGGTAGGAATAAACCGGACGCTCGGCCTGCTTCGGCACGAAGTAGTACATGATGCCGAGGAAGCCCGCAGTAAGGAAGAAGCCGACGGCGTTATGGGCGTACCACCACTGCGTCAGGGCGTCCTGAACGCCAGCCCAGACGACGTAGCTCTTAGTCCAGGACACCGGGATGGCCAGGTTGTTGACGATGTGCAGCACCGCGACGGTGACGATGAAGGCCAGGAAGAACCAGTTG
>CAYOAD010000077.1:0-16631 GCA_964401845.1 uncultured Rhodospirillaceae bacterium | reverse complement strand
GGCCCTGATCTATCCGGGCCACGACTACATGACCAACAATCTGGAGTTTACGCTCAACAGGGAGCCCGACAACGAACGCGCCAAGTCGTTGCTCGACGATCTGTCCGATCAGGATCCCGACGATGCGATGATTTCGACTATGGCTTTGGAGAAGGAAATCAATACTTTCCTGCGCTTGCGAAGCCCCAGCGTCATCGCCGCCATCCGCGAGAGTTTTCCCGATTTGCCCGATGATCCCGACCCCCGCACGGTTTTTTTGAAGCTCCGGGAGCTCCGTAACAGCTGGTGACGGCGCGGGAGGACATCATATGGCGACCGATCCCGGACCTTACCTTCTCGAAAGCACCAGGCTCATCCTGGGGCCCGACGGCAAGGCCACGCCCAAAGACGTCACGCCAAATTTCTACGCGGAACTCGATACGGAATTCGGCGGATTCGCGGGCCACATTCTGCTGTCGAAGCATGAATTTACCGCCGCTTGGGAAAGCTGGGAGGTACATCCGGAATCCGATGAACTGGTTTATTTGATATCGGGCGATATCGATTTCGTGTTGTGGCGTGACGGAGCTGAGGAAGTCGTCCGGGTCGATCAGCCGGGTTCTTGCGTCGTGGTGCCAAAAGGTGTTTGGCACACCGCCCGGCCCCACGAAACCACGGCGATGCTCTTCATGACGCCGGGCGAAGGAACCTTGAACGCCGCCGAACCCGAAGGTGAGCCGTTCTAGAACCTACGGCCGCGTCCCCACCATCAGCTTGGCCTCGCAGGAAAAGACCAGCGTGTCGTCCTGATTGAAAAGCTCATTCAATATTGTGATGTAGCCCCGGCCCGGCTTGCTCGATGGCGCCTTGTCGATCATTTCGATGCGCAAGCGAACCTGGTCGTCGGGCCTGACCGGCGCTTTCAGCTTCACCAGCCATTCGAGTCCGCCCAAAAGCTCGATATCCGCCAGAACGGGAACCGAGGTGCGGTACCAAAGCGTAATGACGTAGCTGCCGCTGGCGATCAGGCCCCCGAACTGCGACGCCTTCGCGGCCTCCTCGTCGAGATGAAAGGGCAGGGGATCGTTGCGCCTGGCGTAGTCGAGCATTTCCTCGCGGTCGGCGGCGACTGTCGCACCCCAGAATACGTCACCCAGGTTGAGGTCTTCCCAGTGGAGTTTGGTCATGGACTATGGGGTCACCGAAAACAGTGGGCGAGCAGCTGGATCAGCCCCAAGTGCGTCACGATGGCGCCCATGACGACGACGGAGATCATGAAGATCAGCAGGAGGTAGCGATGGACGTTCGCCTCGCGCTTCGACTTAATACGGCGGATGCGCGTGAACAGGGTTGAGAAGTGGCGGTTGATCTCCTCGATCTTCATCAGTTCCGTGTGCTGCCAGAACTGGTAGACGACGATCGTGAAAATGACGGCGAGGGTCAGGATGATGACCACGCCGGTCAGAATGTCCGTATAGCCCTTGTCGGCGGTTACGAGTTTGGCGACGCCGAGAATGGCGCCGTAAGCCAGCAGGGTCGAACCGACGGTCCACCACTGGAGGTGTTTGGCGAAACGCACCGTGTCGGTGCTCTCCTTGTAGAGGAGGGCCATCTCCTGGTGGGTTTGTTCATCCAATTCCGACGGCTCGTTTTCAAACCGCGTCTCACCGCTGCCGCCTTCGTCCTTGGGTTTCTTGTCAGCCAACGTGTTTCACCGAATGGGGTTAAGGTTTCCGTAACCAAGAATAGCGGCCTAAAGATTGACAATTTCCAAACAAATACGGGCAAAAAAATCCTCCCCGGCGGCGAAACCGGGGAGGCAGGGCTTCGATGGGAGGAGAGTTCCTTTGCCTATTCAGCGGCCTTGGCCCGCTCGACGGCGGTCGGCGTCATCAGCTCGCTGCGGCGTTCCATGGCGGCATAGAAGGGCGCGAATGCCGGTCGGTCGATGTAGCGGCCGCTGCCCTTCTCCATGTCGATCTGACCATCGGCATAGACCACCCGGCCCTGGCTTAGGGTATGGGTGTTAATGCCTTTCACCGTCATGCCTTCAAAGATATTGAAATCAACGTTCTGGTGATGGGTCTTGGCGGAAATCGTGCGCGACCCTTCCGGGTCCCAGACCACCAGGTCTGCATCGGCGCCAACGTTGACCGAGCCCTTGCGCGGGTAAATGTTGAATATCTTCGCCGCGTTGGTCGATGTCGCGGCGACAAATTCGTTTTCCGTCAACCGGCCGGTGCCGACGCCCTGATCCCACATCACCGACATGCGGTCCTCGACGCCGCCCGTGCCATTGGGAATGAGCGAGAAGTCATCGATCCCGGCGGCCTTTTGCGGCGCGCAGAAACAGCAGTGATCGGTCGCGGTGGTTTGCAGGTTGCCCGACTGCAGGCCGCGCCAGAGCGCTTCCTGGTGGCCCTTGGGCCGGAACGGCGGGCTCATGACGTGAGCTGCGGCGAATTCGAAGTCCGGGTTGCGGTAGACGCTATCGTCGACAACGAGATGCCCGGCCAGAACCTCGCCGAACACGCGTTGGCCTTCAAGGCGGGCGCGGGTGATGGCCTCCAGGGATTCCCGGCAGCTGTTGTGCACGACGTAAAGCGGCACGTTGAGAACCTGGGCGATGCGGATCGCCCGGTTGGCCGCTTCGCCCTCGACCTCGGGCGGTCGGGACAGCGGGTGGCCTTCCGGCCCGGTGATGCCACGGTCCTTCATTTCCTGTTGCAGGCGGAATACGAGCTCGCCGTTTTCGGCATGGACGGTACAGATGGCGCCAAGCTCGCGGGCCCGGCTGAAGCTGTTCACCAGAACCTCGTCGTCAGCCATGATGGCGCCTTTGTAGGCCATGAAATGCTTGAAACTGTTGACGCCCTTCTCGTTCACCAGCGTACCCATGTCGCGGTGCACGCTCTCGTCCCACCAGGTGACGGCGACGTGGAAGGAATAATCGGCCGCCGCCTTTTCCGACCAGCCGCGCCATTTCTCGTAGGCTTCCAGCAACGGTTCCTGGGGATTGGGGATGACGAAATCAATGATCATCGTCGTGCCGCCGGCAGCGCCCGCACAGGTGCCGGAATAGAAATCCTCGCTCGCCACCGTGCCCATGAACGGCAATTCCATGTGGGTATGGGGATCGATGCCGCCCGGCATCACCAGTTGGCCGCCGGCGTCAATTACGCGCGCATCGGACGGCGCTTCGATGCCTTCACCGACGGCCTTGATGACGCCCTCGTCGGTGTAGACGTCGGCGCGAAAACTGGCATCCGCCGTGACGACGGTGCCGCCGCGAATAAGTGTCGACATGTTGTGCTCCCCGTATGATTCGTAGTGGGTCTAAAACCTGACCACTTGGACAGATATTAGCTGAAAAAACGTCACCGGCGCCAGCCGATTATGTATTTTTCACTTGCCTGTGCAGCAGCAGAACGGCCACGCCGCCGCACAGCGACATCCCGGTCATCAGGAAAAATGCCCAGGGTCCGGTCAATTCATAGGTCCAGCCGGCGACGGCCATGGCGATGCCGAACAACAGGCCCATGGCAAGGGAATCGTAGATGCCCTGGGCGGAAGCCGATTGTTCCTCCGGCACCGATTGCATGATGAAGGCGAAGGCGGCGATGTGCGTCGCGCCGAAGGTAAATCCGTGCAGCAACTGGCCCGCCGCCAGCCAGGGCAGCGAAACCGTGAGACCGAGCAGCGTCCAGCGGATGATGCCCGCGACCGCGGCCATCATCATCAGTTTTGTGGCGCCGAATCTGTCGATCAGGCGCCGGGCGAAACTGAAGAGTGTGATTTCCGCCACCACGCCTACCGACCATAAAAGGCCGATGGTGCTTTCGGAAATACCGGCCTGCAGCCAGTGCAGCGAGGCAAAGCCGTAAAGCGCAGCATGGCTTGCCTGCAGCAACGCCGCGGCCACGGCAAAGGTGCGAAAGGTCGGGGATTTCAGCACGTCGATGAAGGCGGGACGTTTCCGCTTGCGGGATTCCAGTCGCAGGTCGGGCAGGGCGAATGAAGCGAACAACAGCGCAAATGCCGTGGCGATCATCAGCCCCAGAACGCTCTCACTGTCGCGCCCGATGAGGTACCAGCCGCCCACCGTCGAAGCGAGGACGAAACTGATGGAGCCCCAACGCCGGACCGCGCCGTAGTTCATACCGAAACGGTTGGCCGACAAGATCGCCAGGCTGTCGACGATGGGGACATTGGTTGTGATTAGCGCGCCGACGACGAGCCAGCCGAGCAGGAGCAGCCAGAAACCAAATGTAATCTCGAACAGGATGAAACCGGCGACAATGGCGATTGCCATGACAACCAGAATGCGGCGCCGTTCGCCGCTCTGGTCGGCCAGCGTGGTGAGGCCCACGCCGAAGGGAATTTTGGCCCACAGCGCAGCCGCCAGGATCAGGCCGATCTGTTCGGCGCCAAGGCCGCGCCCTTCCAGCCACAAAGGCAGGAAGGGAACCCAAATGCCGTACAGCAGGAACAGTGCGAAAAAGTAGGCACCGATCCTGAAGGCGTTGCTGTGGAAGGTCATGCGGGTCCGTTCGTGGAATGATTCATTTACTTGACATCAGGTCCATATAGGCGCAATTTGAAAAAAATTTCATTAAATAAAAAAAATTCCACAAACGGTCAGAGACAGGGAATATGGCCGGCAGAAAAAAAGACACCGGGGAACAGGATTTGAGCATGGCGGCACGCGCTGCCTGGCTCAGTTATATCGGTGGCCACACCCAAAGTGAAATTGCATCCCGGCTTGGCGTTTCGCCCGGTAAGGCGCATCGTCTGATCGCGCTGGCCCACGACAACGGCCTGGTCAAGGTCTTCATCGAAGGCGCGCCCGATCAATGCCTGGAACTGGAAACCCGTATCGCCGGCGACTATGGCCTGGACAACTGCATCGTCGCGCCGGATTTAGGTGAGGACACCGAAGATACGCATCACGGTGATTTCGCCGCCGTCGGCGCCGCCGCCGCACGCTTCCTCCACGGCATCATTGAAAATTCCGGTTCCCTGATGATTGGCGTCGGCAAGGGACGCTCGCTCGCTGCCATGGTGAAAAACCTGCCGACCATTCAGCGCCCCGACCTCAAATTCGTCTCGGTGTCGGGAAGCCTCACCAGGAACCTGTCCGCCAATCCCTTCGATGTCGTCCACAAACTGGTCGATCGCACCGGGGGCGAAGGATATTTCCTGCCGGTTCCCTATATCGCGGCCAGCGTTGAGGAAAAGGAACTGTTGCTGGCGCAGCGCAGCGTGCAGGACCTGTTGGCCCTGGCCCGTCAAGCGGACATGTTCGTGATCGGTATCGGTACGCTGGAAGGCGACGCCCACGTCAAACAGGTCGGCATGGTGACCGACGAAGAATGGAAGGAGTTGCGGATCATGCAGGCTGTCGGCGACGTCATGGGCAGTTTTGTCGACGCCTATGGGATCGCGGTCGATTCGGAAGTTAACCAACACTCCCTGGGTTTGGGCATCGACGATCTGCGCGGCCGCCGCGTGGTCGCCGTGGTGGGTGGCGAAACCAAGGGCGATGCGGTCATGGCGGCCCTGAAAACGGGGGCTATCACTGATCTCGTCCTGGGTGAGGTGGCGGCCCGCCGGATTGTCGAACGCCTGGACGCCGAGCAACTTGATGAACCGAAGAGGCAGGTCGGATGAGCGCAAAAATCGAATCCCTGCCGCTCGGGGTGGCGGCCAATGCGACGGACGACGAACACCGCAATCCCGGGACGGCGCTGGATCTCGACTGGGTCGAAAGCCTGCGCGTCAACCGTAGCGCCGTCGAACGCCGCACCTCGACGCTGGGGGGGCGGCGCACGGTCAAAAAGGCTTGGCAGGCCGCCTGGCTTCTCAAAGCCGTCTCCTGCATCGACCTGACAACGCTGGCCGGCGACGACACGCCGGGCCGCGTCAAACGGCTTTGCGCCAAGGCGCGCCAGCCCGTACGCCCGGAGGTTTTGGCGGCTCTCGGAGCGGGTAATCTCGACCTCACGGTCGGCGCCGTCTGCGTCTACCATCAGATGGTCAAAACCGCCGTCGAAGCGCTGGCCGGGACGAATATTCCCGTCGCCGCCGTGTCCACCGGGTTCCCGGCGGGCTTGGCGCCGATGGATACCAAGCTTCGGGAAATCAAAGCGTCGGTCCGGGCCGGCGCCGCAGAAATCGATATCGTCATCACGCGCGGCCACGTGTTGACCGGTAATTGGCAGGCCCTTTACGACGAGGTTCGGGCTTTTCGCGAAGCCTGCGGACCGGCCCATATGAAAGCCATTCTGGGCACCGGCGATCTGGTGACCTTGCGCAACGTGGCGCGGGCCTCGGCAGTGTGCATGATGGCGGGGGCGGATTTCATCAAAACCTCGACCGGCAAGGAAGGTGTCAACGCGACGCTGCCGGTGAGCCTCGTCATGGTGCGTCTAATCCGTGAGTACCAGGAACGAACCGGTTGCCGCATCGGATACAAACCGGCCGGCGGCGTCAGCACCGCCAAGGACGCGCTGGCATATCTCATCCTGATGAAGGAGGAGTTGGGACGCGACTGGCTCGATCCTTCACTGTTCCGCTTCGGCGCATCTAGCCTGCTGGGCGACATCGAACGTCAGCTTGAACACAACGCGACCGGCCGCTACGCCGCGTCCTACCGCCAGCCGATGGGTTAGAGAAGACATGAGCGTACTCGAAATCCTCGACACCATGGAATACGGCCCGGCGCCGGAGGCGAGGGGTCATGCCGACGCCTGGATCAAGGAACATGGCGGCGCCTTCAAGCTGTTTATCGACGGTAAATGGCGCGGCGCGAAATCGGGCGAGAGCTTCGCCACGCACAATCCCGCGGACGGCAAGCGGCTGGCGACGCTCTCCCAGGCCAACAAAGCTGACGTCAACGCGGCGGTAAAGGCGGCGCGCAAGGCGCATGCCCCGTGGGCCGCCCTCGACGGGCATGAGCGGGCAAAATTTCTTTACGCCCTGGCGCGGCTGATGCAAAAGCACTCGCGCCTGTTCTCGGTCCTCGAAACCATCGACAACGGCAAAACAGTGCGCGAAACCCGCGACATCGATATCCCGTTGGTGGCTCGCCATTTCTATCACCACGCCGGCTGGGCCCAGCTGCTGGATAGCGAGTTTCCCGATCATGAACCGGTCGGCGTCGTCGGCCAGGTCATTCCCTGGAATTTCCCGCTGCTGATGCTGGCCTGGAAAATCGCGCCGGCCCTGGCGGCGGGTAACACCGTTGTGCTCAAGCCTGCCGAATACACCAGTTTGACGGCGCTGCTGTTTGCGGAAATATGCCAGGAGGCGGGCTTGCCCGCCGGCGTGGTCAACATCGTGACGGGCGACGGTCGCACCGGGGAACTGATCGTCAACCATGCCGGCGTCGACAAAATCGCCTTTACGGGCTCCACCGATGTTGGCCGCCGCATCCGCGAAGCAACCGCCGGCAGTGGCAAGAAGCTTTCCCTGGAACTCGGTGGTAAGTCGCCGTTCATCGTGTTTGACGACGCCGACCTCGACAGCGCCGTCGAGGGTATCGTCGACGCCATCTGGTTCAATCAGGGACAGGTCTGCTGCGCCGGTTCGCGCTTGCTCGTTCAGGAGGGCGTGGCGAAACGCATGTACAAGAAACTGCGGGCGCGCATGAAAAATCTGCGGATCGGCGATCCGCTCGACAAGACCAACGATATCGGCGCGATCGTCCATCCGGTGCAGAAACAGCGCATTGAGGAACTGGTCAGACAGGGCGTCGATGAGGGAGCGGAACTTTGGCAAACCGAGGCCACGGTTCCCGGTAACGGCTGTTTCTATCCGCCGACCTTGATGACCGGCGTTGAGCCTTCGGCAACCGTGGCGCGGGAGGAAATTTTCGGTCCCGTGCTGGTCGCCATGACGTTCCGAACGCCGGGCGAAGCAGCGGCGCTGGCCAACGACACGCGCTACGGGCTGGCCTCCAGCATCTGGACGGAGAACATCAATCTCGCGCTAGACATGGCGCCCAAGATCAAGGCAGGCGTCGTCTGGATCAACACCACCAATCAGTTCGATGCCGGCGTCGGTTTCGGCGGCTACCGCGAATCCGGTTTCGGCCGCGAGGGTGGCGTCGAAGGCCTCTACGAATATCTCAAGCCGAAGGCGGCTAGCGGACCGGTTGCCAAGCCGGTCGTTCAAAAACAAGCCGTCAGGGCGAAAAACGTCAAAACAACCGACATCGACCGGACCGCCAAACTCTATATCGGCGGCAAGCAGGCACGGCCGGACGGCGGCTATAGCCTGCCGGTATTTGGAGCGGACGGGCGGTTACTCGGACAGGTCGGCGAAGGCAATCGCAAAGACATCAGAAATGCCGTAGAGGCTGCGCGGAAATCAATGGCATGGTCGACGGCAACAACGCACAATCGGGCCCAGGTCATCTACTACATCGCCGAAAACTTGGCGGCGCGGTCGCGTGAATTCGCCGACCGGCTGCGGGCGATGACTGGGGGGAGTGCAAAAGCCGCCGCAGACGAGGTGGGGGCCTCGGTGCGGCGGCTTTTCACTTACGGCGCCTGGGCCGACAAGTTCGACGGTGCCGTCCATTCGCCGCCGCTGCGCGGGGTCGCCCTGGCCATGAACGAGCCGTTGGGCGTCATGGGCATCGCCTGTCCCGATGAACAGCCCTTGCTGGCTTTTATCTCGCTGCTGGCACCGGCCGTCGCGATGGGTAACCGGGTCGTCGTGATCCCGTCTTCGCGCCACCCGTTGGCTGCGACCGATTTTTATCAGGTGCTCGAAACATCCGATGTACCCGGCGGCGTCATCAACATCGTGACGGGCGACAGGGATCAGCTTGCCGCCGTTTTGGCCGAACATGACGAGGTCGACGCGGTCTGGTATGCCGGAAGCGCCGAAGGAAGCAAGTCGGTGGAACTTGCATCTGCTGGTGACCTGAAACAAACATGGGTTAATAATGGGCGTGCAATGGACTGGCGCGACGGGAGTGTCGCCGAGGGGAGGGCATTCCTGCGCCGCGCCACCCAAGTTAAGAATATTTGGATACCTTATGGGGAATGACCGAGGGAGGCCGGCATTCGCTGCTTGGATAGAAGCCTCTGAAAACCGCAAACCGGGAGGAAGTATAATATGAAAATGTTTTTGCGGACCGCCAGCGCGGCAGCGGTGCTTTTGGCATCGTTCGCGGCATCGGCTGCCGATATCAAACCTGCTGTTGTGTTCGATATGGGCGGCAAATTCGACAAGTCCTTTAACCAGGGCGTCTATGACGGTGTCGAGAAGTTCAAGAAGGACACCGGCATCTCCTATCGTGAATTCGAAGTCACGAACGAAGCGCAACGCGAGCAGGCAATCCGCAAGATGGCCCAGCGTGGTTCCGACATCGTTCTCGGCATCGGCTTCGCGCAATCGGACGCCATCAAGAAAGTCGCGGCCGAGTTCCCGGACACCAAGTTCGCGATCATCGACGGCTGGGTCCAGGCGCCCAACGTTCAGGCCATCCTGTTCAAGGAACATGAAGGCTCGTTCCTGGTCGGCATGATGGCCGCCATGGCCTCCAAGACCGGCAAAGTCGGTTTCGTCGGCGGCATGGACATTCCGCTCATTCGCAGGTTCGCCTGCGGCTACGTGCAAGGCGTCAAACACGCCAACGGCAGCACCAAAGTCATCCAGAACATGACCGGCACCACGCCGTCGGCCTGGAACGACCCGAGCCGGGGCGCCGAATTGACCCGCGGCCAGTTCGACCAGGGCGTTGACGTTGTTTATGCCGCTGCCGGCGGTACCGGTGTTGGCGTCTACCAGGCTGCCAAGGACGCCGGCAAGCTTGCCATCGGCGTCGATTCGAACCAGAACTACCTGCACCCGGGCACGATGCTGACCTCGATGCTGAAGCGCGTCGACGTGGCCGCGTTCGACACCTTCATGACGGTCAAGAACGGTACCTGGAAGCCTGGTATCAAGGTCATGGGTCTTGCCGAAAACGCCATCGACTGGGCGTTGGACGAGCACAACATGTCCCTGGTCTCCGACGGCATGAAGTCGAAGGTCAATCAGGCCAAGGCCGACATCATTTCGGGCAAGATCAAAGTCCACAACTACACCGACGGCAATACCTGCACCATGTAGGCGGGTAGGGTACCGGTTTGATGGCGAACGCCAACGATACTGACGTCAGCGGCGTCGCGCCGGAGGGGGGAAATCCCTCTCCGGCGGCCATCGAATTGCGCAATATCAGCAAGTCTTTCGGCCCCGTGCGGGCCAATCACAACGTTTCGATGACGGTCGAAGCCGGCGCGATTCACGGGATCGTCGGCGAAAACGGCGCCGGGAAATCGACGTTGATGAGCATTCTCTACGGATTTTACGAGGCGGACGCCGGCCAAATTTTCATCCGCGGCGAACCCGTCAAAATCTTAAGCTCTAATGACGCCATCGCCTCCGGCATCGGCATGGTTCACCAGCACTTTATGCTGGTCGATACCTTTACGGTGTTGGAAAACGTCATGATGGGCGCTGAATCGGGCGCGCTGCTCAAGGAGAGCATCGACAAGGCCCGCGGCGAACTGGAGCGGCTGGAAAACGAATACGGGCTGCAGGTCGATCCCGACTCTCTGGCCGAGGAACTGCCGGTCGGCGAACTGCAGCGGGTGGAAATCCTCAAAGCGCTCTATCGCGGCGCCCGCATTCTGATCCTTGATGAACCGACAGGCGTTTTGACGCCCCAGGAAACGGACCAGCTCTTCCGGATTTTCCAGGCGCTCAAGGAGCAAGGCACAACCGTCATTCTGATCACTCACAAGCTGCGGGAGATCATGGCGATAACCGACACCGTGTCCGTCATGCGGCACGGCGAGATGGTGGCTCACAGAAAGACCAGCGAAACCTCGAAGGAGGAGCTGGCCGAGCTCATGGTCGGGCGGAAGATTCGAGCCGATCTGGAAAAGAAGCCATGCCAGCCCGGCGCCGCCGCCCTGGTGGTCGAAGGACTGACGGTTCGCGACGCCTACGATGTCGCCAAGGTCGATGACGTCAGTTTTGAGGTCCGCAAGGGCGAAATCGTGGGAATTGCCGGCGTTTCCGGCAACGGCCAGAGCGAGTTGCTTGACGCCTTGTCAGGCATTCAGCGCATTGTTCGCGGCCGCATCAAGGTGGGTGACCGTGAGGTCAGCAGTGAGGCACACTGCGATCCGGCTGAAATGCGCGCGATGAAAATGGCCCACGTCCCGGAGGATCGCCAAAAATTGGGTATGGTGACGGCATTTTCCGCCCAGGAATCAGCTATTCTCGGCTATCAGCATGACGAAAAGTACCAGTCGGGCATCCTGTTCGACCTGCAAGCCATCAGAACCCATTGTTCGGAGATCATGGAGCGTTTCGACGTTCGCCCGCCTCATCCGGATACCAAGTCCGCGAATTTTTCCGGCGGTAATCAGCAAAAGCTCATCCTGGCTCGCGAAATCGACCGCGATCCCGAAGTGCTACTGGTCGGCCAGCCGACGAGAGGCGTCGATATCGGCGCCATCGAATTCATCCACCGGCATCTGGTCGACCTGCGCGACAATGGTTGCGCCGTGCTGCTGGTTTCTGTCGAACTCGATGAAATCATGTCGCTGGCGGACCGCATTCTGGTGATGTTCGAAGGCCGCATCGTTGCCGAAGTAGCGGGCGATGAAGCCGATGAGCGTACCCTGGGTCTGATGATGGCAAATGCCATGACGGAAGACGGGCCGGCGGCATCCGGGGAAACGGCCGATGCGGGAGCGACGACATGAGTGACGGTAGTCAGAGGCTCCCACGGTGGATCGATATCGGATTGATTCCGGTAATCAATATCGCCATGGCGCTGGCCGTCTCGGGCATCATCATCGCCTTGATCGGGGAGGATCCGTTCGAAGCCGTGGTCATCATGCTGCGCGGCGCGCTGGGGTACGACGAGGGCATCGGCTATACGCTCTACTACGCCACAAACTTTATCTTTACCGGTCTGGCGGTGGCGATCGCCTTCCACACCAACCTTTTCAACATCGGCGGCGAGGGCCAGGCCTATATCGGCGGCCTGGGGGTCGGTCTGGTCATGCTGGCCTTCCACCAGACACTGCCGTTCATCGTGCTGCTGCCGCTGGGCATTCTGGCCGCCGGATTGTTCGGCGCCGCCTGGGCGATCATCCCGGGCTATCTGCAGGCCTATCGGGGCAGTCACATCGTCATCACGACCATCATGTTCAACTTCATCGCGGCGGCGCTGATGGTCTATTTGATGGTCAATGTCCTGATCAAGCCGAACCAGATGTCGCCGCAGAGCATCACCTTCGAAAAGGCCGCCCATCTGCCGTTCATGCACGAAATATTCGGCTGGTTCGGCATGGAGATCACCCGCACGCCGCTCAACGCCACCGTCATCTGGGCGGCGATCTGCTGCGTCGGTCTTTGGTTCTATTTGTGGCGCACCAAGTGGGGCTATGACGTCCGCGCCGTCGGTCACAATGAAAAAGCGGCGATCTACGCCGGCGTCGATCCGAAAAGGACCATCGTCATCGTCATGTGCATCTCCGGCGGCCTCGCCGGCATGGTTGGCTTGAACGAAATCATGGGCGTGCACCATAAACTGCTGCTGAATTTTACCGCCGGCTATGGCTTTACCGGTATCGCGGTGTCTCTGATGGGTCGCAACCACCCTGTGGGAATCGTGCTCGCCAGCTTGTTGTTCGGGGTGCTCTACCAGGGCGGGGCGGAACTGGCTTTCGAAATTCCCACTATTACCCGTGAAATGATCGTGTTGATCCAGGGTTTGGTCATCCTTTTCTCGGGCGCTTTGGCCTACATGCTGGCGCCGACGATCGAGCGTATATACCGGAACCTGACGTCATCGCGCGGCGATGCGGCGGCGGCGGAGGAAGCCTGATATGGAAGACGCCGTCGTTTTCATCACGCTGACCGCCAACGCCATGGTGCGGGTCTCAACCCCCTTGGTGCTGTGCGCCATGGCGGGGCTGTTTTCCGAGCGTTCCGGAACCATCGACATCAGCCTCGAAGGCAAGATGCTCGGCGGCGCCTTCATCGCCGGCAGCGTCGCGGCCGTCACGGGTTCTGCCTGGCTGGCGCTTTTCGGCGCCATGGCCTTCACGGTATTCCTCGCCCTCGTCCACGGCTTTGCCTGCATCACTCACAAGGGAAACCAGGTCGTTAGCGGCGTTGCCATCAACATGCTGATGTCCGGCCTGACCGTCGTTCTCGGTATTGCCTGGTTCCACCGGGGCGGCCAGACGCCGAGCCTGCCGTCCGAGGCCCGTTTCATGCCGATCCAGCTGCCGTTGGCGGAAGCGCTCGCCGACGTTCCCGTCATCGGCACGCTCTATAGCGGATTTTTCAGCGGTCACAATCTGCTGGCCTACACGGCCTTTGCCGCTGTTCCCATTACGTGGTGGGTGGTGTTCCGCACCCGCTTCGGGCTGCGTCTGCGGGCGGTGGGTGAAAACCCGCACGCGGTCGACACCGCCGGCATTTCCGTCACCTGGCTGCGCTACCGCGCCGTGATGATTACCGGCATGCTGACCGGAATTGCAGGGACATATTTGTCGATCGCCCAAAACGCCGGTTTCGTGCGGGAGATGTCGGCGGGGCAGGGCTACATCGCCTTGGCCGCGCTCATATTCGGCAAGTGGCGGCCGTTCCAGGCCATGGGCGCCTGTTTGATGTTCGGTCTGCTGGATGCCATCGCGATCCGTCTGCAGGGCGTGGTTATTCCGGGTGTCGGCGAAGTACCGGTGCAATTGATCCAGGCGCTGCCCTATGCCCTCACGGTTATTCTGTTGGCAGGATTTATCGGCAAAGCCATCGCTCCGAAGGCGATCGGCGAGCCCTACGTCAAAGAGCGGTAATATGGACCAGGAGATGCTCGACCTTGTCCGCGTTGCCATGGATAAGGCTTACGCCCCGTATTCGGAATTCCAGGTTGGCGCCGTCGTAAAAACCGACGGCGGCAACCTCTATGCCGGTTGCAACGTCGAAAACGCCGCCTACCCGCAAGGCTGCTGCGCCGAAGCATCGGCCATATCGGCCATGATTATGGCGGGCGAGCAACGCATCGCGGAGATTGCCGTAATGGGCCGTGGTGACGGTCTGGTCACGCCGTGCGGCGGTTGCCGCCAGCGCATCCGGGAATTTGCCGACGATGCCACGCCGATCCATATCTGTGGGACGGAGGGTTTACGTCAAACCATGACGCTTGGGGAACTGCTGCCGTATTCCTTCGGCCCGGAAAACCTCGAGTGACCGTAAAGACAGGAGAAGGGGGGAGTGCGTGAGCACTGACATCGAAACGTCCGCACGCGTGATCGCGGAACGCGCGCCCGGTTTTTCGCCGCGCGTCGGTATGATCCTAGGCTCGGGCCTCGGGCCATTCGCTGAAACGATCGAAAACCAGGTGGTCATATCGTACGGAGATCTTCCTGGGTTTCCCGAACCCGGCGTGGCCGGCCATGCCGGCCAGCTGATCCTGGGAACCGTCGGCGCGACGCCTGTTGCCGTTATGAAGGGCCGGGCGCACTTCTATGAGACGGGCAGCGCCGACGCCATGAAAACGCCGGTGCGCACGCTCCATGCCGCCGGATGCGAGACCCTGGTCGTAACCAATGCGGCGGGCAGCACGGATATCGAAGCCGGACCGGGCAGCGTTATGCTGCTGACCGACCACATCAGTTTTACCGGCGCGTCGCCCCTATTCGGCGAGGAAGGCAGCGAACGCTTCGTCGACCTCGTCGATGCTTACGATCCGGGCCTCTGCGATCAATTGCGTCGCGCCGCGGCGGCAGTCGACGTCACGCTGGCCGAGGGCGTTTACATGTGGTTCTGCGGCCCGCATTTCGAGACGCCCGCTGAGATCCGCGCCGCCAAGGTGCTGGGGGCCAGCGCCGTGGGCATGTCGACGGTACCGGAGGTTATCCTGGCGCGCCATGCCGGCATGCGGGTCGCGGCGCTTTCCATCATTACCAATCTGGCGGCGGGCATGAGCGACGTGAAACTCACTCACGACCAGACCATGACGATGGCGGCTCAGGCGGCGGGTTCAGTGCAGAGCCTGCTGACCGAATTCCTGACCAAGTTCGAGGCCTGAGCGGGATGCTGCCCCAGGAAATTATTCGCCGGAAACGCGACGGCGCGGTGCTGGACGACGAGGAAATCGTCTTCATGGTCCGTGGCCTGGCCGACGAAAGCATCAGCGAGGGACAAATCGCCGCTTTCGCCATGGCCGTCTTCTTCCAGGGCATGACGATGGACGAACGCGTCGTGCTGACGCGCGAGATGACGCGCTCGGGTGAAGTGCTCGACTGGTCCGATCTTGATTTACCGGGGCCGATCCTCGACAAGCATTCGACCGGTGGGGTCGGCGACAAGGTAAGCCTGATGCTGGGCCCGGTCGTGGCGGCGGCCGGCGGCTTCGTGCCGATGATTTCGGGCCGGGGCCTGGGTCATACCGGCGGGACGCTGGACAAACTCGATTCCATACCCGGTTACTCGACAACGCCCGACAACGCCATGTTCCGCAAGGTTGTGGCCGAGGCCGGGGTCGCCATCATCGGCCAAACCGGCGATCTGGCCCCGGCGGACAAGCGCTTCTATGGCATCCGAGACGTTACGGCGACGGTGGAATCCGTACCCTTGATCACGGCTTCGATCCTGTCGAAAAAACTGGCGGCCGGTCTGCAGGGTCTGGTGATGGATGTGAAAACCGGCAGCGGGGCTTTCGCCGATACCATGGAGATGGCGCAGGAACTGGCCACCAGTATCGTTGAGGTCGCCAACGGCGCAGGCCTTGCCACCAGCGCTCTCATAACCGACATGGATCAGGTTTTGGGCACGGGGGTCGGCAACGCTCTGGAGGTTGCTGAGACGGTGGCCTATTTGACGGGAAAGCGCGACATCCGGCTGCATGAAATCGTCATGGCGCTGGCCTCGGAGATGCTCGTTCTTGGTGGCTTGGCGGCCGACGCCGAGGCCGCGCGTGCCAAGGCGGAGGAAACCCTGACGAGCGGCGCTGCCGCCGAAACGTTCGGGCGCATGGTTTCCGCGCTGGGCGGACCTGCCGATTTCCTCGAAAAAAGCGGCGACTACCTGCCCAAGGCGCCGGTGGTCGTGCCCTGCATGGCGGAAACGCCGGGCATGGTGACCGGTATGAATGCGCGGGACGTCGGCGTTGCCGTTGTCGGTCTGGGCGGTGGCCGCCGCCGGGCCAGCGACGGCATCGACTATGCCGTGGGCCTCAGCGATGTGGTCAACATCTGCGAAGACGTCGGACCTGACAAGCCGCTCGCCATGGTGCACGCCGCCAGCGAAGAAGCGGCCAATGCCGCCATCGCCGAGGTTCGGGCGGCCGTCCGGGTGGATGGCGAGGAGCCCGCCGATATTCCTATCGTTCACCAACGCATCGGCGGTTAAGCAGTGAAACGCGCCTTCATACTGGTGCTCGATTCGCGGGGGATCGGTGCGGCGGCGGCCGCCGACCGCTGGGAGGAGACCGAAGCGGACACGTTCGGACACATCGCCGAGGCTTGTGCCGCAGGTCGTGCCGATAGAGATGGACTGCGCCAGGGACCCTTGATCATCCCCAATCTCACGCGCCTCGGGCTGGCGCACGCCGCCGCCGCCAGCCGCGG
>CAYOAD010000076.1:0-16779 GCA_964401845.1 uncultured Rhodospirillaceae bacterium | reverse complement strand
AACCAGTGGAGCCGTCGCCTGAAAAAATGTGCGAAAGATTCTGGACACTACCTCAGGCGGCGGGCCTGGTCGACTTTCATACCACCGTATTCACGGCGCCAGCGGTAGTAACTCTGTTCAGATACGCCCAGTCGGCGACATATCCGACCGACCGTCTCGCCCTGCGCCAAGCCAACTTCGGCCTCGCGTAGCATGCTGATGATCTGTTCTGGGGTATAGCGTTTGCGGCTCATTCGGTCCTCCTTCTCAAAGGTCAGAATGCGCCAAATCCTCTCAAACGTCTCGGACCACTTTTAAGGTTTCAGGTCACTCAGGGCATCGATTAACGAGTTCATCTGGGAAATGGGGGACAAATGATTTTCAGCAGGCATTGGTCATTTGGGATCCGGTCGTCACGTTGCGTCGAAATACGCCGCGAAATATCAAGCGCTTTCGAAATTGGGCGCGTTTTCTTGCCATGGGCTCAAGTCCGGTTAAGAGGGGGGCCGACGAGAAATGGTTGCTCGGCAGATGGAGAACTGAGCAAAACGAATTGATTGAAAAAGCGGTACGTGAGTTGGGATTGCCAAATAATCCGACGGGTGGCGTCCAACAGGGGAGTGAAACCATCGACCTTCATCCGCAAACGATTGTCGCGCTGGCGGCCTTGTATCAATGCGATCCCCAGTTGCTCAATTCGTCGGAGGAAGATGTATTTCAGCCCGATTTGGCGTGTGTGAAGGAGTTTGCTGATGTTGGCATGGCGCTAGGCAAGAGCCCCAATCCGCTTACCGAGGAGTCACAGCGTGTCGTGGACAGATTGGAAGCGGCGCTGGACGCGCACCAAAAAAGGTTCGGGAAGATGCCCACGATTGCCGAGCGTGATGCGTTCCTTCAATCGATGAAGGGAGTACGATTCTCCGCCGAGGGAGAGGAGCCGTCTCAGGTGAAAGAGAATGTGGCGAGAGAACCGGAACCGGAAACTGCCACGGCTTAATCCAACGCCCAATACACGGCAATGATGACGGCCGAATTGTGCCCTGCGTGCATCAGGGAAGGCACCCAGAGCGACCCCGTTTTTTCATAGGCGAAGGCAAAAGCGATGCCCAGCAGGCCGACCAGGACAAGGTAGGGGGACGGGTATTGCAGGTGGATGACGCCGAAAAGCGCCCCGTTCAGCAGCAGTGCCGTCGTCATGCGCCAGCGCGTGCGCATCCAGGCATAGATCACGCCCCGAAAAAGCACTTCTTCGGCGACCGGCGTGGCGATGCCGATCAGCAGCACGCCGAAAAACAATCCGGACCAGGTAAACCCCTCCGGCGCAAGCCAACCGACGATCGTGTCGCCCAAGGTAATCCCGGCCAGGCGTTCGATGCCCTCCATGACCGGGACCAGCATCACGCCCAGAATTATGGCTAGGCCGAATTGTTTAACGTTCGGCCGTAAAAAACCGAACTGTCGCCATGAAATCCCGCCGCCTTTAAGGATAATCCAGTACACCGCTCCAAACATTGCGGCGCATTGCAAAACGGAAGCGACCAGCAGAATGTAGAGGCGAGGTAAGTCCGTTGCTTTTTCTAGCAGCATCGGCGTGACAATAATGATGCTGCCGACGGCCACCCCGAAGCCCATGAACAGAAGGGTTGCGATAGCGACGCTGGCCACCTGCCGCCCGGTGATTGCCGGCAAAGGTGTATGCGTTTCAGGTTTCACCTGCACCTGCGCACACCAGGTCATACAGCATGTCGAGCGCGGCGGAGACGGTGTCGAAACGGATGGCGTCGCGTCCGATGTCGCCGAAGTCACATTTTTGGTGGCGGACCGAATATCCCTCGCGGGCCGCCGCGATGTGCACTCGTCCGACGGGCTTTTCCGGCGTTCCGCCGGCGGGGCCGGCGATCCCCGTGACGGCTACGGCCGCTTGGACGTTGGGTGTGTTGAGAGCGCCCTCGGCCATGGCCAGGGCTGTTTCCTCGCTGACCGCGCCGTGCTGGTCCAAAACGTCCGCCTGCACGCCCAACAAATCCATCTTGGCTTCGTTGGCGTAGGTCACCAGCCCCCGGTCGACGACGTTGGAAGCGCCGGGAATGTTGATCAAGGCTGCCGATATCAGTCCGCCGGTGCAGGATTCGGCCAGTGCCAGACGGATGCCGCGGCGGGTGCATTCGTCGATGACGTTTTTGGCGCGCGAGGTGATTTCAGCGGAAAACATGGCGAAAGGATCCTAAACCAACGGGATGTAGGCGTGGACGGCGTACAGCAAAACGGCGGCGAACACGGCGGCGGCGATGTCGTCTATCATGACGCCGAAGGCGCCCGGTGCGGCACGCTCCAAAGCGGAGATGGGCCATGGTTTGATGATGTCGAACAGCCGGAACAGCACAAAACCGACGGCATACGCTTTCAAACTCAGGGGCGCCACGGCCAGGGTCAGCCATTGACCCGCCACTTCGTCGATGACAATCGCGCCGGGGTCGCCTTGCCCGTCGGCCGCAATGTAAATACCGCTGGCCCAGCACCCGACGGCGAAGGCGACAGCGGCGGCGGCGACCAGCCCAAAACTTCCGGCATACATCTGGATAACCCAGGCGAAGGGCAGGGCGGCCAGTGAGCCCCAAGTACCGGGGCTTTTGGGCAGCAAACCGGAACCGAACCAGGTCGCCAGCAGTGGCGCCGGTTGCCACAGGCGTAAACCATCGGGAAGGGGGGTAATCAGGGGCACGACATCAAAGGTCCAAAGCGCTGTGGAGTTCGGCCTCTCCCGGTGCGTACCAGTAGGCGCCGGTGACGGCGCTGGAGAAGTCGGTCAGCCGGTCGCGCAATCCGTCCTCGGTCAGGCCGAACATGCGCCGCAACTGGATGTCAAAGCGATGGAGATCACAGGCGAAAGCGACGAAGTAGAGGCCGTTTTCCCTCACCGTGCCGAACGGCGAGCTTCGCCGGTATATTTTGAGGCCGACCCCGTCTTCACTGACGTCCGTGCGGCTGACGTGCGAGGTGGCTGGCATGGCGTCCCCCTCCAGTTCGACGTCGTCCACCTTGGTCCGCCCCACCACGTTTTCCTGTTCCTGGAGCGCCAGGGCGTTGAAAGCGTTCAGGTCGTGGACCCACTTCTGCGTCAGGACGAATGCGCCGCCGTCGCTACCGGGTATCAGCGCCGCCGCTTCCTTGGCCTCCCGGTCCTTGGGGTTTGCCGTGCCGTCGACAAAGCCGATCAGGTCGCGGTTATTGTGATAGCTGAAACCGGTGAGCTCGAGCTCCAGCGATGCAGCGGCCCCGAGGTGGCGGTGCACCGACATGGCGGCATCCAAGTTGAGGTCGGTCCGGTCTCCCTGCAACCAAATCCAGATGTCACGTTGCGTCGACGGGGCCGCGCCGATGGTTTCAAACGCACGCAGGCCCGCCGGTGCAGCTTCACCCGTTAAATTTCCCCAGAAGTCGGCGCCGAACGCGACGACTGCCTTTTGCGCCTGGCACACCTCATCCTGAATAATTGCCCGCAGCGCTGGGCGAATATCCGATACATCGCCCGCGCCCTTTACGCTGTATTCGAGATAATGGTGGAACTTGCCACCTTCGTCGAAAATGCCCTGCTGTGGAGACTGCATGCCCTCGGATTCCCTTGTTCAGCCGTATCAGCCATATTGCGGAAGCTCAAAGAGATGCGCAAGATAATGGCGAAGGATCTGCCTCTGATGTCAAATACGGACTTCGACCACATAAGAGTTACACCGCTGGCGCCGGCGCTTGGGGCCGAGGTGACGGGTGTTGACCTGGCCACCGGCATCGACGCCGCGGTCTGGGGGGAAATCAAACGAGCGTTCCTGGAGCATCAAGTCCTGTTCTTCCGCGACCAGCAGATGACCCCGGGCAACGAGGTCGAGTTCGCCGCGCGCTTTGGACCGATCGGTAACTATCCCTTTGCCGAAGCGCTTGACGGCCATCCCGACGTGATCGCCATCATCAAAGAGCCTCATCAGACCACCAATTTCGGCGGCATCTGGCACACCGACACGGCTTATCTGGAAACCCCGTCGTTGGGTTCGGCGCTTTATGCCCTGGAGGTGCCGCCCGTCGGCGGCGATACCATGTGGGCCAACATGTATGCGGCCTATGACGCCCTGTCCGACGGCATGAAGGCATTGCTGGGCGGCCTCGGCGTCGTCAACAGCGCCGCCAAGAACAAAGATACGCTGCGCATGGATCATCTTGAGGACGGCGCCATGAAGGGCCGCGACGCCGATCAGATGGAGGTCCGCGAGGCCATTCATCCCGCCGTCCGGACCCATCCCGAAACCGGCCGCAAATCGCTTTACATCAGCGAGGCCCACGCGGTGCGCTTCGACGGCATGACGGCCGAGGAAAGTGAACCTATTCTGGAATACCTCTACGGCCACGTCATCCGAGAGGAGTTTACCTGCCGCTTCCGCTGGACCGCGGGGACGCTGGCGATCTGGGACAACCGCTGCACGCTGCACTATCCCCTGAACGACTACCACGGCCATCGCCGGGAGCTCCACCGCGTCACCATAGACGGCGATCGGCCGCGATAGCGGGTCAAGGAGCCGGTTCGGGCGAAACGGAAAGGCTTGGCTATGAAGCTGCACTATGCGCTGAGTTCGCCCTACGTTCATAAAGTCATGTTGGTCGCCCACGAATGCGGCCTATTGGGCGAAATTGAACTCCTGCCGACGACGGCCCAGACCGTCATCGAGGACGTGCACACCGATAATCCTCTCGGGCAAATTCCGACCTTGATCACCGACGATGGCGCGGTGCTTTACGATTCATGGGTGATCATGGAGTACCTGAACCATATCTCGGGCAGCAACCTGCTTCCGCCGCCCGGAGCGGCACGGTGGCTGGTCCTGCGCAACCACGCGCTCGGTCACGGCGTTATCGATGCCCTCAACCTCAGATTCAACGAAATGCGCCGGCCGGCGGGTGAGCAATCGCCAAACTGGATTTCCAAGAAGGAAGACGAAGCGCGGCGCGCCTTCGATGCGATGGAAGGCGAGTTCAAAGCCGGTCAGGTAACAGATGAGGTCGACCTGGGGAGCCTCACCATCGGCTGTTCGCTCGCCTATGCGGACCGGCGATGGCCCGGAGGAAAATGGCGTGTCGGACGGCCGGCGATTGCCGCCTGGTTTGAACGTTTCGCGGCTCGGCCATCAATGCAGGAAACAAAACCGACGTCGGAGTAATTGGGCTTTCGGGGCGTCGGGCGATTGTGGCGACAGTGAAAATTCGCTACAAAATTATTCGAAACGCAAATTTTGAATAATTTAATTTTGTCTTTGCCGCCCGAGACAATTAGCCATGCCGATGAATTACCAAATCGATCTCGACCGAAAAATGGTGCTTTTTACGGCGTCCGGGACCTTCACCAACGAGGAAATGATCGACTGCATCTCACTGCTTAACGCCGATCCGGATCTTGAGGTGGGCATGCCGACGCTTACCGACGCGCGGTCGGTGACGGAAATGAACGTGACCGCCGAAGGTTTCAAGGTGCTGGCCGAAAGAATGCAGAAGTCCAAAACACCGAGGGGCGCCTCGCGGGCGGCGCTTTTGGTTACCTCCGAAGGCAACATCATGCTCGGCAAATTGCTGGTCGCCTATAGCGACCATGATCCGAACATGCCGCGATACGAGGTTTTTACCGATCAGGCGGAAGCTGAATCCTGGCTCGGTTTGAAGCCAAGGCAGACTGAGCCGGATTGACCCGAAGCTCAGCGGCTAGGCCAAACGCACGGTTGCTATGGCCTGCGCGGCGATACCTTCGCCGCGGCCGGTGAACCCCATTTTTTCCGTGGTGGTGGCTTTGACACTCACGCGCCCCGGCGCGATGGCTAGAATTTCGGCAATGCTTTGACGCAGGGCGTCGCGGTGCGGACCGATCTTGGGACGTTCGCAGATGATTGTCAGATCGACGTGAGCGATGAGGCCACCGCGTTCCGCGATCCGGCGCGCGGCGAACCCGGCGAATTGGTCGGACGAAGCCCCTTTCCACTCCTCGTCCGAGGGCGGGAAATGATGGCCGATGTCACCTTCGCCAATCGCGCCCAGGAGGGCGTCAGTCACGGCATGGAGGGCCACGTCCGCGTCGGAATGGCCGGCAAGGGCACGGTCGTGTGCGATGGCGACGCCCCCCAGTTTGATCGTGCCGTCCTCGGGAGCGTCGGGCGCAAAACGGTGGGCGTCGAAGCCCTGGCCCGTCCGGATATCGCTCAATTCCGCTCGGATCATGCGTTCCGCCCGCGCCAAATCGGCCCGTGTCGTGATTTTGAAATTATCCTCCGAACCTTCCACCAGAGCGATCTCAAGCCCGGCGGCTTCCGCCACGGCCGCGTCATCGGTGAGGTCCCGACCCGCGACGCCGCGATGAGCCGCCAGGATATCGGCGAAACGGAATCCCTGCGGCGTTTGTGCCCGCCACAATCCGTCGCGCGCAACCGTCGCCGAAACGGTGGCGGCGTCCGCTTGACACTTCAGCGTATCCACCACGGGCAGGCCCAGAATGGCGCCGGGCGTCTCATCAAGGGCGTCGATCACCCGCGAAATGCCGTCGCGACCGGCGAAGGGGCGGGCGGCATCATGAATCAGAACCTTGTCAGGCGGCGTCTCGGCCAGGCTTTCCAGGCCGAGGCGCACGCTGTTCTGCCGGCTGGCCCCGCCGTTAACAGGCTCCATGAGATCAAAATCCGCCACCGCCGCATCGTAGAGCTCGGCGTCGTCCGGGTGGATGACGACGCGGACCCGGTCGACGTCATTGTGGCAGGCGAACAGGCCGACGGTCCGGTTGAGGATCGAGCGCCCGCCGATGACGGCGTATTGCTTCGGGTGATCGGCGCCGAGGCGGGCGCCGCGCCCGGCAGCGACAATGAGAGCCGTGACAGTCATGGCGGCACATTGCCCAATGCAACCGTCTCACGCAAGCGTGAGTAAGCTTGACTGGCTGCCAAGCCGCCGTTCCCCCAAATCTAAAAGGGAGAAGATGCTGTCTGTAGTGGATGTGGGAGGCCTCGGATGCCTGTTTTTCAACGAAACCTGAAAACTTCGACCCTCCTTGGTAGCCTTGCCCTGTCGGCATTTGTTGCTCTTGCCGGAGTAAACCAGGTGACGGCACAGACCAAAGCAAATCCCTGTGCCGCGAAGGACCCGGCAAAAGCGGCAAACCCCTGTGCCGCCGCAAACCCCTGCGCTGCCAAAAACCCGCTCAATCCCTGCGCGGGCGGCCACATCAAGGCGCCTGATGCAGCTCATGGCCTGGCCCCCGATGTCGCTGAGGAAGCCTACCGGTCGCTGCGCCGCAAAATGGCCGCTGCCTTCACGCTGTCCGGTGATAAGCACGCCAAGCGGTACCAGAAGTGGAAGCGCTATAACAATGCGCCGTACGAATCGTCTCAGCATGGCGACAGATATCTCAACAATTACGCTAATAACGCGGCGCAAACATATAAAAAATATGAAAAAATCGGGAAAATGCCAGTGGGTTCAGTAATTGCCAAAGACAGCTTCACTGTACTCAAGGATGGCCGCCGTTATGCCGGACCGCTGTTTCTGATGGAGAAGATGAAAGCCGGCTTCCGGCCGGAATTCGGCGACTGGCGCTACAGTATGATCCTGCCCGACGGCAGCTTGGTCGGCGTGACCAATGCCGAGGGCAGCGAAAATGTCGATTACTGCGGCACTTGTCATGCCGACGTGGCAGCCCATCAAGACCACCTTTTTTTCCTGCCGAAATCATACCGCGTCGAATAGCAGCGGCAATTTGCCGCTTCCGATAGTCTGCTTCGCCACTTGGCCGCAAGGCTGGCGTCGGCCACAATGGGATGCGCCCGAAACTGAGGGGGTGAGCGGAGCATTCCATTGCAAGGACGTCAGGTCGCACCGGAGCTACAGGCGCTTGATGGCAAGCAGGTCTATCCCTGTACCCGGAGCATCGGCATGCTCGAGCGGGACGCGGCATGAGCGTCCAGCCGCAGCCTGACAAATTACCGGCCTTCGATGTCTCGGGGCTCACAAAGGTCTACCATACCGGCGAAACCGAGGTTCACGCCCTGCGCGGCGTCGATCTTCAGTTTCTCGACGGTGAACTGGTGGTGTTGTTGGGGCCTTCCGGCAGCGGCAAATCGACGTTTCTCAATATCCTCGGCGGGCTCGATGCGCCTACGGCCGGTACGGTTAAATTTCACGATGAGGAACTCACCTCCCTGGAGAGCGGCGGACTTACCCAATATCGCCGCGAACATGTCGGCTTTGTCTTCCAGTTCTACAATCTTATTCCCAGCCTGACGGCGCGTGAAAATGTATCGCTGGTCACTGAAATCGCCGTCGATCCCTTGAAACCGGATGAAGCACTTCGCATCGTCGGGCTGGGCGACCGGCTTGACCATTTCCCCTCCCAGCTTTCGGGCGGCGAACAACAGCGCGTTGCCGTGGCGCGGGCCATCGCCAAGCGGCCCCAGGTATTGCTGTGCGACGAGCCGACCGGCGCCCTCGATAGCCGCACCGGCATCGCGGTGTTGGAGGCGATCGAGCGGGTCAACACCGAGCTCGGCACGACGTCGGTCGTCATCACCCACAACGCCGCCATCGCTGACATTGCCGACCGGGTGGTGATTTTCGCCGACGGCCGCGTATCAGAGGTTCGCCTGAACGAGACCAGAAAACCCGCGAGTTCGGTTAACTGGTAATGCGCGCCTTGGACCTCAAACTATTCCGTGACCTCTGGCACATCAGGGGCCAAGCCATCGCCATCGCGGTCGTCATCGCCTGCGGCGTCAGTACCGTCGTCATGTCGTTCGGCACCTTGAGTTCCCTGCAATTGACGCGCGATGCGTACTACGAGCGTCAAAGATTTGCGGAAGTATTCGCCAGCCTTAAACGCGCGCCGAATCCTTTGGCCGAAGACATCGCCCGAATCGAGGGCGTGAAGCGCGTTCACACGCGCATCGTAAAATTCGCCACGCTCGACGTCGAGGGTATGGAAGAGCCGATTACGGGGCAGTTGATCTCGCTGCCCGGAAACGGGCGTTCCGCGCTCAACGAAATCGTTCTGCGCCAAGGTCGTTTACCGGATCCCGACCGGCCCGACGAGATTGTGCTGGGCGAGCCCTTTGCCGACGCTCACAAGCTTCGGCCGGGCGGACATATCGTGGCGACCATCAACGGCCACAAAAGGCAGCTCGATATTGTCGGCATCGCCTTGTCGCCGGAGTACATCTACGCCATTGGCCCCGGCGCCCTGATGCCCGACGACGAGCGCTTCGGCATCATTTGGATGGGTCGGGAGGCCATGGCGGCGAGCTACGATTTGGATGCGGCCTTCAACGACGTCTCCCTGACCCTGATGCGCTCGGCCAATGTCGAGGCGGTGATCGATCGTCTCGACGGCTTACTTGGACCGTACGGTGGGGTTGGCGCCTATCCGCGCGAAGATCAGATTTCCAATGCCTTCATCACCAACGAGATGGAGCAGCTCAAAGGCATGGGCAGTATCGTGCCGCCCATTTTTCTGGGCGTCGCGGCGTTCCTCTTGAACGTCGTGATCACGCGGATCATCGCGACCGAACGCGAGCAGATCGGTCTCCTGAAGGCTTTCGGCTATTCCGATTTCGCCGTCGGGATCCTCTATCTCAAACTGGTCATGCTGGTGACGGTTGTCGGCATTGCGTTCGGTTTTCTGGCGGGCGCCTGGTTCGGTCGGGCCGTTACCGAGATCTACACTGATTTCTTCCGCTTCCCGGTGCTTTACTTCCATCTCGAATTGAAGGTTTTTGCGGCGGCGGGGACGGTCAGCCTGCTGGCGACGGGCCTTGGCGCCTTGAGTGCTATCCGCAAGGTCATCAACATGCCGCCGGCGGTGGCCATGCAGCCGGCCCCGCCAACGACGTACCGCCGCGGCATTCTCACTGCCGTCGGCGCGGCCCAGCGGCTAAGCCAGCCGACGTTGATGATCCTACGCCACATCGGGCGCTGGCCGCTGCGCACCGGATTAACGACGCTCGGTATCGCCCTGTCGGTGGCGATCCTCATCGCCTCGCTTTTCTTCTTCGATTCGGTTGAGCACTTGGTCGACACCTTCTTCCATCATGGTCAGCGCCAGGACGCCACGGTCGTGTTCAATGAACCGCGAACCACGCGCTCCTTGCACGAAATCCGGGGGCTGCCCGGCGTGATAGCGGCCGAACCCTTTCGCGCCGTTGCAGCCAAGCTCCGCCTCGGCATTCGCAGCGAGCGCGCCTCAATCACCGGCCTGGACGAAAACACGGTCATGAACCGGGTGCTTGATATCGACTTGGAGGCGGTGTCACTGCCGAAGACGGGGTTGGTGCTGTCCACCAAGATGGCCGAACTCCTTGGGGCCCGACGCGGTGATCGCGTGACCGTGGAAGCGCTCGAAGGCCGTCGCCCCGTGGTCGAGGTTCCCGTAACGGCCGTCATAGAGGAATACATCGCCGCCCCGGCCTACATGCATCGCTTGGCGCTCAACCGGCTGATGGGAGAGGGCAGGCTGGTCTCCGGCGCCTACATCCAGGTCGACGCCAGCCGGGCGAAAGATCTATACCGCCAGCTTAAGGATACGCCCGCGGTGGCCGGCGTGACCCTGCAGACCGCGGCGCTCGCGACCTTCCGCAAGACGATGGCGGAAACGCTAGACATCATGATGTCTTTCTACGTGATGTTCGGCGGCCTGATCGCCGTCGGCGTCGTCTACAACAGCGCCCGCGTGTCGCTGTCTGAAAGGGGGCGGGAATTGGCGTCCTTGAGGGTGCTCGGTTTTACCCGGGGCGAGGTGTCCTACATTCTGTTGGGTGAACTGGCAATTCTGACCCTGGCATCGCTGCCTTTCGGCTGTTTTATCGGGTTGGGACTGGCGCACGTGATCGTGACCAACCTGGATACCGAGCTTTTCCGCCTTCCCCTGGTGATCGAGCCGGCCACCTACGCGTTGGCCATTACCACTGTACTTGTGGCGTCGGTCGTATCCGGCCTCATCGTGCGCCGCCGCATCGACAGTTTCGACCTTATCGCCGTTTTGAAAACGAGGGAGTAGTCGTATGGTTTCCCCCTGGCCGCGACGAATTATCTACACCACCATCGGACTCGGTGTCGTTGCCGCGCTGGCCTATTCGTTCCAGCCTCAGCCGTTGGCCGTCGATATGGCGGAGGTCGAAACGGGATCGCTGGCCGTCACCCTGGATGGTGAGGGCCAGACGCGAGTAAAAGACATCTACGTGGTGTCGGCCCCTGTGGCGGGCCGGAAGTTACGCATCACCAAGAAAGTCGGAGAGCCGGTCGAGGCCAACAGCACCGTGCTGGCCGCTATCGAACCCAGCGACCCGGTCTTTCTCGACGTCCGCTCGACCGCCGAGGCCAACGCCCGGATCAAGGCCGCCCAGGCCGCCCGGACGTTGGCGCAAGCCGAACTCAAGCGCTACACGGCCGAACTGGATTTCGCCAGGGCGGAGCTCAAGCGCGCCGAAGCCCTGGTGAAACGCGGCACGATTTCCAAACGCGATCTTGAGCGGGCGGAGTTGGATATGCGCACCAAGGAGGCGGCCGTCTCGACGGCGCGGGCAGCTCTGCGGGTCAAGAACTTCGACCTGGAAATGGCCAAGGCAGCCTTGATCGACAGTGACAAGTCAAAGGGCGGGACCGGGAACGCCTGCTGCGTCAACGTCCGCGCGCCCATAAACGGCAACATCCTGCGGGTCGTCATCGAAAGCGCCGCCGTTGTGCCGGCCGGCGCGCCACTGCTGGAAGTGGGCGACCCCGAGAATCTCGAAATCGTCGTTGATCTGTTGTCTTCCGACGCCGTGCAGGTCCGGCTCGGCGACGAGGTTCTGATCGATGATTGGGGCGGTGGAGAAACGCTCAAGGGCGTGGTGCGGCTTGTGGAACCTGCCGGGTTTACCAAAATCTCGGCGCTGGGTATCGAGGAACAACGCGTCAATGTGCTGATCGACTTTGCCGAACCGCCGGCGCGCTACCAGCGCCTCGGTCACGGTTTCCGCGTCGAAACCCGCATTGTGATCTGGCGTGGCGAGAACATTTTGAGGGTACCCATGAGCGCTTTGTTCCGTGAGGGCGACGAGTGGGCGGTCTTTGCCGTGAGGGGCAAGGCCGCCAGGCTGCAAACGCTCAAGATTGGCAAGTCCAACGGCGAATACGCCGAGGTATTGGAGGGTTTGGCGGCCGGTGATCGTGTCGTTCAGCACCCCAGCGACGTTATCGTCGACGGCTCGGAAGTCGTCATGCGCGGGAACTGACGCACAGCGGGAACGGCTATCCACCGGAGCGGCAATTATGTCGCTTCCTGCGCGACATAGGTTGAAACGGGGTAGCCAACAATCTAATATCCGCCCAAATTTTGTTCATTTCCCATAGCGTGCACAAAAAATGACCATATCATCGCCCGGCCCGTTGCCGTCCGACCTCAAGAGTTTGCAGATCGGGCCGGTGGACATCGATTATCCGGTGCTGTTGGCCCCCATGTCGGGTGTTTCCGACCTGCCGTTCAGACGGCTGGTCAAAAGCTTTGGCGCCGGATTGGTCATATCGGAGATGATCGCCAGCCAGGCGATGATCTATCAGACCAAACGCACGCTGAAAATGGCGATGGGTGGCGCGGACGAGCATCCAATGGCGGTTCAACTCGCCGGCACGGATCCCGAGGTGATGGCTGAAGCCGCCCGCCTGAACGCCGACCGCGGCGCCTCCATCATCGATATCAACATGGGCTGTCCCGCCAAGAAAGTCGTCAACGGCTATGCCGGATCGGCACTGATGCGCGACGAGGCGAAGGCGGGCGCGATAATTGAGGCAGTGGTGAAAGCGGTCAACCTGCCTGTGACGCTGAAAATGCGCACCGGCTGGGACGACGATAACCGCAACGCCCCCAATCTCGCGCGCATCGCCGAGGATTGCGGCGTGCGCATGATTACGGTGCATGGCCGTACGCGCTGTCAGATGTACCGCGGCAGCGCCGATTGGGCCTTTATCCGCAAGGTCAAGGAAGCCGTGAACGTACCCCTCATCGCCAACGGCGATATCACCCGCGTCGAGGACGCCGCGCGCTGTCTGGAGGAATCGGGCGCCGACGGCGTCATGATCGGGCGCGGCACCTATGGTCGGCCCTGGTTTCCCAATCAGGTGATCCACTATCTCAAGACCGGCGAGCATTTGCCCAATCCCCCGTTGCAGGAACTGTTCGAAACGCTCAGCCGTCACTATGAGGATATGCTGGATCACTACGGACCGGAAGTCGGTAACCGCGTCTCGCGCAAACACGTCTCCTGGTACACCAAGGGATTACCGGATTCGACGGTTTTCCGAGACCAGGTCAACCGCTCGCTCGACCCCGATACGGTGCGCCGGCTATTCACCGAATATTTCGACCGCTTGCTGGAAAGGGAGGCGGCCTGATGGCGGCGTCCGGAAGTTCGGTGGTCGACATGCGGCCGCCCGAAACGCTCGGCTCGGCGCAAATCCTCAACGCGTTGCCTGAACCCGTGATGGTGGTCGATGAAATTGGCGCCGTGCGCTTCGTCAATCCGGCGGCGGAGAATTTTTTCGGGGCCGGTAAGGCCCACCTCTGTACCCAGACGCTGCCGGACATCGTTCATTTCGACAGCCCTCTTACCGCGTTGACCGATCAGGTGCGCGAACAGGAGATCAGCGTCGCGGAACATGGCGTCGAACTGAGTAATCCCCGGACCGGCACCCAGCATGTCGATATCCAGGGCGTTCCCGTGCCTGAGCGGCCCGGATGGGTGTTGGTCACGCTGCAACGCCGCACCATGGCCCAAACCATGGACCGGCAACTAAACCATCAGGGCGCCGCACGCACCGTCACGGGCATGGCAGCCGTTTTGGCCCATGAAATCAAGAACCCGCTATCGGGTATCCGGGGGGCCGCCCAGTTGCTTGAGCAGGACGCGTCGGAAGAGGACATCCCCCTGACGCGCCTGATCTGCGACGAGACCGACCGCATCTGCAGCCTAGTCGACGACATGGAGATGTTCTCCGACGAGCGCGCCATCGACCGCGGCCCGGTCAACATTCATGAAGTTCTCGACCACATTCGCCGCATCGCCGAAAACGGGTTCGCCAAGGGCATCCGCATCACCGAAATCTACGATCCGTCGCTGCCGCCGGTATTGGGCAATCGGGACCAGTTGCTTCAAGCACTGTTGAACCTGGTCAAGAATGCCGCCGAGGCCTTGCCGGAGGAGGGCGGCGAGATCACCCTCGGCACGGCTTACAAACAGGGTGTGAGGGTGGCCGTGCCGGGCAGCCGCGATCGTTTGAATTTGCCGCTTGAGGTCACGGTGCGGGACAACGGCAAGGGCATCAGCGACGAGCTCCGGCCGCACCTCTTTGAAGCCTTCGTCACCAACAAACCGGGCGGTACCGGACTAGGCTTGGCGCTGGTGGCCAAGACCATCCGCGATCACGGCGGTATCATCGAATTCGATTCCAAGCCGCGGCGGACGGTGTTCCGCCTGCGCCTGCCGATGTCGCCGCCGGGAACCAAGGTTCCACCTTCCCAGAAAAGCAACGGAGCCGAGGCATGACCGACGGAAGCGTGATCCTGGTGGCCGACGACGACCACGCTATCAGAACGGTGTTGGAACAGGCTCTGAGCCGGGGCGGTTACGAGGTTCGCGCCACGGGGAACGCCGCAACGCTGTGGCGCTGGGTCTCCGAGGGCGACGGCGATCTGGTCATCACCGACGTTGTCATGCCCGACGAGAACGGCCTCGATCTGCTGCCGCGCATGCGTAAGGTCCGACCGGAGTTGCCCATTCTGGTGATGAGCGCCCAGAACACCATGATGACGGCGATCAAGGCGACGGAACGGGGCGCCTACGAATATCTGCCCAAACCCTTCGACCTTAATGAACTCGCCGTGGTGATCGAACGCGCACTCAGCGCGCCGCAAAAGGCCACCGAAGGCACCGTCGGTGGCGACGAGGAAATGCCGCTGATCGGCCGTTCCGCCGCCATGCAGGAAATTTATCGTTTGCTGGCGCGCCTGATGGGGACCGATCTCACGGTTCTAATCAACGGTGAATCGGGAACGGGCAAGGAACTGGTTGCCCGGGCGCTGCACGATTACGGGAAGCGCAGCCGGGGCCCGTTCGTCGCCGTCAACATGGCGGCCATCCCCCGCGAACTGATCGAAAGCGAACTGTTCGGACACGAAAAAGGCGCCTTTACCGGCGCCGCCAACCGCGGGGTTGGACGCTTCGAGCAGGCCGAAAGCGGTACCCTGTTTCTGGACGAAATCGGCGATATGCCGATCGAGGCACAAACCCGCCTGCTTCGCGTCCTGCAGCAAGGTGAATACACCACCGTGGGTGGCCGGATCGCTATCCGTACCGACGTCCGAATCATCGCCGCGACCAACCGCAATCTGCGCCAGTTGGTGCGTCAAGGCCTGTTCCGCGAAGACCTTTTCTACCGTCTCAACGTCGTGCCCCTGCGCCTCCCGCCGCTACGCGAACGATCGGAGGATGTGCCCGATCTCGTGCGGCATTTTCTGGGTATCGCAGCGGCCGAGGGGCTGCCGCAAAAATCCCTGTCGCCCGAGGCTATGGATCGTCTGGGGGCCTATCATTGGCCGGGCAATGTGCGGGAACTGGAAAATCTGGTGCGTCGGCTGGCTGCCCTCTATGCCGAGGAAATGATCGACGACGACGTCATCGAAACGGAACTGGCCGAGGCGCACTTTGCCGCTCCCGATGCAGAAGGCAGGGAAGGGGAATCGCTGGGCGATGCGGTTGAGCGGCATCTCGCGCGCTATTTCCAAGCCCATCCGGATGGAATGCCGCCGGCCGGTCTATACGAACGTATTCTGCACGAAATCGAACGTCCATTGATCGCGCTCAGTCTGTCGGCCACCCGCGGCAATCAGATCAAGGCCGCGAGCCTACTGGGTCTGAACAGGAATACGCTGCGGAAAAAGATCAGAGACCTTGAAATACCGGTGGTCCGAGGGATGAAATAGGCGGAAAGTTGCCGTTTACTGCCTGTGGTGCGAACGTGCAACGGTTTATTGATGTATTCGTGCAACACTTTGTTGAAGTAATTGCATCCCATTGTGTTAGACTCAGGTCAGGCTATTGATGCAGCGATTTGGATCTCAAATATGCATGTTCAGCAATGCGCTGGGCCATTTGCAGTAGGTAAACCCGTCCTCCCATGACACCAAATACGGAAAACGGTACGCGAAACGCCGTGCTGGGCTCCAATCTCGTCGTTTGGGCGCGGCGCGTGGGCCTGGCCCGAAAACTGGCCTTGGCGCTGGTTGTGGCGGCCTTGATATCGGTGTTCGCGACCTACGGCGCGGTAACGCGCTCGTCGTCCCCATTTGGTCCGGACCCCGGCACCGTCGCCAGTCTGCTGCTGGTCAATCTGGTTCTTGTACTGCTGCTGGGCGCTCTGGTTTCGAACCGTCTGGTCCGGCTTTGGATCGACCGGCGCCGCGGTTCCGCTGGATCACGTCTGCATACCCGTCTGGTGTCGCTCTTCAGCATCGTCGCAGTGCTGCCGGCCATCATCGTCGGCGCATTCTCGGTATTGCTGTTCGATTTGGGCCTTCAGGCCTGGTTCGGCGATCGCGTGCGCACCGCCCTGCAGGCCTCGGTCGCCGTGGCGGAGGCTTATACCGAAGAACATAAAAAGGTCATTGAGGCCGACGTTCTTACACTAGCGGCCTACATAAACCGCGACGCCCGGCGCCTGGCCAATGATCCGCGACGTTTGCAGAACCTGGTCGTCCGTCAG
>CAYOAD010000075.1:532-16813 GCA_964401845.1 uncultured Rhodospirillaceae bacterium | reverse complement strand
GTTTAAGAAGAAGCCGTCATTCCTGAAAGTGCGAAAGATATTTTACGTTATCGGAGATCCCCATTGAGATCGCCTACGGCGCCTATTCGTTCAGAGACGGCGAGGACGCCCATCGCGCCTTGGCCGAAGCCGACCGGGCAATGTACGAGCACAAGCAAAGCCTGAAGAACGGTTCGGGACGTTAGGACGTTCAGAACGCCTCGATTTCGCTGGTGACGGCGTCGATCGCGGAGGCGAGCTTGGGATGGCCGTTTTCGATGCTGTCCCAATCACCGCTCTTACCCGCTTTCTCAAGCTCAGCGCACAAGTCCGCGAGCGTTTCGGCGCCCACTGAACGAGACGATGATTTCAACTTGTGCGCTGCCGCGCCTAAGCCAGCGGCATCCCGGGACTGAAAGGCCGTATCGATTTCACCGACCGTAGCGCGGGCGGGTTCGACAAAATCCAGTAGGATTTCCTTGATCAGACTTTCGTCATCGCCGAACGTGTCGCGCAGGAACTTGGGCTCGACCGCCCGCCCGGCCTCGGCCGGCGGTTCATCGCCGCCAGCTTCCTGTTGAGGTTCGCTGATGCCGTCTTCCGGCTTTGCCTTGGGTACGGCGAAGGGCATCCATTTCTTCAGCGTCGCCTTCAGATCGGCCATGGCCAGCGGCTTGGAGAGATAATCATCCATGCCAGCCGCGATACAACGCTCCGCTTCTCCCTCCAACGCATTGGCCGTCACGGCGATGATGGGTGAAAGTTTGCCGCTGCCTTCCTCATCGGCTCGGATGGCCGCGGTCAGCTCAAAACCGTCCATGTTCGGCATGTGGCAGTCACTGAGCAGCAGGGCATAGTCGCGCTTTCGCCAAGCTTCCAGCGCGAGCTTGCCGTCATCGGCCATTTCGCAGGTATAGCCGAGTTTCGTCAGCTGCCGCCCGATGACCTGCTGGTTGGTCGGATTGTCTTCGGCCAGCAGGATCAACGTCCCCTTGCTGAGGGCCTCGTCGACCGTGAGGGCAACCACATCATCGCCGGTGTCAATCGCATCATCCGGTTTGACCAGTGGGCTGGCGCGGCCCGCCGCCACGGCGACGGCATTGATGAAGCGCGCTTTACGTAATGGATTACCGTCGACCGTCACGCAGTCACCGTCTTCGATGCGGGCGCTGCGGCGCTGGCCATTTCCCAACAAGACGAAATTGACGCCGGCGGATCCAAGCTCCGCCATGGCCGCCTTTTGTCGGGCGCCATCCATATTGAGATCGAGAACGACAACGTCGATGGCATTGGCGTCTTCCGTTGCCGCCAGCCGAGCGACCGCCTCGTCCACCTGCGAAACCGTCTCGATCCTTGCCGCCGCGTTTGTCAGGTATTTTGTCATCGTATGCCGGAGGATGTCCGATTCGGCGACCGCTAAAACCCCCAGGCCCTCCAGGACGGGATCTTTTTCAACCTTCGCGCCGCCGCCTTCCACCCCCAACGGTATTTCAACCGAGAATGTCGATCCCGATCCGATCCGGCTTTCCACCGAAATCGTACCGCCCATCATGTCGGTGAGCCGCTTGCAGATGGCAAGGCCCAAACCGGTCCCTCCGAACCGCCGGGTTGTCGAACTTTCGGCCTGGGAAAACGCTTCGAATAAATTTTCCTGGGCGCCTTCGGATATGCCGATGCCCTGGTCGATGACGGACAACCTGATCCAGAACTCGTTGCCGCCGTCCGCGGTGATGTCGGCCCGGACGACGACCTCGCCTTCCTCGGAGAATTTCACGGCATTGCCGGTAATGTTGAAGACGATCTGGCGCAGGCGAACTGGATCCCCGAGCAAGTTCCCCGGTATCTCGGGATCGACGAACGTCGTGATGCGCACGCCCTTCCGGCTGGCGCTGGGCGCCATGGTCGCCGCCGCGCCCTCCAGTACGTCGACCACCGATAGCGGGATGCTCTCAATATCGAGTTTGCCGGCCTCGATTTTCGAAAAATCAAGGATGTCGTTGATGATGGTGAGCAGGGCGTTGCCCGAATCCCGCACGGTGTTGAGCATCAGTCGCTGATCGTCATCCAGTTCGGTCTGGGACAAGAGGTCCGCCATACCCACGATACCGTTCATCGGCGTCCGGATCTCATGGCTCATCGAAGCCAGAAAATCGGATTTCGCCTGGGCCGCCGCTTCCGCCGCATCCTTGGCGGCGCTGATTTCCGTTTCATACTTCTTTCGTTCCGTTATGTCGTAGGCGGCCATAAGAAGCGCCGGCTCGCCATCGAATACGATGGGCGTGCTGGTCACGACGACATCACGAAAGCCACCCGACGCAAAGTGTTTGATCTTCACCTCCACGCCGGTCGACACACCATCCTCGCTCAGGGAATCGAGAAACTTTTGCCGCTCCCCGTCGCCATGCCATATGTGCCGCGGATCGAGTTCGAGAAAATCCTGTTCGGACAATCCGACCAAATCGCAAACGGCTTTGTTTACCCGCACGTACTCGAGTTGCTCGGCCTTTCGCACCGCCAGCGGCGTCGGCGTCGCGTCGAACATGGCGTCCAGGGCCTCACGGCCCAGCCTTTCCCGGTCCTCCGCCATCTTGCGTTCAGTAATATCGGTGTAGGTCGTGACCATGCCGCCGCCGTCGACCGGCAGACCGCGTATTTCGACGACGGTTCCGTCTGGGCGAACGCGTTCGAAATGATGGGGTTCGAACTTCCAGGCCAGTTCCATGCGTTCGCGGACCATCTCCTCCACGTCGCCTGGACCATATTCCCCGATTTCGGCGTTATGCCGGAATTGGTCTTCGATGGAAACGCCGGGTTGAATCATTTCAACCGGCGCAAGATTGAACTGCAGCAACTTCCGATTGGCCGTCACGAGTTTTAGATCGGCATCGTACATCGTGATGCCCTGATCCATGTTTTCGAGCGTCAGGTTGAGCAGCTGTTTTTCCTGCTCGAGCTCCGCCTCGGCCCGCTTGCGCTCGGTCACATCGGAGTAGGTTCGAACAATGCCGCCAGAGGCAAGCGGTGTACTGCGGATCTCCACAACGGTGCCGCCAACCATCTCGACTTCAAAGGTCGTGGCCTCGCTTCGTTTCGCATCTTCCATACGCTCGGCGACCTGCGCCTCGACATCGCCCGGACCATAGTCGCCGCGCTCTGCGACGATGCGGAACATGTCCTCGATGCTCAGTCCCTCCTTTACCTGGCCGGGCAAAAATTCCAGCATCGTGATGAACCTGTCATTAAAGGCCACCAGCTCGAGATTTTCATCGAACATACTGATGCCCTGGTCCATATTCTCTAGCGCCGTATCCGTGATTTGTTTCTCAAGTTGCAAAGCCCGGGTGCGTTCGCCGACCTGCATCTCCAGATCCTGACGGGCCTTGTTCAGTTCCGCTTCGACCTTCTTGCGCTCCCGCGCCTCCTCTTCGAGACCGGATTTTGCCAATTCCGCCGCCACAGCCCGACGGCGTGAAACGCCGGCGACGTAAACCGTCACCGATAGGGCGATCGACAACACGATGCCGAATACCAGCACGAAGACCTAGGCGATGCCGACGGCGGCTTCGGAATCGAGGGCCTGCCAGAGGCTCAGCGTGAAGGCGAGGACGCCGATTCCCATGGCCCAGGATAGCCAGTTCGGCATGCCCTGCCGGCGCTGATCGTCGAAATGCCAGGCGGTTGCGACCAGACCGGCGCCGAGGACAATGAATCCCGCCGCCGTGTGGACGGCCATGCGGGTCAGGTGACCCCAGCCGTAGGCCGTTTCCAGGCTCATGGCGTAGCCCGCGAAAGCAATAAAGCCTAGGCCGAACACCAGGGAACCGAGTACTCCCGAAAGCGCCGTGGGGGACACCCGACCGTTTTTACGCAGCATGACCAGCACGGCCAGACCGGTGAGGCTGAAACAAAGGGCCGTGTTGGGCGCCATGCGGCCGGGATTGGATGTCTCAACAGTGACGTAGTGTTCCATTAGGAGCTGGTCGATCATCAGATCGACGCCGAACACGTACTCCACCAACGTCAGAAAGCCGATCAGGGCGGTGACGAATGCCGCGGCCCCCGCCGTGCGGGCCATGCCGAGGATCAGACCGGAGAAGCCGACACCGCTGAGCAGAAACCCCAGCGCCGTGTTGTACTGCATGGGAACGAAGGCTTCGGATACCTGAATGAGGGTCGCGTTGTGGGTGTACCAGCCGGTCAACACCACAAGACCCAATAGGATCGGCAAAGCGCCAAAGACGAGCAGCAACCGCGTTGCTGCCTGTAAGCGCCCCCACTTGATGGTCATCCCTGCTCCCTAACCGCCACAATCGGGGTTGAACCGAGAACGGGGGCGAGATGGCCGAATAACGGCTAAACACGCACCCACGCCGCAAGGATATGTGCGCTGCCTATAAAATTCCAAGAAAAAGACCCGGAGATCAGGCGATGATGTCGGGCAGCAGGACGTTCTCGATTTTCGTGATTTTGTCTTTGAGCGCCAGTTTCTGCTTCTTCAGACGCTGAATCTGAACCATGTCGCGCTTGCCGGTGGCTAGCAGGGCGTCGATGGCGTCGTCCAGGTCACGGTGGGCGGTTCTCAGCTCCTCGAGCTGCCGCCGCAGATCCTCTGTATCCTTGTCGTCCACGATCAATGATCTTTCCGGATCGGAGCTTGTTTACACGCCGATAATAGCAGAAATGTCGCCATTCAGCCTCTCTCCCGGGTGCAAAAAGATCAACCTGCGCGCTTGCGGCACATTGACGCAAATCGTGAACATTTTCGTGCGGGACTCGGGGCCCGGAATTGTGATTAAATAACTTATCGAAAACAGATAGTGGAGGGATTCTGCCATGAACTCCGAGGCTCAGATTGAGGCTTTGGCCGAAAAACGTAGTGCACTGAAACAAGCAATTCACGAAGAAAACCAAAGGCCTCACCCGGACGACAACCTGATAAACGAGCTGAAACGGCAGAAACTCAGATTAAAAGACCAAATACACGAACTCGAAACTCATTGAATGCAAAGCGGCCGCTCCCATAACGGAGCGGCCGTTTCGCGTTTCAGACAATTTTTGGAGATAGATCCTGGCTAGGGCAGGGGCACGTCGGCTTTGCCGAAAACCCTTTTTTGCCGAGCGGCCAGCTTCTTGGCGTCGAAATCGGCAATCAATTCATGAAACAGCCGATGCCAGTTGATTTCGGCTTTCAGGTGGAGGAACACGCCGCCCAGACCGATGGCGGCACGGTCCATGAAGACGAATTCGCGCGGCGGCGTAACCCCGCCCTGCTCCCTTAGACGGTGGGCAACCTCACCGGCAACTTCGCGTCCATAGACGCCCCCGCTTTCGAACTCCTGGATGCGACGGGACCGGTCTTCCAGCAGCGGGGCGTAAACGAATTCGGCCCAGAGGTTCAAGGTATCGATGACGTCCGCAGACAAGCCGGTAAAGCCCCAAGTCTCGTAGGCATGAACGGCAAGCTCGCGGTCATCGGTTTCCAGCGCCCTGTACAAATCGATGACGCCGCCGATGAACGGCGGCCTGAAGCTGCGGACGCAACCGAAATCCAGAAGATTGATGGATAGGTCCTCGCGGACCGAATAGTTTCCGAGATGGGGGTCCGCGTGGATGACGCCGCCATCGTAAAACGGCACATACCAGGCCCGGAACATGTTCATGGCCAGTTTGTTTCTGGTTTCCTGGTCGGCCTCGCGGAAGTCCATCATCGGCCGTCCATCCACCCAATCCATGGTCAGCAGGCGGTCTGTCGACAATTCGTCGAGCGGCTCGGGCACGTGAACTTCGCTTTCGCCCGCCAGCAATTCTCGGTAAAGCCGCATGTGACGGGCCTCAAGGTGGTAATCCAGTTCCTCGCGCAGGCGGTCGGCAATTTCGGCGTGAACGTGGGTGGTGTCGATGGACGGGTCGTAACGCGCGTAAATGGCGAAGATCAGTTTGAGCTGCTTGAGATCGGCTTCCACCGCGGCGCCCATATCCGGGTACTGCAGCTTGCAGGCCAGCGCCTTGCCATCATGGCCGGTCGCACGATGGACCTGGCCGAGCGAGGCGGCCGCCTGGGCCTCATGCTCGAAGTTGTCGAAGCGGGTTTGCCAATCGGGTCCCAGCTCCGACGCCATGCGGCGTTTGACGAACGGCCAGCCCATGGCCGGCGCGTTGGCCTGCAGCTGAGTCAGTTCCGCGACATACTCGTCCGGCAGGGCTTCGGGGATGGTGGACATAATCTGCGCCACCTTCATCAGCGGTCCCTTCAAGCCGCCCAGCGCCTCCCTGAGATCCGCCGCGTGTTTGGTCCGGTCGAGCGGTAGGCCCAGTACCCGTTCCCCGGCCAGCCGCGCCGCCAAGCCGCCGACTTTGCTGGAAACGCGCGCGTAACGCCGGACGCGCCCCGTCAGACTGTCGTCATCGCGCTGGGCCATTGCCCGTCATCCCACTTCCTTGTCGGCGTTGGCCAGTTCATCGATCAAATCGGCGATGACCGCAAGCCCGCGGCTCCAAAACTCGGGGTCGGAGGCGTCCAGGCCGAACGGCGCCAACAACTCCTTGTGCCGCAGGGTGCCGCCTGCCTTCAACATCTCGAAATACTTGTCCTGAAAGCCGCTTTCCGCATCGAGGTAAACAGCGTAAAGCGAGTTCACCAGGCAGTCACCGAAGGCGTAGGCGTAAACATAGAACGGCGAATGGATGAAGTGCGGGATATAACACCAGAAATGACGGTAATTGTCGTCAAAACGCAGGCTCGGACCCAGGCTTTCGGTTTGAATGTCGATCCAGATTTCGCCCAGCCGATCCGGCGTAATTTCACCCGACTTGCGCTCGGCATGAACCCGGCGTTCGAATTCATAGAAGGCGATCTGGCGGACCACCGTGTTGAGCATGTCCTCGACCTTGTTGGCCAACATGATGCGGCGGCGGCCGGCGTCGCCCTCGGCCGCAAGCATGGCCCGAAACGTCAGTTGCTCGCCGAACACGCTGGCCGTCTCCGCCAGGGTCAACGGCGTGTCCGCCATCAAGGCTCCCTGCCCGCCCGCCAACAGCTGATGCACGCCGTGGCCGAGTTCATGGGCCAGCGTCATGACATCCCGCGCCTTGCCCTGGTAATTCAGCATGAGGTAGGGATGGACGCCCGGCACGGTGGGGTGGGCGAAGGCGCCAGGCGACTTGCCCGGCCGCACGGGCACGTCGATCCAGTCGTTGTCGAAGAACTTCTTTCCCAGATCGGCCAATTCGGGAGAAAACGAACGGTAGGCATCAAGCACCGTGCTGACCGCCTCCGGCCAGGCAACGACGCGGTCGTCATCCTCTGGCAGCGGCGCATTGCGATCCCAGTAGTCCAGTTTTTCCCCGCCCAGCCAGCGGGCCTTCATGGCGTAGTAGCGGTGCGACATCGCCGGATAAGCATCCTTCACGGCGGTTGACAAGGCGTCGACCACCTCACCCTCCACCTGGTTGGCCAAGTGGCGCGAATCGGCCGGATCGGTAAACGAGCGCCAGCGGTCCTCGACATCCTTATCCTTGGCCAGGGTGTTGGTGACGAGCGCGAAGAGCCGGATATTGTCGCCGAATATGGCCCCCAGACTTTCGGCGGCCTGGCGACGCATATCCCCATCCTTGCCGGACAGCAGATGCAAGGCCTCCTCCGACGACATGTCCTTGCCGTCGATGGGAAAGCGCAGATCCGTCATGGTTTCGTCGAACAGGCGGATCCAGGCCGCCCGGCCCGACACTTCCTTCTCGTGCAGTAGACGCTCCAATTCGTCGTCGAGCTGGTGGTCGCGGAATGATCTGACGTCGCGGATCCATGGGCGATAGTGCGCAAGATCCGGTGATTGCTCGAATATCTCCGCCAGCCGGTCATCCTCAATGCGATTGATCTCGAGAGTGAAAAACAACAGGTCCGTGGTGATATCGTTCAGCCGCTCCTGCATGTTTTGGAAGAACTGCCCGACCTCGGGAGAGCTCATATCGGTGGCATAGGTGAGGAAGGCGAAACTGCCGATGCGGCCCAGCGTCTCCTGCATGCCCTCATACGCGGCCACGGCGGCAGCCAGTTCATCCCCAGCCATGTCCGAGAGTTTGCCGGCATACCTGGTCTTGAAATCGCTTGCCGCCCCCGCGGTCCGTTCCAGATCTTCCGCCAGTTCTTTCGACTCGACACCGGGATAGAGGTCGGTCAGATCCCAGCCGGGCAGGTTGCCGAGATCGGATTGGTGGGCGGCATCGGTCATTGTCAAAATACTCCGTGAAATGTGATGGGAGCGGGCGTGCTTTCAATATGGGTTTGACGGCGGGTATCGCCAAACGGCATTCGGACTACTTCAGCAGAAAATTACCGTGGGCCGCGGCAATCGGCTTGGCCCGGTTGCCCTGCCAGGCCTCGACACGTACGTTTGCGACCCGCCGCCCGGGCTTGGCGATAAGTCCCAAGGCATAGGAATCCACCGGCTTGGCAGAGCGCAGATAGTCCACCGACATGTTGATGGTCTTGGGCAGCGTTTCGAGATCCAATTCCCACATCAGCGACAGCAATGCGGCATTTTCCAATAGCGCGCCGACCACACCCCCATGCAACGCCGGAAGCAGGGGATTGCCGATCAGCTTGGCGTCGAACGGCAGTCGGCAGACCAGCCCCTCCTCCGATTTAACCGCCTCCAGGCCGAGATACTTGCCATAGGGATAGGAATCGACCAAACGGTTTGGATCATCCGCCTGCTTGGCTGCCTTGATGGCGTCAATAAGGCTCACGTCGCCGATCCCTTGCCATCGCCTTGGCTGGAGGAAACGCCAAAATCCCCCGGCGTGCCCAACATGAAGGTAGCGACGGTGTTGGCGATCGGATCGTCGCTGTCCCGGTGATATGCGACGGCGCGCACGAAGGCGATATTCCGCGTGACCTTGTAGCAGTGGGCATAGGCGAACAGGTCCTCGCCGGCAGTCGCCGGTTTCAGGTAGTCGATGCGCAGGTCAAGCGTCGCGATGGGCCTCATTTCGTCCAGACTGGCGAACACGGCAAAGCCGGCGATGGAGTCGATCAGCGTGGTTATAACGCCGCCGTGCAATACCCCGGTATCGGGATTGCCGACCAGGTCGTCGCGGAAAGGCAGACGCATGACGCCCTCGAAGGGGGCGGCTTCGGTGATTTCCATACCCAATTCGGACATATGGGGAACCGCCTCGGCGAAACGCTTGGCGGTCTCGAGATTGATGGGAGGAGGTTGGGCCATCTTTCTTAAGCCGTTATAGGTCGTGGTAGTCGCGATACCACTCGACGAAAGCCGGAATGCCCTGCTCGATCGACGTGCGCGGCTGGAAGCCGAGCTGTTCCTGGATCGGCGTGATATCGGCGTAAGTCTCCTGAACGTCGCCCGGCTGCATGGGCAGGAATTCCTTTTCCGCCTTCCTTCCCGTCGCCTGTTCCAGGATTTCAACCAGCCGCATCAGTTCCTCCGAGCGGTGATTGCCAATGTTGAAAACCCGATGCGGCGGCGTCTCGCCGTCATCCTCCGGTGGATTGTCGAGGGCCCGGATCGTCCCATCCACGATATCGTCGATATAGGTGAAATCACGGCGCATGTCGCCGTTGTTGAAGATCGGGACCGGCTCGCCGGTATAAATCGCCTTGGTGAAAATCCACAGCGCCATGTCGGGACGACCCCAGGGGCCATAAACAGTAAAGAAGCGAAGACCCGTTGCCGGCACGCGGAACAAGTGGCTGTAACTGTGGCTGATCAGTTCATCGGATTTCTTGGTCGCCGCGTACATTGAAACGGGATTGTCGACGCGGTCGTCGACCGAGAACGGCAGGTCCTTGTTGCCGCCGTAAACTGAACTTGAACTGGCGTAAACGAGGTGTTCGAAATCAGGTGCATGGCGGCATGCCTCGAGAATGACCGTATGCCCCATGACATTGGTTTCGACATAGGCGAAAGGATTGACCAGCGAATAACGCACGCCGGCCTGGGCCGCAAGATGAACCGCCCGGCGAATACCGCCAGCATCCGAGATGGCCTGCGACAACCCCTCCCGGTCGGCGATATTGATTTTGGCGAAACGAAAATTCGGATGATCCTTGATCCGTCCAAGCCGCGCTTCCTTGAGCGTCACATCGTAGTAGTCGTTGAGATTGTCGACGCCGAGAACGGTTTCACCTCGCTCCAAAAGCTTAATACAAACGTGGGAGCCGATGAATCCGGCAGCCCCGGTAACCAGGATCGTCATTGGGTGGCGAACTCCATCCCCGAATATGAAAAGTGACTATGCGGGTGTCTAGTCAGGCGGCGCAACAATAGTCCCTGGTCAAAAATAAATCATCCCCGATTTCCGTAAATCAGCCGTGGAACCGGTTGTACGGGTTCGTTTTGGGACAAGAATTAATGAATGATGGCGTTATCCATGTGTTTCGGAATGACACAATCAAGGAAATTGGTTTATGGTGGCACATAATTTCATGACAAGTACCCCCATTATGAGGTTCCTCCATGGCGCAAACCATCCTCATTGTCGAGGACGACCCGGCCCAGCTTCGCTACCTGAAAACGGTGGTGGAGACGCTGGGCTACCGTGTGCTGACGGCCCACGGCGGCAATGAAGCTCTGGATATCCTGATGGGTCCGGAACCGGAACCCATCGACCTCGTGGTGCTGGATCTGGTGATGCCGGAAATCGACGGCTTCGAGGTGTTGGAGCGGGTTCACCCCACGCGGCCGACGTTGCCGATCATCGTGCTGACAATGAAGGGCGGCGTCGAAACGGTGGTTCGGGTCATGCGTGCGGGCGCCGTCGATTTCGTCGTCAAACCGGCAAGCCCCGAACGCATGCAGGTATCGATCGAAAACGTCTTGAAGATTTCGGCCTTGAGCGGAGAGGTCTCGCGTCTGACCCGGCGCGCCGACGGCACGCTGAGTTTCGAGGATATTATCGGCCGCGGCCCCGCCATGCGCCGCGCCCTCGATTTGGCGCAGCGGGCGGCCGATTCCAATATTCCCATCCTTGTCGAAGGCGAGAGCGGGGTCGGTAAGGAACTCATTGCCCGCGCCATCCAGGGGGTCGGCGACCGCGCCGGCCGGGCGTTCGTCACCGTGAATTGCGGCGCCATCCCGGAGAACCTGGTCGAGAGCATATTGTTCGGTCACGAAAAAGGTGCGTTCACCGGGGCCGATCAACGTCATATGGGAAAATTCCAGGAGGCCGACGGCGGCACGTTGTTCCTTGACGAAATCGGTGAACTGCGATCCGACCTTCAGGTCAAGTTGCTTCGCGTCCTGCAGGAGGGCGAGGTCGATCCGATCGGTTCCAAAAAGACCGTCAAAGTCGACGTCCGGGTGATTTCGGCGACTAACCGGGACCTCGCCAATCTGGTGGCGGAGGGTTCCTTCCGCGAAGACCTCTACTACCGCCTGAACGTCTTCCCCATCCACATTCCGCCGTTGCGCCACCGCAACGAGGATGTGCCGGCCCTGGTCGAACGGTTTATTTCCACCTATTCGGCATCGGAGGACAAAACCGTCCGCAGCATCGAAGACGACGCCCTGGAGATGCTGATGAACTACGAATGGCCGGGCAATGTAAGGCAAATCGAAAACACTATTTTCCGGGCGGTTGTGCTGTGCGACGGTGAAATCCTGACGATCAACGATTTCCCGCAGATCGCCCAGGCCCAGGGCATGATCCCGACACCCGATACCGGTGAGGCGAGCACCGAACAACTGGCCTCCGGTGCGATCCTGACGGAGGCCGATGACGGCCGCAGCGTGTCCCTCAAGGAGGTCGAAAAGGAGGCCATTCGCCTGGGCCTCGAACGCTGCAGCGGGCAGATGTCGGAAGCCGCCCGGCAGTTGGGCATCGGCCGCTCAACCCTCTATCGCAAGGTCCGCGAGTACGGTCTGGACGACCTCAGCGTGGACGATTGACGGTGCGGCCCTAGTTCTTTTCACGTAGGATTGAACGACCACCTGATTGCAAAATAGGTCAGCATAGGTTACCTATTTAACGATGCCGTCATCCAACATATGGGAGTGAGGATAATGTCGTTGGCCGCCGTATCCCTCGACGACAAGTACACTCTTGAAAAGGGCCGGGTTTTCGTCAACGGCGTTCAGGCCCTTGTGCGTCTTCCGATCATGCAAAAACAACGGGACATGGCCGCCGGCCTGAAGACGGGCGGGTTCATTTCCGGTTATCGCGGGTCACCGCTCGGCGGCTACGATCAGGCCCTGTGGCGCGCTCAGCCCTTCCTCGACCGCAACGACATCAAATTCCAACCCGGCGTCAACGAGGACCTGGCGGCCTCGGCGATCTGGGGCTCCCAGCAAATCGGCTTGTTCCCCGGGGCCGAGTATGACGGCGTCTTCGGCATCTGGTACGGCAAGGGACCCGGCGTCGACCGCTGCGGCGACGTCTTCAAGCACGCCAACTCGGCCGGCACCTCGCCGCATGGCGGCGTCCTGGCCTTGGCCGGCGACGATCACGGCGCCAAATCCTCGACCATTGCGCACCAGAGCGAACACGCTTTCATGTCGGCCATGATTCCGGTGCTCAACCCGGCCAGCATTCAGGAATATCTTGACCTCGGCCTGCTGGGCTTCGCCATGTCGCGTTACTCAAGTTGCTGGGTCGCCTTCAAGACGATCACGGAAACGGTGGAAAGTTCGGTCTCCGTTTCGATTGATCCCGAACGCTTGAAAATCATCACGCCGGATGATTTCGCCATGCCCGAAGGCGGCCTCGGCATCCGCTGGCCCGATCATCCGCTGGAACAGGAAAAACGCCTCCAGGAACACAAACTCTATGCCGTGTTGGCCTTCGCGCGGGCCAATAAACTCGATCGCATCGTGATCGACAGCCCCAAACCGCGCTTCGGCATCATGGCGACGGGCAAGGCCTACGGCGACGTGCGCCAGGCGCTGCTGGACCTCGGCATCGACGACAACAAGGCCAAGGAAATCGGCCTTCGCGTTTACAAGGTCGGCATGAGCTGGCCGCTTGAGCGCGAGGGCGCCCGCAACTTCGCCGAGGGCCTCGAGGAAGTGCTGGTGGTGGAGGAAAAACGCGCCTTCATCGAAAATCAACTGAAAGAACAACTTTACAACTGGAAAGAATCCGTCCGGCCCCGCGTTATCGGCAAGTTCGATCTGGAAAACAACTGGATCCTGCCGGCCAACGGTGAATTGTCACCCGCCCGCATCGCCCGTGTCATTGCCGACCGCATCGCCAACTTCCACACCAGTCCGGAAATCGCCGAACGCCTGGCTTTCCTGGAGAACAAGGAACGCTCGCTCAGCGCCGAACAGGCCAAGGTCGCCCGCCTGCCCTACTTCTGCTCGGGCTGCCCGCACAACACCTCGACCAAGGTGCCCGACGGCAGTTTCGCCATGGCCGGCATCGGCTGCCACTACATGGCGGTCTGGATGAACCGCAATACGCTGACCTCGACCCACATGGGAGCGGAGGGCACGCCGTGGATCGGCATGGCGCCGTTCATGTCGACCAAGCACATGTTCCAGAACCTCGGCGACGGCACCTATTACCACTCCGGCTACATGGCAATCCGCGCCTCGGTCGCGGCCAAGAGCAACATTACCTACAAGATCCTGTTCAACGACGCCGTCGCCATGACCGGCGGCCAGCCCCACGACGGCGACATCACGGTGCCCGAAATCGCCTGGCAGGTCTACGGCGAGGGCGTCAAGAAGATCGTTATCGTCACGGACGAACCCCACAAGTACCCGGCCGGCATGCACCTGCCGCCTGGCATCACCATCCACCACCGCAAGAAACTCGACGTCATCCAACGCGAACTGCGCGACACGCCGGGCACCACGGTGATGATCTACGACCAGACCTGCGCCGCCGAAAAACGCCGCCGCCGCAAGCGCGGCAAGTTTCCCGATCCGGCAAAGCGCGCCTTCATCAACGATGCGGTCTGCGAGGGCTGTGGCGATTGCTCGGTCAAGGCCAACTGCCTCTCGATCGAACCGCTGGAGACCGAGTTCGGCCGCAAACGCGTGATCAACCAATCCTCCTGCAACAAGGATTATTCCTGCGTCGAAGGCTTCTGCCCCAGCTTCGTGACGGTGCACGGCGGCAACGTGCGCAAGCCGAAACCACAGACGGCTGCCGCCAGCGGCGCCGGACCCATGGCCGACCTGCCCGACCCCGAACGGCCCACCTCGGCCGAGCCATACAACATGCTGGTTACCGGCGTCGGCGGCACCGGCGTGGTTACCGTCGGCGCCCTCTTGGGCATGGCGGCACATCTCGAAGGCAAGGGCTGCTCCGTGCTCGACATGACGGGCCTGGCGCAGAAAGGCGGCGCGGTTATCACCCACGTACGCATTTCGGACGAGCCCGAAGACATCCACGCCGTCCGCCTGGGCGCCGGCTCGGCCGACGCCGTGCTGGGCTGCGACATGGTGGTGGCGGCCAGCTTCGACGCCCTGGCCAAGATGCAGAAAGGCGGCACGCGCGCCGTCATCAACAGCCACGAGACGCCGACCGCCGGCTTCACGCTGGACAACAGCGCGCAGTTCGACGGCGACCAGCTCAAAGACCTGATCACCGAGCAAACGGGGGGCAACCTCACCGATTTTGTCGACGCCACCAAGCTGGCGACCGCTTTGATCGGCGATTCCATCGCCACCAACCTGTTTGTCCTGGGTTATGCCTACCAGCGCGGCATGCTGCCGCTGTCGGGCGAGGCCATCGAGAAGGCCATTGAGCTTAACGGCGTCGCGGTCGAAACCAGTCTCGACACCTTCCGCTGGGGACGCACCGCGGCCTATGACATCAAAGCCGTCGAGGAAGCCGCGGCCCCGACCTTGCCGCCGGTCGAGGAACTGCCCGTCGCCCCGACGCTGGATGACCTGGTCGCCCGCCGCGCCGACGAATTGACCGCCTATCAGGATGCCGCCTATGCCGAGCGCTACCGTTCGTTCGTGGCCAACGTCGCGGCAGTGGAACAGGAAAAGGGCAAAGGACTGACGGGTCTGGCCGAAACCGTCGCACGCTATTATTTCAAACTGCTGGCCATCAAGGACGAGTACGAAGTCGCGCGACTTTACAGCGATCCCGCTTTCATGGAGAAGATCCGCACCCAGTTCGAGGGTGACTACCAGCTCCGCTTCCACCTCGCCCCGCCGCTCATGACGCGGCCCAATCCCGAGACCGGCCAGATCGAGAAGAAGGAGTATGGCCCCTGGATGATGTCCGCCTTCAAACTGCTGGCCGGCCTTAAAGGCTTGCGCGGCGGCGCTCTCGACATCTTCGGCAGGACCTCAGAGCGCAGAATGGAACGGGCCTTGATCGGTGAATATGAGACCGTGATCGCCGAACTCCTGGCCGGCCTCGATACCGAAAACCACGGCATCGCCGTCCGCATCGCCGCCATCCCGGATGAGATCCGGGGCTTCGGCCACGTCAAGGCGAAGAACGTCGAAGAGGCAAAGGCGCGCCAGGCCGAGCTGCTGGAAGCCTTCCGCAATCCCACGGCCAGCGCCAGCGCGGCGGAGTAACGTCACTCATTAAATGGGGACAGGTACGCTTTTCTGAAAAAGTGTACCTGTCCCCATTTAATGAAATCACTTATAAGTCCTTCTTCCCTTCACAAATTCCAATTCGAGATCCATGACCGACCCAGACATTATCCGGCGCCAGATCGCCAACGTTTTGACCGACGCGACCATCCCCGAGCTGCCCAATCATTACAAAGGCAAGGTGCGCGATACCTACCGGCTGGACGACGGACGCATGATCATCGTCGCGACCGACCGGCAAAGCGCCTTCGACCAAAACCTGGCCGCCGTGCCGTTCAAGGGCGAGGTGCTGACCCAGACGGCACGCTACTGGTTCGAAGCGACGAAGGACATCTGCGCCAACCACGTCATCGAATATCCCGACCCCAACGTCCTGGTCTGCAAGAACCTTGACATGCTGCCGGTCGAAATGGTGGTGCGGGATTACATGACGGGCTCGACCAACACCTCGATCTGGCCGATGTACGAAGGCGGCGCCCGCGAGATGTACGGCGTCACCTTTCCCGACGGCCTGGTCAAGAACCAGAAGCTGCCGGAGACCATCCTGACCCCCACCACCAAGGCGGCGCAAGGCGAGCACGACGCCCCCATCACCCCGGCGGAGATCGTCGAGCAGGCCCTGCTGAGCCAGGCGCGCTGGGATGAATTGGCGGAGAAATCGCTGGCCGTGTTTGCCCGCGGCCGGGAACTGGCGGCCGAGCGCGGCCTCATTTTGGTCGACACCAAGTTCGAATTCGGTCTCGACGGCAACGGCGAGGTCTGTCTCGCCGAC
>CAYOAD010000075.1:0-522 GCA_964401845.1 uncultured Rhodospirillaceae bacterium | reverse complement strand
GATTCGAGCCGCTTCTGGCTGGCCGAAAGCTACGACGCCAAACTGGCGGCAGGCGAAAATCCCGACGGCCTCGACAAGGAATTCCTCCGCCTCTGGGTGGCCGAGCGCTGCGATCCCTACAAAGATCCCATTCCGGAAATTCCCGAAGATACGCTGGTCGAATTCAGCGGCCGCTATATCCGGCTCTTTGAAACCGCCACCGGCCAGTCGTTCGAAGCCACGGCGGACGGCACCCCCGTGCTTGAGCGCGTGCGGGCCAACCTGGCGGCATATTTCTAAGCCGGTCCTGCAGCTGTAGTCGGTCTATTCCTGTTCCGGGCCGCCTCGTCCACTGGCCGGATAGGGCGTACCCTCGCGATTGGTAAAAACGGCGTCGGCGCCTTTAACGTGCGCCACCAGATCGATATCCGGATAATGCGCGGTGTCTTCAAGTGGCCGGGTGCCCACTTCGAGGATGCGCGCCTCCGTGTCCGAACGGTTTTGCAGGCAGTGGCCGTCGCCGTCGCCGGATTTGAAACCGGC
>CAYOAD010000074.1:0-16830 GCA_964401845.1 uncultured Rhodospirillaceae bacterium | reverse complement strand
ATCTAAATTATAGGCCATTTCGCTCATATTTCGAAAGCTAGAATCTGAAGATGTATTCCTCCAGCGGCGCAGGCAGCGGTGCGCCGGGATCGCGGGAATTCGGCCCCGACAACGGCCCGTTGTGCTTCACAATGCCTTCCAGCACCTCCCAGGTCAGGTTGAGGCCGTCGAATTCAGCGTAACGCTGCTCAAGCTTGGTCAGCACTTTCAGGGTCTGGGCGTTATGGTCGAAGCCGCCGAACGGCGCCATTGCCGCGTCCAGGGCGTCCTCACCGGCGTGTCCGAACGGCGGATGTCCGAGGTCGTGGGCCAGCGCCAGAGCTTCCGCCAGATCCTCGTCCAGCCCGAAAACCCGGGCGAGTGAGCGGGCGATTTGGGAAACCTCCAGCGAATGGGTCAGACGGGTGCGGTAGTTGTCGCCTTCGTGGGCCACGAAAACCTGGGTTTTCTGCTTCAGGCGGCGGAAGGCGGCGCAGTGGATGATCCTGTCCCGGTCCCGCTGGAACGCCGTGCGCGTCGCGCTCTCCGGCTCCGAATGATAGCGTCCACGGCTCAATTCGGGCGTACAGGCGAATACGGCCGGCGGCGGCGGGACAAAGATTTCGCGGCGGTTCATGGCGCGGAAAGTACTCCCTGGACTGCACGCTTTCAAGTGACCCCAAGGTGCTTTGGCGAATAATTCCGACGGCGCAAAGATTGACAAACGGGGCAGGTTTCCTACATAAGGAGGGGCATTACCCGACTGCGCAGATTGGTTTTTAGGAAAGCCTTCAATGTCGACAGAAATAAACACGCCGGAAGCCGCTGTAGATACCCCGCCGCAAGCCGGCGGACAGGTTACCATCAGCGAATCCGCGGCTAAGCGCATCAATTTCCTGCTTGAGCAGGAAGCCAGCGCCGATACCGCTGTGCGCGTCGCCGTCAGCGGCGGCGGTTGCGCCGGTTTCCAGTACGGCTTTTCCTTCGACGAGAGCCTCACCGACGACGATACAATTATCGAACGCGACGGCGCCCGGGTGGCCATCGATTCGATGTCGCTGGGCTTCCTCCAGGGTTCCGAAATCGACTTTGTCGAGGATCTCATCGGGTCGGCCTTTTCGATCAAGAACCCGAACGCCTCATCCTCCTGTAGCTGCGGGTCCAGTTTCGCCGTATAACCTTCTTCATGAAGATTGCGACCTGGAACGTCAATTCCCTCAAAGTCCGGCTTGAACACGTCCTCGCCTACCTGCGCGAGGAAGCGCCGGACGTCCTGTTGTTACAGGAACTGAAGCTCACCGAAGACAAGTTCCCCGAGCTCGAGATCGGCGATGCCGGCTACAACGTTGCCATGCTCGGCCAGAAAACCTACAACGGCGTCGCCATCCTCTCCAATCGCCCTATCGAGGACGTGCAGCGCGGATTGCCCGGTAATGAAGCGGACGAGCAGGCACGCTACATCGAAGCCACCATCGGAACGACGCGGGTCGCCTCCATTTACCTGCCCAACGGCAATCCCACACCCGGCGAGAAGTTCGACTACAAGCTCGACTGGATGCGCCACCTCACTAACCGCGCCAAGACCTTGCTGGAGTTGGAGGAAACCTTCGTTTTCGGGGGCGATTACAACGTCTGTCCCACTGACGACGACTGCTGGGATCCCAAGGGCTTCGCCGACGACGCGCTGTGCCGCCCCGAATCCCGGGCGCTATACCGAGAACTGGTTTATCTCGGACTAACGGATGCCTGGCGGGCCATTCACGGCGCCGAAGTGAGTTATTCCTATTGGGACTATCAACGCGGCGCCTGGCCGAAAGACCATGGCCTTAGAATCGATCACCTGCTGCTCTCGCCGAAAGCCGCCGACCGCTTGCAGGACAGCCAAATCGACAGCCGTCCCCGGGCCAAGGAGAAAGCCTCCGACCACACGCCGGTCTGGTGCGAGATTTCTGAACCCTCATAATACCCGCCGTTCCAAGCTGGAGGCGGCCCATTTCAATCCGGCGAAACGGGTTCCAACTGGCGCCTCAACATGTCCAAGGTTTTCGGGATTTCATCGCCTTCGAGCCTGCCGTGATGATTCAAAAAATCGTCAATCCTGTGGCCGGTATAGCGCCCAAGCAAAACGCCGTTCCTCAAAACAAGCCTATGCCGCGCCAGATCAACTGCCCGATCATGACAAATCAGGCAGCGGTCGCGGAAAATCGGTCCCGAGGTAAGGATGTTCGTGAAGTGCGCGATCAACACATCGACGCCCCGGGCCTCCAATTTACCATGTCCGCCTGCCAGGAACCGGAGCAGGTCGCGGCCGGTGTTGTCCGAGACGATCCTGCCGCCTTGGCGTTTCAGCCTATCGCGCACAAATTTCCCGGCATGCTGCGCGTGGCATCCCGAACATTTCTCCTCATAGAGATGGTGGGGGTCCAAGGCCTGGGCTGACGGCTCCCGGAAAGTGAGCAAAAGCAGGGGCAGCCCAAAAAATATTGTCAGGCGGCGCATAACCTGCGCCGAATTCAGACTTTTCAGTCCGCGCCGCAAACAGGAAAGCGCGGTTCGATACCCCACTTTGCCTGTGGCGCTGTCCGACTGAGGTTGAGGAGATGCTCCTCGATCTTGTCACTCTCGATGACGACAACGCTGAACCGAACGCCGTCCTTGCGGACGAGATACATATTGGGGTGATCTTCCGTTTCCATGGTGACCTCCATGCACGGTAATAAGCGTTGAAACTCAGTTCCGTTTCGTAACGTGGAGAATAATGGTTAACAAAATGATAGCGGTATTATTAAAGCTGACTGTCTAAAACGGGTATAGTTCATCCTGAAATCTGAAAAGGCGATGCCATGACTTCAGACGAACCCCAGGAATCGATCGGCGTACAAATCGCCAACCAGATCATCGACCTTGCCAATCGTCGGCTCGAGAGCGGCGATTCCGATCAGGATATTGCCGCCGGTCTGCGTCATGCAGCGGCCAATTTTTCCGCTTTCGCGTTTTTTCGCTCGACCCAACTGCCCAAGGATCCCAACACGATGGTCGAGGACTTCATCACGCTTTTCGAACATTACCTCGGTGTCCACAAACCCCAGGAAGCGGCCGATCAGGGACTGCAGGATCTAATCCGGCAGGCGAAAGACGAACTCGAAAACTAGGCCAGGGAAAGTTACTTGCCGGAAACAATTTTCTTTTTGACGGACATCAACCGGACACGTTCAACAGCTAGGTTTCAGATGATGAAATGCGACCCGTATGTGCCAGTTGCTTGGGTGCGTATTCCTCTAATTGTTACCATTCCTAAGGAAAGGGTCTACGCCTCGGCTCCGTTTGCCGTGGTTTACAAGTTGAGCTTATGACCAAAAGTTTTGTCTTTCGCATCGCCGGCGCGGTGCTTCTCGTGAGCGTGCTGACGGCTTCAGCGGATAACCAGAATGTACCCGAATGCCCCAAGTCGATTGCTACCATTGCCAAGGGCATCCTCTCGCCCATCGTCGCCAGAACAATGAAAGAGCTTTACGGTGAATTGGATTGCCCGGTTCAGTTCGTCGCCCTGCCCGGCCGCCGGGGCATTCATTATTTCAATGCCAAACGGGTAGACGGAGAAGTGATGCGCCTGGAGAAGGCCGAAGCCACTTACTACCGCAAATTCGTCCGTTCCTCGACCCCACTTTATTCCCTTACATTTTCCCTTTGGCGTCATCCGAATGGCGGCGAAAAACCCGGCATGCCCATCGGCTACACCATGGGCGTGATCTGGCAGGAGGACTACATGAAAAACAAAACCGGCCGTCGCTTTCATGACGCGGCCGGTTTGTTCGAAGCCTACAACGAGGGAAAACTGTCCGGATTTCTCGCTGCCGACATCTCCGTTCGTCAATTGATCGACAACGGCACGCTGAACGTGCGCCCCGAAAAGCAAAAAAACGGTGCTGGCGGCCCCCATGTTTCATTACCTGGGAAAAGAATTCGCGCCTTTCATGGAGAAAATGAACGCACTGATACTGGCTCGAAATCCCTTCGCCTACGTATCGGAAATGCAGAATTAAGGTAACCGGTCGAACCAGCATAAACATGCGGCAAATGATACTGTTCGTTCGTCAAATTGATCGGGGGGATTGAACATGACGACCAAACTTAAATTCGCTTTCGGCTTGTACCTTTTAAATGCACTGGTCCTGCTTGGTTTCGGCTTCCGGTACTATTTCGCCGGAGAGCTTATGCCCTATCACGCCGAAATTCTCGGCGTCGCGCCCGATGCGCTACCGGCAAACCAGTGGCTGGTCATCAACACGCTCTACCGGGCTGCCGGCGCCGGCATGCTGATCGCCGGCATTGCCGTCGCCATTCTGCTGTGGCGGCCGTTCCGTGACGGCCTGGCCTGGACGCGGTGGGCGCTGACCGGCTTGATTGCGGTATACAGCGCGCTTTCGATATTTCTGACGTTGGCAATTCAGGCGGAAACCTCGGCTGCCGTTCCCTGGCCCGGTCCGGTGGCGGGTTTGATTTCGGCGCTGGTCGCACATTTCCTGACCGCCGATTTAGGCCACCCGGCCGAGGCCTAAACCGCGTCCCGCCACAGTTGGCGGGCAATGACGACGTTCTGAATTTCGGTGGTGCCGTCGATGTACTGCGCGATCTTGGCCGCCGCCAGATGCCGCGGCAGGGCCGTGTCCTGGCGCAGGCCGTCGGCGCCCAACGCCTGCATGCACTGGCTCAATCCAGTGAGAGCGACGCGGGTGGCGAACTTTTTGGCGTGCGCCGCGGCCAACGTCGCATCGCCGCAGCGCCCCAGGATGGCCGCCGCATCGAAAGCCATCAGCCGGGCCGCATGGGCATCGGTGGCAACATCGGCCAATTGCCACTGAAGGCCCTGCATGTCGGACAATTTCTGGCCGAACGCGGTTTTTTGCGCCGTCGCGGTAACCGCCGTATCGAGACCGTCGCGCAGCATGCCGGCGCACATCGCCGCCACATTGATACGAGCTATGTCGATACCGCCCATGGCGGCTTTGAAGGCGCGCTCGCCCGGCAGCAGGACAGCGTCGTCGCCGACGCGGCAGTCGTCGAAGCGGAAGCCACCGGTGCCGAGCGCATGGCCGCCGAGGATAGCGTAGGGTTCGTCACGCTCTACTCCAGGCGTATCGGCGTCAATTAGGAAGCAAGCGATGCCGCGCCAGCCCAACGCCGGGTCGGTTTGGGCGTAGACGCTCAGAACATCGGCGCTGGCCGCATTGGACACCCAGGCTTTGGCGCCGTTCAAGATCCAGCCGTCGCCGTCCCGGCGGGCGGCGCACTCGATAGCCGCCGCGTCACTTCCACCCTTTTCTTCCGTCAGCAGGAAGGCGCCCAGCCGTTCACCGGCCATCATAGGCGGCAGGTATTTTTCACACTGCTCCGGAGTGCCGTTTCTGGCGATATTGCCTGCCAGGTTATTGTGGACGGTCAGGGAAAAGGTGAAGACGAAGTCCGCCGCCGCCAGTTCCTCCATCACATGCGCCATGGCGACCGCGCCAAAACCCAATCCCCCTTTGGATGGATCTACCAATAGAGCGCAAAGACCCGCTTTTCCCGCCGCCGCGAACGCCTCACGTGGATACCGGCGCTCGCGTTCCCAGGACGCCGCGTTCGGGGCCACGACTTCGGCGGCGAATTCACGCGCGCGGTCGACCGCCGCCAGTTCCTCGGGCCGCAGTTGTTGATCCGTATCGCCTTCTTCCATTTCATCGGTCATGCTGTCGCCACTTCTTCCATTCGTTTTGAAACTTTTGCCGCCGGACCCAGATTAGTCATCATATTGGCGGTCTTCCAGTTTGACGGTTTCTCCGAGGTAATAACACCTGATGACCACTCCGGCACCCGCTCCTCTGACCGCACGACAGGAAAAGCATGTCCTGATCAGCACGGCAATCGTCAGCGGCATGGGGTTCGCCGACATGATGGCGGTCAACACGGCGTTGCCGGTCATTCAGATCGAGCTTGGCATGGATGCCGCGAGCGCCCTCTGGGTCGCCGAGATCTATCTGCTGTTCATCGCCTCCTTGATGATGATGGGCGGCGCCCTGGGCGACCGCTTCGGCCGCCGCCGGATATTGCGCTACGGCATCTATGCTTTCGCGGCATCTTCGCTGCTCTGCGCGCTTTCGACCTCCAGCGCCATGCTGATTGCCGCCCGCGCGGTCCAAGGCGTCTCCGCCGCCTTCACGGTGCCCTCCAGCCTGGCGCTTCTGAACGCCTGCTTCCCGCCTGAGCGCCGTGGCCGGGCCGTCGGCACCTGGGCGGCGATCAGCTCGCTGATGCTGCCGCTCGGTCCGTTGCTCGGCGGGGCGGCGGTCGATCTACTGTCCTGGCATTGGATCTTCCTGATCAACATTCCGCTCTGCGCCGCCGCCGTGGTCGTGTTGCGCGGCGTGCCGAGACCGCCTTACGATCCGCCGGGGTCCGGCCGTCTGGACATACCCGGTATCCTCGGCATGACAGGCAGCTTGGGCACGCTGGTATTCGGTCTCCTGGAGGGCGCGCGCAGGGGGTTCGGCGACGACCTGGTGGTGGCGTCCCTGGCCGCCGCCGCCTTTCTGCTGCCGCTTACCCTCATCGTCGAAGCGAAAAGCCGGGAACCGATGTTGCCGCTATGGATGTTCCGGCGAGCCGAGTTCGTGACGGCAAATTTGCAGACTTTCCTATTCTTCTCCGGGTTTCAGGGCGCCATGTTTCTCATGCCGTTTTTCTATATCCAGGTTTTCGGCTTCAGCGCCCTACAGGCGGGCGCTGCGGGATTGCCGATCTCCGCCGCCATCATCGTTCTCTCACGCCCGGTCGGGCGGTTGATGGACCGCATTGGCGCGGGCACCCCGCTGGCCGTGGCACCGTTCGTTGTCGCTGCAGCGCTCTATGCGTTGGCGCAAGCGCCGCCTAACGGAGGGTTCCTGGAGGACGTTCTGCCCGCCGTCATCGTCATGTCAATCGGCTTGGGCTTTTTCGTCACGCCGATTACGACGGTGGCGATGAACGCCGCAGGCGAAGGGCGCAGCGGGCTGGCTTCGGCGGTCAACAACACCGTGGCCCGCGTCGCCGGCCTGATTTCCATCGCGATATTGGGCGTCGTGCTGTCTTCGGGGTTCGCGAGCCATCTGGGTTCTCTGCTCGGGCCACTTGGCCTCGACGCCGATCAGAACGCCGCCATTGCCGCCCAGGTTCAGCGCCTCGGCGCCATCACCCCGCCCGATGGACTGACAGGGCCGCAAACGGAAACCTTTCGCGAACTGGTCCGCCAAGCCTTTGCCGGCGGATTCCATGATGCCATCACAACAGCCGCCGCCTTCATGTTTTTCGCCGGCATCGTCGGTCTGATGAGTTTTCGGACGTTCAAGCCCGCTGGCCGCGAGAAGTAATCAGGAACGCGCCTGCTTGATGTAGAAGCGCATGGCGGCGCCGCCGGGGCCGTAGCAAACGAGATCATCGCTGGTGCGGATGTAGGCCCGTTTGAGCGATTTCAGGATGGGATGGGTTTTGAGACTGGTGGCGAGATGGGCGACGACATTGTCGCCGGGCCTGAGGACACGGGGCCAGGGCTTGTTGTCGTGCAGCAGGGGTTCGTGCACCGCGACCTGCGGTGTTTCGAACCAGCCGGCCAGTCCGACTTCAGTCACCGTGATGGTGGTCTCGCCCTCGTTGAGCACATCGATGCAGAAACCGAAATCGGCAATCGCTTTCTTACCCAGCTTGGCCAGGTCGCTTGGGCTGTCGCTCAGAGCGATAGCGTCTCCGGCGAAAGCATAAGCAATCTTCGGCCGTACCCGTACCCGGGTGATGGGTTCCGCCACAACGGCGGCGTCCGCCGCGTCGCTCCGCAGGAACGGCGGGCGGAGATTGCTGACTTTGCCTAAGAACGCCAAAGGCATGCGGACCGGCCCTTCAAGATCACCCAACCGAGTTTACCGCTCCGTTTGGCTGACGTCACGCACGGCGCCGCGCGCCGCGCTGGTCGTCAGCGCGGCATAAGCCCGGAGCGCGCCTGAGACCACCCGGTTGCGGCCCCTCGGCGTCCAGGCCTGGGGCCCGAGCGCTTCCATCTTTTCACGCCGTTCCGCCAATTCCTCATCCGTCAGGTCGACGCTGAAACCGCGTGCCGGAATATCGATCTGGATGATGTCGCCGTTCTCGACCAGACCGATGGCGCCGCCTTCGGCGGCTTCGGGTGAGATGTGACCAAGGCAAAGACCGGCGGTGGCGCCTGAGAAACGGCCGTCGGTCACCAGCGCGGTGCCTTTGTCGATGCCTGTGCTCTTGAGGTAACTCGTCGGATAGAGCATTTCCTGCATGCCGGGGCCGCCCTTGGGACCTTCGTAGCGGATGACGACGACATCGCCCTCCTCCACTTCACCGCCGAGGATGCCGGCGCAAGCCGCGTCCTGGCTCTCGAAAATACGCGCGGGGCCTGAAAACTTGAGAATTTCCTGAGGCACGCCCGCCGTCTTCACGATGCAACCGTCTGTGGCGATATTGCCGTAGAGCACGGCGAGGCCGCCGTCTTTCATGTGGGCGTTTTCGAAGTTGCGAACGACTCCGCTTTCGCGGTCAAGATCGAGTTCCCAGCGTTTGTCCTGGCTAAAGGCGGTCGATGAGCGCACGCGGCCCGGCGCCGCCATGAAAAACTGTTTCACGGCATCGGAGGGATTGCGGCTGATGTCCCATTGTTCGATCGATTCGCCGATCGTCGGCGCGTGTACGGTAGGATTGTCGGTGTGCAGGAGGCCCTGGGTTTCGAGCACGCCCAGGATGGCGTGGATGCCGCCTGCGCGGTGGACATCCTCCATGTGAACGTCGGGGGCGCTGGGCGATACCTTGCAGAGGTGGGGCACACGGCGGGACAAGCGGTCGATGTCACTCATGGTGAATTCGATGTCGCCTTCGTTCGCCGCCGCCAGAAGGTGCAGGACGGTGTTGGTCGATCCGCCCATGGCGATGTCGCAGGTCATGGCGTTCTCGAAACCGTTGAAGTTGGCGATCGAGCGCGGCAACACGCTTTCGTCGTCCATTTCATAGTAGCGCCGCGTCATCTCCACGATAGTGCGCGCCGCCTCAAGGAACAGTTCCTTGCGGTCGGCGTGCGTCGCCAACATGCTGCCGTTACCCGGCAGAGCCAGACCGATGGCCTCGACCAGGCAGTTCATCGAATTGGCGGTGAACATGCCGGAACACGATCCGCAGGTCGGGCAGGACTCTTCCTCAAGCGTCAGGACGTCCTCGTCCGATACCTTGGTGTCGGCGGCGTCGATCAGCGTGCGGGCGAGGTCGAAGACCTGCTCGGTTCCACCGACCTTGGCGGCGCCGGCTTCCATCGGTCCGCCGGTGACGAAAATTGTCGGAATATTAAGCCGCATGGCGGCCATCAACATGCCCGGCGTGATCTTGTCGCAATTGGAAATGCAGACCATGGCGTCGGCGCAGTGGGCGTTGACCATGTACTCGCAGGCATCGGCGATCAGTTCCCGCGACGGCAGGGAATACAGCATGCCGTCATGGCCCATGGCGATGCCGTCGTCGACCGCGATGGTGTTGAATTCCTTGGCCACGCCACCAACTTTTTCGATTTCCCGCGCCACCAATTGTCCGAGGTCCTTCAGGTGAACATGGCCCGGCACGAACTGAGTAAAGGAATTGGCGATGGCGATGATCGGTTTGTCAAAATCGCCGTCTTTGGTGCCGGTTGCGCGCCAGAGCGATCTGGCGGCGGCCATGTTGCGGCCGTGAGTGGTAGTGCGCGAACGATACGATGGCATTTGCCGGCTCCTGAAAATATCAAATATCGGAAGGTTTCCCCTCGATTAGTAGCCCGGATCGCCCCTGTCAGACAAGCGCTGCGGCACTATATCCACGGTATCGGACCGGTGTGTATCGATATCCTATCGTTAATCTCAACCAACCCTAGAAATCCGCCGGCTTCATCCCCAAGTATTAACGGTGATGCGGCATTTACTTTATGCCTGCGCGGCGCTGCACTAAGGTTCAGCGGAAGCTATTTTGTTTGCCGGGAGTCCGATATGAAATACGCCGCCTTTGTTGCACTGGGAGTGTTCGCAGTCTCCCCCGCCGCGGCATTCAAGCCCGCCGATCTCGATAAATTCAAAAGCACCAACGAATGCGTGCAGTGCGATCTGCGTCGGGCCAACTTAAAGGCAGGACTGTATCAAAAGGCGAAGTTGGTCAAATCGAACCTGCGGGACGCCGACTTGAAAGGCGCAAATCTCTCCGGCGCCGATCTCACCGGTGCGCAACTCAGACGCACTGATTTGGAAAAGACCAATCTTCAGGGCGCACTTCTCATCTCGGCCGATCTGGTCGCCGCCGATCTTGAGAAATCCAATCTGCGGGGTGCCGACCTGACCCGCGCCGATGCGCGCGATGCGGACATGGACAACGTCAATCTGCAAGGCGCCAAACTCGACAAAATCGACCTGGGACGAGCCGACCTGAAAAGATCCAACCTGCATGGCGTCAGTCTGATCGATGCAGAACTCAAGGGTGCGAATTTCGAACGCACGACGCTATCGGACGCCAACATGATGGGCGCGGATCTTAGCCGCGCCGACATGGACCGCGCTGACCTGAGTGGCGCGAACTTGTCGAAAACTAATCTTACGCGGGCAAAATTGAAGCGTGCCAATCTCACCGGCGCTAACTTGTCGGGCGCCGATTTCGAAGATGCCATTATTAAATTGGCCCGGTTTCCCGATGCCGACCTGACAGGCGCAAAGAACCTTGAGCAGGAACTTCTGGACACCGCTTGCGGGAACAGCAACACCAAACTGCCCAAGGGATATACGATAAAGCCTTGCTCGTGATCTAAGGTGTTCACCTGATGGCAAAGAAGGCTAATATATCACTACACTAATATATTCCCGGTTCACCCCCCGGCTGAATTGAAACGCCCGCAGGCAAGGTGAAGAATGGCGCAATTTGACGAAATCGACCGCCGCATCCTGGATTTCCTTCAAACCAATGGACGGATGACCAACCGTGAGCTGGCCGCCTCTGTCGGCCTTTCCGCGGCGCCCTGCTGGCACCGCGTCAAGCGCCTGGAAAAACTGGGGGTGATCGACGAATACCGGGCCGTGCTGTCGGCGTCGAAGCTGAAGCGTCACATCAAGGTATTGGCCGGCGTTACGCTGACCGCGCGCACACCCGCCGCCCGCGATGCCTTCGAGGACCGTATCCTAGAACTGCCGGATGTTCTCGAATGTTATTGGGTTGGCGCCGAGCACGATTACAAGCTGATCGTTTCCGCCACCGACCTGCAATGCTATGAGCGCTTCCTGCGCGACGAACTTCTATCCCTGCCGAGCGTCGACAACGTCCAAAGCGAAGTGACGCTGAAGGAGGTCAAGAATACGACCGCGCTATCGCTCGACGCCTTCCTCGATCTGCCGCAAGAGGAAGACGAAGAAGACGGCGCGTCTCAGCCGGACAACCGGGTGGCGTAATATCCGAAATTGTCATCCCCGCCCGCCTTGATCCTATAACCGCTCCAGTGCCGCCGACAGCCTGTCCCGGGTTTCCTCGGCATCGGCGCGCCGGGTTTTCTGTTCCTCGATGACGTGGGCCGGGGCCTTGGCGATGAAATTCTCGTTTGCGAGTTTCTTGTCGATCTTGGAAATTTCCGACGCCATTTTCTCGACCTCGCGGTTCAGCCTGCCGCGTTCCTGCTCCAGATCAATCACGTCCGCCAAGGGCAGAACGAGGGTGGCCTCATCGTGCACGATCTGAACCGTGCCGTCCTTGACTTCCGCCGCACCAAGTTCCGCCGTTTCAAGCCGCGCCAGACGCAGGATCAAGTCCTTGCTGGCAGCCAGACGGGCGGCGCTCTCCTCCGACGCGCCGTCGAGCACAAGCGGGATCTTCGAGCCGGCCGGAACGTTCAGTTCCGAGCGAACCGCGCGAACCTGGGATATCAGACGGATCACCCAGTCCATCTCCTGGTCAGCCTCCTGATCAACGAGGTCCTGCGGCAAATTCGGCCAGGCACTGCGGATCAGCGGTCGATCGGCCCGGTCGCCCATGTGCTGCCAGAGTTCCTCGCTGATAAACGGCATGAACGGGTGCAGTAGCAGGATCAATTGATCCAGTGCCCAGGCGCATGTGGCGCGGGTTTCCGTCTTCGCCGCTTCATCTTCGCCCATCAACAACGGTTTGATGAACTCGAGGTACCAGTCACAGAACGTGCCCCAAGCCACCTGATAGAGCGCGCCGGCGGCCTCATTGAAACGATAGGTGTCTAGGGCCGTGTCGACACGCGCCGTTAGGCGCACCATCTCGCCAACGATCCAGCGATTTACCGTGTGCTCGGCCGTGGCCGGGTCGAAGTCGGCAACGGGCCGGCATTCGTTCATCTCGCAGAACCGCGCCGCATTCCAAAGCTTTGTGGCGAAGTTCCGGTAGCCCTCCACGCGAGCGGGCGCGAGGCGGATGTCACGACCCTGGGCCGCCATGGCGCTTAGGGTAAAGCGCAAGGCGTCAGCACCGTATTGTTCGATCAATTCCAAGGGGTCCATGATGTTGCCCTTGGACTTGGACATCTTCTGGCCCTTTTCGTCACGCACCAGGGCGTGGATGTAGACGGTATGGAACGGCACTTCCTTCATGAAATGGATGCCCATCATCATCATACGAGCAACCCAGAAAAAGATGATGTCGAAGCCCGTGATGAGGACATCGGTCGGATAATAGCGCGCCAGTTCCGGCGTTTCCTCGGGCCAGCCGAGCGTCGAAAACGGCCACAGCGCCGAGGAGAACCAGGTGTCGAGCACATCCTCGTCGCGCACCAATTCGGTGTCGGAACCGAAGTGCGCCCGGGCCTTGTCCAGAGCTTCGGCTTCGGTCTCGGCGACAAATAGCTCGCCGTCGGGGCCGTACCAGGCCGGTATCTGATGACCCCACCACAGTTGGCGGGAAACGCACCAGGGCTGAATGTTGCGCATCCACTCGTAGTAAGTCTTGGTCCAGTTCTCCGGCACGAACTTGGTCTTGCCCTGTTCGACGGCTTCGATGGCCGGCTTGGCCAGCGTCGCGGCGTCGACATACCATTGATCCGTCAGCCACGGTTCGATGACGACCCCCGACCGGTCGCCGTAAGGCACCGTGTGTTTGTGGTCCTCGATTTCGGCCACCAGGCCCTGGGCTTCAAGATCCGCCACGATCTGTTTACGCGCGTCGTAGCGGTCCATGCCGCGGTAGGCTTCCGGTATATCGCCGGCCTCGTCGCCGGCCAGGATTTTGGCGTCGCGGTCGAGCACGTTGATGACCTCGAGGTCATGCCGTTTACCGACTTCGAAATCGTTGAAGTCGTGGGCCGGCGTGATCTTGACCGCACCGGATCCCTGTTCCGGGTCGGCGTATTCATCGGCGACGATGGGAATGCGCCGGCCGACCAATGGCAGCACGGCATAACTGCCGATCAGGTCGGTATAGCGTTCGTCGTCCTCGTGAACCGCCACGGCGGTATCGCCCAGCATGGTTTCCGGACGCGTCGTCGCGACGGTGACGAATTCGCCGTCTTTACCTTCAAGCGGATATTTGATGTGCCACAGGTGACCGTCGACATCGTGCTGCTCGACTTCGAGGTCGGAAATCGCCGTGTGCAGCTTGGGGTCCCAATTTACCAGCCGCTTGTCCTTGTAGATCAAATCCTGATTATAGAGTTCGACAAAGACCTTGCGCACGGCGTCCGACAGACCGTCGTCCATCGTGAAGCGTTCACGCGACCAGTCGCAGCTGGCGCCCAGGCGGCGCAACTGTCCGGTGATGGTGCCGCCCGATTCCTCTTTCCACGACCAGACCTTTTCGATGAACTTGTCGCGGCCGAGATCGTGCCGGCTGACGCCGTCGGCGTCGAGTTGCCGCTCGACCACCATTTGCGTCGCGATACCGGCGTGATCCATCCCGGGCTGCCAGAGCGCATCCCGGCCCCGCATGCGATGGACGCGAATGAGAACGTCCTGCAGCGTATTGTTGAGGGCATGGCCCATATGCAGGCTTCCGGTCACGTTGGGCGGCGGTATGACGATGGTGTACGGAGAGGCGTTGCCGGGCGATTCGGCGCCCGTCTCGATGGGATTTCCGCAGGCAAAAGCGTCGGAATTTTCCCATTCCCGGTAGTGTTTAGCTTCCAGTTCGCGGGGCTGATAGGTCTTTTCCAGCATCGCGCTCGTCCTCACTATTTCTGTAACCCGCGGTACGGCATCCAAGCCGCCATTCCGCTTGTTCACAAAGTCTGCAATTTCAAAATGGAGGCGTCAGGCAACGGGCCGCGGATACGGCCGCCGCCTCGACACCGACACAGCGGGACAAACTAGTCTCCGTCGGCGTGACCTGCAAGCTTGGAGAGTTCCTGTTCAACCGCGCGGTTGACGATGGCTTCGAGGTTTGTATCCAGCCATTCCTTCAACATCGGCCGCAGAAGCTCTTTCACCAGTTCTTCAAGTGTCCTTCCCGCTCCGCCCAAGGGTACGCCCTTGGCCTGGGTAACGGCGCCTGCGAATTGGGTAAATGCCGATGCAGCCGCCACCGCCGTGACGTCGGACACCAGTCCCTCCACCGCCGATAAATGTTCCGGCTCCGGTTGAGGTTGGGGTTCTGGCTCGGGTTCCGGCTCCGGTTCGGACGGAGCCGGAATTTCAGCCGCAGCATCAAGATCGAGAACATCCGGTTCCTCGGCCACCGCTTCCATCGTCAGATCAAGGATATCCTCCTCGGGTTCCGGCTCAGGCTCGGGCTCGGGTTCCGGCTCGGGTTCCGGTTCAGGCTCGGGCTCGGGCTCGGGTTCCGGCTCAGGCTCGGGTTCCGGCTCGGGGACGTCAAAATCCTCCTCCGGTTCGGGCATACCTTCTACGATGGCCTCTTCGGTGCCCTCTTCCTCGCCATCCTCGGAGATTATCCTGCGTATGGACGCAAGGATCTCCTCCATGGTCGGTTCTTGCTGGGTATCCGCGTCAGTCAAGTCTTCAACCTTTAATGTCCGGCATGCCTTGCCGCCACCCTACGGCAGCGACCCTTGAAAAACCACACAAACCAGAGACAAACAAGAGAATGTTCTGATATTTCAGTAATTTCACCAATCAATCGTTAACGCTCGCCCCGAACCACGTTTCCCGGGCTCGCCGGTAGTTCGCGTCGGGATCATACAATTCTACGTTCAAACCCAGGCTCTCGGCGGTCAAACCGCCCATCGCCGACACCAGATCAAACGACGCGACGAACTCGTCGCGTTCCGCCACAACCAAGGCCACCCGGGCATCCAGCAGTTCTTGTTCGGAATCAAGGACATCCAAGGTCGTGCGCGAGCCGACGGCGAGTTCCTCGCGGACACCTTCCAAAGCAATCGAAGCCGCCCGCACCTGTTGCGCGCGCGCTTCCTTGGTGGCTTGCGCCGTGGTCAAGCGCTCCCAAGCCTGCGTGACCTGCTCGCGCACCGAGCGCAGGGCCTCTTCCACCTGAATGCGGCGCTGGCTATTGGTATGCCGGTCTTGCCGCAACGCCGAATAGGCCCCACCCGCCTGGTAAAGCGGCACGGAAACGGAAATGCCAAGGAAAGCCGATGCCGAACGCGATCCCCGCGCCGTGGCGTCATCAGCCTTCGTCAGATCGCCATTGAGCGCCACGGTGGGATACAACGCTCCGAGGGTTGAGCGGACGGCGTGACGGGAGGCGCGTTCGGTGAACTTCGCCTGATTGAGCGTCGGACTGTTTTCAGCCGCCAGCGACAAAGCGTCGTCTTCGGTTGCCGGCATGCTCGTCAGCGGGTGTGGCTTCACGAGTTCGCCGGGAATGCTGCCGACCACCGATTGATATGCGGCCCTGGCCGATGTCAACGTCCCTTCGGCCTGGACCCGCTGCGAAATAGCGCCCGACAAGCGGGCTTCCGCCTGGGCGACATCGGTACGCGTGATTTCGCCGACCTGGAATCTGTCGCGCGTCGCCTCAAGCTGCTTCTCCAATACCTGGACGTTGTTGCGGTTGAGCGCCACCAGCGCTTGATCGCGCAACACATTCAGAAACGACGTTGCGGCCGCCAACAACACCTGCTGTTCCGTCCCAACCAACTGCGCCCGGCCGGCGCTCACCAAGTTTTCCGTCTGCAGGGTGGTGGCGACAGTGCGTCCGCCCCTGTAGAGCGGCTGCGTCACGGACAGTTCGACAGAATGCTGCCCCAAACCGACATCGCTGGTGCGGTGCGTATGGGTCCGCCTGTGGCCTTTGGAACCAGACAGCGACACCGACGGACGCCACCCCGACAACGCCTGCGACACGTTCTCGTCTGTTGCCCTCAGCGCGGCGCGCTGGGCCTGCAAGGTCGGATTACCGTGATAGGCCGAGGCCAGGGCGTCGGCAAGCGTTTCGGCGGAAGCCGCTCCGGCCGTGCCGAGGATGGTCGCCACAGCGGTGGCGCTTACCAGAGATTTCAGATTCCTAAGCAGGGAAAGGTCAAAATACGTTGGCGCCACGGCAAAACGGGCAAACTCCCATTGGGGATCGGACATAAAGGTCTTCCTTCTTGTACGCCTTGCCGCGAATACCCCGAACGCAATAAACAAATATCCCGATCTTCCGTGTTCACGACGACGCAACAGGCTGGCTCCATCCCGCCAAATGACGCAATGCAGCAAAAACAATTCCAACAACCCTCTCCCCATACGGGTCCGCCCCATGATGCCTAGCCAAACGGCTTCATATGCGTCGTCTACTAGATATAGTACGTTAGACGAACAATATTCGCAACATGTCCTGTAAAATAGACGTTTGTCCCGATTTGGGATTGGATCGTCTGGAATATTTGGCGCTTGGGCCAACCAAACGCAATAG
>CAYOAD010000073.1:0-16835 GCA_964401845.1 uncultured Rhodospirillaceae bacterium | reverse complement strand
GCATAATCTCCATCTCAGGGCATCGATTAACGAGTTCATCTGGGAAATGGGGGCTTTATGGGCTCAGCAACTTTTCCAACACGCATCGCCGCCTCGCGACACCGACGCCCCCCCTCCGGCACCTAATTTACTACGCTGTGGCGGGTCTCCCTAGAAAGCCCACCAACGACTACCGAACTGAGGTTTGTATTGGAACATTATCTTTATTTTGGCTCTTCATGCCACCCGAATGAGGGATTTCGCTATTTTTCCCGCCCTTCGTTCTACCGTTGGTGTGGCAGTTAACAATAACCCCTTCTATATACTAGTCAGCACTTTCGATGCCCCGCTTCGAATCTGGTCGTCCAGTTCAGCGCCCGTCATGCCGTGTGGAATGTCGAACTGAAATGCCGACAGCTCCGCCTCCGTCAGGTAAGAGCCCAATTCGGCGCGAAACAAGCGCCCAATACCCTTGTTCTCCGTTTCAACCCGGGTCACCGCTTCTTCCAGAGTGTCGTTTCCGCGCTTCGACCAGCCCATTCTGACGGATTCGATGAGGGCGACAACCTTGTCGCAGACACCACCGACATCATTGGAGACCGGGTGATAGGGCCGGCCAAGCGCCTTTTCCAGACTGTATTGATAACAGGAGAAGCTGACTGGATACCGAGCCTTTAGCGCCGGCAAATAGGCGATGGGCTGCTCCAGGCACAGCGTGAAGTAGATCATCTCGCAGGCCAGGAATTCAGCATAATACCGATACGGCTGAGTCGCTTGAAACAACTCCGCATCGTCGCCGAAATCTGCCGTTACCGTCGTGTAGATTCGCGCGATCGCAGGGTCCAATCCATTCGGCCATCCCTGACGATTGCCTGTGCCCGCCGAACCAATCCGGTTGAGCAATTCGAGAACATCGGTAATCACAATTGGAATGGGCCGGGGCACGGGCAATCCCAGGTACTTGAAGAAATTGCCGATGAACTCCGAAAACAAAATCTTCAATGCCGCCATGCGGTATAAAAGCGGATAGTCCGGCCCCTCCAAGCCGCCGCGATAGCCCGTCGGCGAAAACGTCAGCGCCTGACCGGCCTCTGCCGCCAGCCAAACAAGCATATCCTCCCCGGTTCGTCCCGTTCCGTCCTTGGCCAGATGTCCGAGTTGCAGGCAAAAACTAATAAGGGCGAGATACTCAAGGTCGAGGACGCCGATCCTTCGGCGCACCCGGTCGGCGTCGATGGCGAAATATAGTCTGTCGCTGACGCCCAGCAGGTATCTCGGGTGAAGAGGTTCGAAGCCCGCAATATTCCCCCGTCTACTCCGCAACGTCGCCAGGTCTTCCAGCGTTGTGTTAAAGTGCCCGGAAGTTTCTTTCCCCGCGCCGGCGTTATCGATATCGGTGGCGCCAACCAATTGGCCGGCCCGCACGTCGCCTTCGAAATAGGCCAATGTCAGGTTCTCGAACATCTTCTTCGCCGGTTGTGGCTTGGAAACCGCAGCAGGAATCAGCTGTGTCCGGACGATATCGGACCGCCGCCTCAAATGCCGGTAAACTCGAACCCGCGCGTTCAAGTCCACTTCAACGATCATGGGAAATAGCTGGCCCCTTGAGTTCCAGATTGTTGCCTTCGGGGTCAGTCAGGTAGATCGACGGGCCATCGCCCTCCGCGCCGAAGCGGTCGCCGGATTCGCCGACTTCAACCCCTTTGCCAGTTAGGTATTTTCGAATGGCGTCTTCATCGTAGGTCTCGATACTAAGGGCGAAGTGATCGACGTTGTGTCCGTCCAATTCAGGCGCCCGCCCGCCTGCCGCCCCCAGTTTGCCGGCCATGTCGACCAGATCGATCATCGAGACGCCGGCCCGCAAATGATAGAGGCCTAAAGGCTGGTTGTGCTTGACGACTTCACAGCCCAGAACGTCGCGATAGAATTCGAGCATGATCGCGATATCGCGGGCGCGCAGAACGACGTGGTCGATATTGTGCAAATGAATGGGATTGTTCTCAGCCATCGAAATCGGCCTCCTCAGCTGATGTCGTTTAACGCAGACCAAATCCGTTGCGAGGTTACCGGCATGTCGATGTGCCGGACGCCGTAAGGTGCCAGGGCGTCGACGACAGCGTTGACCGTGGCGGCGGTCACGCCGATGCAGCCGGCTTCGCCGACGCCCTTGACGCCGAGCGGATTGTCCGTCGACGCCTGCGGATTGAGCAGCACGGTGAGCGCTGGCAAATCGTCCGCTCTAGGAATGGCGAAGTCGGTGAGATTTCCGCTCAGTAGTTGTCCGGTTTCGAGGTCGTAAACCACATGCTCCATCAAGGCCTCACCGATGGATTGGGCAACGCCGCCATGAATTTGGCCCTCGACCACCATGGGATTTACCGCCATGCCTGGATCGACGACCGAGGTGAACCGCTTCACCGAAACGCCGCCGGTGCCGGGATCGATCTCGACTTCGCAGATGTGGCAGCCACTGGGATAGCTCATATCGGAAACTTCGAACGTCTCGGCCGCCAGGAGCAGACGGTCGTCGGATTCAACTGATTTCGCCACGTCGAAAAGACCGATCTGCCGGTCGGTGCCCCGGATCACGAATTCGGCCCCTTCGAACACGATGTCGGCGTAGGCCGCTTCGAGTAAATCCGCAGCGGCCAGTTTCCCCTGTTCGATCACAGCTTCGGCGCTCTGAACCACGGCTCCGCCGCCGATGCGCATGCAGCGCGATCCGTGCGCGCCGCCGCTGAAGGCGATGCGGTCGGTATCGCCATCAACCACACGGACGACGTCGGGATCGACCCCGAGGCGGTCAGCTGCGACCTGGGCCAGTGTGGTTTCGTGGCTCATGCCGGTATCCTGGGTGCCGGTATGAATGACGACGGCCCCGTCGCCCTGAACATGTATTTCGGCCCATTCGTTGGGCACGCCGCCGGCGTTCATGATGAAAGCGCCGACTCCGATGCCGCGAAGCCGTCCCCGCTCCTTACTGTCTGTCCGCCGGGATGGGAATCCTGCCCAATCAGCCGCGTCGAAAGCCTTGTCCAGCGAATCTTCCAATTCCGCCGGTGCGTACACGGCCCCGGCGGCGCTCCGCCAGGGCATGGCGTTACGAGGAATAATGTTGCGCCGGCGCAAATCTACGGGGTTCACGCCCAGCCGGTGCGCCGCCTTGTCGATCAGGCGCTCGATGACGTAGCCGGGTTCCGAGCGGGCAACGCCACGGTAGGAAGCGATCGGCGCCGTATTGGTCGCAACGGCGTCAAGCCGGAAACCGGCCAGCGGAATGGCGTAGGGACCGCAAATCATCGGCTTCATCCAGGTCGTCAGGACCCAAAGCGCCCGCGGCGCCAGATAAGCGCCGTGGCTCCATGTCGTCGCAAGTTCGAGGGCGAGGAAACGGCCGTCTGCATCCAAGGCCAGCTTCGCCTTAATCGGTTGGGCGCGCGCCTGCGAATCGCTTAGAAAACTCTCTCCGCGCCCGGCCACCCATTTTACCGGCCTGCCGATTTCGCCGGCGGCGAAGGCGGTCAGGACAAACTCGGGGTAAACGTGGCCGCGCGCACCAAAACTGCCACCCACGTCGGGTACGACTATGCGCAGTCTGTCTTCCGCCACACCGAGGATTTCGGCAAGTCCCGTACGCAACCCGGACCCCGACTGGCAACCGACATGCAACGTGAGGCGGTCCGCCGCCCCGTCATACTGGGCCAGGCAGCCACGCGGTTCCATGAACGATATGATGCGGCGGGGAATATCGGCCTCCAGATCGATCATGTGGGCCGCCGTCGACACCGCCTCCTCGATTTCCGCGCCTTCCGACCCTCCCCAGCGACAGGAAAGGTTACCGCCGTGTTCCGGCCACAACTCCGGTGCGTCTGGATCGAGCGCCCGATAACCGTCGGTCACGGCCGCCAATTCCTCGTAGTCGACATATACCTGCTCCGCCGCCTCCTCCGCCGCAGCCGGCGTTTCGGCCACGATCAGCGCGACGGGCTCACCAACGTAGCGCACCCGATCCGTCGCCAACGGGTATTGGGGTTTTTCGGGGACGGGGCTGCCGTCGGCATTCGTGTCGTTTTCCGTGGCGGAGGAAATGTGCAGGATTCCGCGCTGTCTGAGATCCGCGGCGGTAAAAACACCGAGAACCCCAACCATGCCGGACGCTTCGGCGGTTTCAACACGCCGGATCAGTGCATGGGCATGGGGAGAACGGAGGACAACGGCAAATGCCTGACCGGGAAGATCGATGTCGGCGGTAAATTGGGCGGTCCCGGTGAGGAAACGTTCGTCTTCCAGGCGGGGAATGGACTGGCCGACAAATGCTGGTCTGTTCATGGCGCTCCCCCGAAACTGAAATCAAACAATACCCGCTATCCCGCAGACGAATGGTAACGGACAAATTTCAAATACATGAAACAACTTAGATGGAAAAGACGCCAGAAAAAGAAGGGCCGGCTCAATCCGGGGCCAAACCGGCGATTGGATTGGCCCGCCTGGTATTGCTTCAGCCAAATCGCGTGCGGGTTTCTGACAGAGGACGAAACCGCCGCTTAGGCCGATCACACGGACCGCGCCGCTAACCCCGGTCCATCACCCCCAAACTCAATTTGATGGGAAATTCCGCCCGGATGGCGGCGTCGGTTTCCGGTGCCAGATGGCTTGGGTGGAAGTTTTCGAGGATCCGCCGCTTTTCCTCAATGGCGCGTTCGGTGAGGTCTTTCTTGCCAAGCTCAGCCCAAACCTTGGGCGTTGTGCGGTCGCTGAAGCTGGGGTAGAGATACTCGGTTTCCATGAGCTGAAGCGTTTGGTTGTGGCCCAGATAGTGACCCGGTCCTTCCAGGCAAACCTCGCGGATCGCATCAAGCGATAGGGTGTCGTCGTTCACTTCAATGCCGCGAATGCAACGCAGGCTCTGGCCGATCATGTCGTTGTCGATAATCAGGCTTTCCAGGCAAAAACCCATAAGGGAGCCGTGCATACCGACCGATTCGTAAACCAGATTGAGACCCGCCAGACCGGCCGTCACAACGGATATGCCCTTCTCGTAGCCTGACTGCGCGTCGGGCAGCTTGGCGTCCGCCATGCCGGCGGCGGAACCGCCGGGCAGATCGTAGAACTGCGCCATCTGCGCGCAGGCCGCCGTCAATATGGCCTGCTCGCCCGACCCTCCGGTCATGGCGCCCGTCCTGAGATCTGAGACAAAAGGCCAGGTCCCGAAGATGGCCGGATGGCCCGGCTTCATGGCGTTGACGTAGACGACCCCGGCCAGACACTCGGCTACGGCTTGCGTCAACGTACCGGCGATGGCCGCCGGCGCCGTCGCTCCCGCTTGTCCGGCGGATAACAGAAGGACGGGCATACCTCCTCGGATACAGGCTTCCATGACCTGGCAGGCTTCGGTGCCGAACTTCATGGGCGGCACCACGAAACAGTTGGAGTTGGAGACGAAAGGCCGTGCCCGCCAAGCAGTTTCGCCGCCGGCCGCAAGGTGAAGCATTTCGATTACGCGTTCTGTGTTGTCGGAGTTGATGAAACTGGCGCCGATATGCTTCGAGGTGCCGGCCATCGCCGCATAAACGGTGTTGATGTCGAGCTCAAGACTGCTTTCCATGTCGCGGGCCACCATGGGCCGCTGGTAGAAGTGGATGTTGTCGAGCGATTCGACGATCCGCGCACCGTCGTAGATATCGCTGAGGTTGGAATCGCGGTATTCGCGGTTCTCCAGATCGACGAAGTGCACGGCGGCACCTGCGGTGCCGTAGTAGACCCGGCTGCCGCCGGGCTCCATGTCGTATTTAGGATTCTGGGCGCAAAGCGTGAAGTTGCGCGCCGCCATGGCCACCACGTCCTCCACCAGCGCGCGGGGGAAGCGCAACCGGCCATCGTCACCCTGAACTGCGCCCGCCGCCTTCATAACGTCGATGCCCGACTGCGGCGCATCCGCCAAACCGACTTCCTCAAGCAATTGCAGCGCCGCCTGATGAATACGCTCGACCCCGGCGGGCTCGAGGGGCTTGTATTGACCGCCTTGGAGGCCGCCCCTGACAGGCCGTTTATCCTCCGGCAAAGGTGCGGCGCGTACCGCGTGTCGGGCGGCCCGGCCGCCGGCTCTGCGTGCTTTCGGTTGGGGTCCAGCCTGTGTCATGGCCGCATCCTTCATAGCAGGGACGGTCCGTACACCGGACCGGCCGGTTGTTACATACGAACTCTTTCCGCTTTGGCATCGTAAAGGGGCTTGAGCGACGCCGTTGCGGCGACGCGTTCACCCGCTACCTCGATTTCAAAGCTTGATTTCAACAAATCAGCACCTGTCTCGCCGGGTTGTGTCGGCACATAACCTAGCCCGATTGCGCCACCCAGCCAGTGCCCGTAGGACCCCGACGTGACGTGCCCGACGATTTCACCGTCCCGCACGATGGGCTCGGTGTGATAGAGCAGCGGCTCGGGATCGTTCAACTGGAATTGCACCAGACGCCGACCGAGACCTTCATTGTGTTTGGCTAGTACGGCATCACGCCCGATGAAATCGCCGAAGCGGCCGGCCGGCTTGTCGGTTTTCACGGCGAAGCCGAGACCGGCCTCCAGCACGTGATCCTCGTCCGTAATGTCATGGCCGAAATGGCGGAAGGCTTTTTCGATGCGGCAGCTGTCCAACACGTGCAGCCCGCACAAGCGCAGGCCGTGGGCCTCGCCAGCCGCCACGATTTGCTCGTAAACGTGGGCCGCGAAATCGGCGGTCACGTAAATCTCCCAGCCCAGCTCCCCGACATACGAGATCCGGTGCGCCCGCGCGGTCGCCATGCCGAGATCGATGGTTTGTGCCGTCCCGAAGGGAAAGGCTTCGTTGTTGAGTGGCGCGCTCGTCAGGTGCGCCAGCACTTCCCGCGATTTCGGCCCCATCAGGCATATCACCGTTTCCATCGGCGTGATGTCGGTGATGACGCACTGAGCGTCCGTCGGCGTTTGCCGCTTCAACCAAGCCAGGTCACGCTCGACGGTCGCGCCGGGCGTCACCAGGAGGAAGGCCTGATCGGTCAGCCGCGTGACGGTGAGGTCGGCCTCGATGCCGCCCCGTTCGTTGAGCCACTGGGTATAGACGATACTGCCCTGCTGGACAGCGACGTCGTTGGCGCAGATGCGTTGAAGGACATCTTCGGCGTCCGGCCCTTCGACACGGATCTTGCCGAATGACGACATGTCGAACAGGCCGACACCCTGACGCACGGCAAGGTGTTCCTCCCGCGCGTACTCGAACCAGTTCTGCCGTTTCCAGGAGTACCGGTAGGCGGCTTCCTCGCCGGCGTCCCGGGCCGCCTTCGGCAGGAACCAGTTGGCGCGCTCCCATCCAGCCGTCTCGCCGAAGCAGGCGCCGGCGGCCGCCAGGTGATCGTGTAAAACCGACCGGCGCACGCCCCGCGCCGTGGCGAACTGCCGGTAGGGAAAATGATCGGCGTACAAAAGACCCAGCGCCTCCGTAGCACGAGCCTCGAGGTAGCGGCGATTGTTCTGGAAGGGCAGCATGCGGCGGATGTCGACGTCCCAGAGATCGAACGGTGGCTCGCCCGCGTCCATCCACTGGGCCAGCGCCATGCCGGCGCCGCCCGCGGACTGGATGCCGACGGAATTGAAGCCCGCCGCGACGAAGTAATTTTCCAGCTCCGGCGCTTCACCGAGGAGGTACCGGTCATCCGGCGTGAAACTTTCCGGCCCGTTGAAGAAGGTGTGAATACCGGTGGACGCCAGCACCGGCATGCGCTCAACGGCGGCCTCCAGGATGTGTTCGAAGTGGTCGAAATCCTCCGGCAACTGGTCGAAGCAGAAGTCCTCGGGGATGCCCTCCATACCCCAAGGCTTGGCCTTGAGTTCAAAGGCACCGACGAGGAATTTGCCCGCATCCTCCTTGTAATACGTTCCTTCGTCCGGCACCCGCAGCACCGGCATCTGGGTCAGGCCGTCGACCGGTTCGGTGACGATGTAGAAATGTTCACAGGCCTGCAGGGGGACGTTGACGCCCGCCATCAGCCCGACCTCCCGGCCCCACATGCCCGCGCAGTTGACGATGTAGTCTGTCTCAATGTCGCCCAGGTCGGTGGCGACACCGGTCACCCGGCCGTTTTGCCGATGGATGGCTGTTACCTTGACGCCTTCGATAACCTCAGCACCGTTCTGCCGGGCGCCCTTGGCCAGGGCCATCGTGATGTTGGTAGGATCGCCTTGCCCGTCCTTGGCGAGGTAGACACCGCCCACCACGTCGCCGGTGTTGAGATGCTCATAGCGGGCCTTGATCTCGGCAGCGTCGATTTCCTCGATCTCGACGCCGAAGGCGCGGGCCATCGAAGCGCTGCGCAACAATTCCTCCATGCGCTCTCCGTTCAGCGCAACGGTCATCGAACCCGTGCGCTTGAAACCCGTGGCGACGCCGGTTTCCTCCTCCAGGCCGAAATAGAGTTCCTGGCTGTATTTGGCGAGCCGCGTCATGTTGGCGGTCGCGCGGAGCTGGGCGATCAGGCCGGCGGCATGCCAAGTCGTGCCGCAGGTCAGTTGCTTGCGCTCCAGCAATACGACGTCCTGCCAACCGAGCTTGGCCAGGTGGTAAGCGACCGAACAGCCCACCACACCGCCGCCGATAATGACCGCCCTTGCTTTGTCAGGAACGTCGCTCATTGGTTCATCCTTTGAGTAAAGCGTTAGGGGAATCGTAAAGCGGCTCTTCGCCGACCGTCGCCGGGTAGCGCTCACCAAAGATCTCGATTTCGACCTCTTGTCCCGGCACACATAGCTCGGTCCGGATCGTCGCCAGGGCTATGGAGCGCTCAATACGGTGGCCGTAGCCCCCCGAGGTAACCAAACCGACGCGTTCATCGGCGTGCCACACCGTTGCCAGATACGGTGCATCTTCATCGCCGGCATCAACTAGTAACGGTACGAAACGTTCCGGCGATCCCGCCTGCTTCTCTTTTTCAAGCGCCGCCTTGCCGATGAAGTCGGGCTTGTCCAGCTTGACGAAGCGGTCGAGGCCGCCGGTGAGGACCGAGTAATCCGTCGAGAGATCGCCTTTCCAGGCGCGATAACATTTTTCCAGGCGCAGCGAATTCATCGCATACATGCCGAACCGTTTGAGGCCGTGTACCTGGCCCGCTTCCCAGACGACGTCATGGACGACTTGCAGGGAGCCATTCGGCATATGGAGTTCCCAACCGAGCTCACCGACGTAGGAGACCCGGATGGCCGTGCCCTTCACACCGGTTATTTCGACGGGCTGGTGCGTCATCCAGGGAAAGGCCGCGCTGGATAGATCGTTCGCGCAGAGCGAGGCCAGAATATCGCGGCTCTTGGGGCCGGAAAGCACCAGCGTGCCCCAATCCTCGGTGACATTTTCGATTTCAATGCCGCTTGGCGGCAGGTGGCGCTGCAGCCACTCCAGATCATGCCACTCCGCCCCTGCCCCGGCCAAAAGCTGGAAACGGTCTTCTTCGAACCGCGTGAGAGTCATTTCGCTCAATATGCGGCCGCCGCCTGTCGCGAAATACACCAGCCCGATGCGGCTTGGATTGGGCACGGCGCCGGTAATCAATGTACCGAGCCAGTCGGCGGCGCCTTCGCCGGATACCTCGAAGCGGGAAAAACCGGGCAGATCGCAAAGCCCGGCGGCGTCGCGAACGGCCAGACATTCATCCCGCACGGCATCAAACCAGGGACCCTGGCGGGCATTGGTGGCGTGGGCCTCCAACCCCGTTTCGTCGCCGTGGCGGGCGTACCAGGCTGCGCGCTCCCAGCCCGCCGCGGCCGTGAACTGGGCGCCCGCCTGCTTCAGCGTGTCATGCAGCGGCGACAGGCGTTTATCCCGCGCCGCCGGCCATTCGTAGTGCGGAAAGTGCATGGCGTATTCGTGGGAATAGATTTCAATCGCCTTCTTAACCGCATAGTCCTGATCGACAAAACCGGTGTAGCGGCGCGGATCGATCGACCACATGTCCCACTCGGTCTCCCCTTCCGTCACCCATTCCGCCAGGATCTTGCCGGCGCCTCCGCCCTGGACGATGCCGAAGGTGAAGACGCAGGCCTCGAACGCATTGGGCACGCCGGGCATGGGGCCGACCAGCGGATTGCCGTCCGGCGCATAGGGAATGGGTCCGTTGACCACCTTCGTCAGGCCGACCGAACCGAGGATCGGCACGCGGGCGCAGGCGTCTTCGATGTACCATTCCAGGCGGTTGAGATCGTCGGGATAAAGTTGAAAGGAGAAATCATCGGGCATGGGGTCGTCCCCGCCCAGCCAGTGTGCCCGGCAGCCTTTCTCGTAGGGTCCCAGCAGCAGCCCGTGCTTTTCCTGGCGCAGATAGTAGGAACTGTCGGGATCGCGCAACAGAGGCAGCTTATGTTCGCGCGCCTCCAGTTCGGGGATTTCTTCCGTGATCAGATATTGGTGGGCCAGCGACACGCACGGCAGTTCGCGCCCGAACATGCGTCCGACCTCGGCCGCGCGGTAACCCGCCGCGTTGACGACGAACTCGCAACGGATTTCGCCCTCCGGCGTCTGGATCACCCATTCATCGTTATCACGCCGCACGCCGTCGACCGGGCAGAAACGCACGATCTTGGCGCCCATCGCCCGCGCACCCGTCGCCAGCGCCTGGGTCAATTGCGCCGGGTCGATATCCCCGTCGAGCGGGTCCCAGCAACCGCCAACAAGATCGTGCGTTTCCAGGAACGGGTAGGCGTTGCGCATGTCGTCATTGGACATCATCTCGAAATCGATGCCCTGGTAACGCGCCATGGAACAGACGTGTTCGAATTCCTGCATGCGCTCCTTGCTGTGGGCAAGGCGCACGGCGCCGGTGACATGGTAGTTCATGGGGTAGTCGACCTCGTCGCCCAGCCGCCGGTAGAGCGAGGTCGAATAGCTCTGCATCTTCATGATCGACCAGGAACCCGAAAAGTTCGGACAGTTGCCGGCGGCGTGCCAGGTCGACCCAGACGTCAGTTCGTTCTTTTCCAGCAAAACACAGTCCGTCCAGCCCGCTTTGGCCAAATGGTAGAGGCATGAAGTACCGACCACCCCGCCGCCGATGATGACAACCCTTGCCGTACCGGGAAGTTTCGCCATTCTCCGCTCTCCCTTCGTCGCCCCGGTCAGTAGACCGGCGGCGAGATCACCCAGATCACCACGGCGGCTTCCTCGCCGGGGTTCCGCCAGCGATAGGCCTCGCCGGCCAGACGAAAACTGTCCCCGGTCTCAAGATGGAATTCCCGCTCGTCCAGCCAAATATCGAGGGTGCCGGAAACCACGTAGCCGGCTTCCTCGGTTTGACGGCGCGCCGGCTCGGGCAATTCGGCCCCCGGTTCGAAGATGCTGCGCACCATTTCGAAGCTGCCGCCGAGGTCGGGCGACAACAGTTCCTCGATCAAGCCGTCGGTCGAATTACCCAACGCGTGACGGGCGGCGCGGCGGACGACGTAGCCGCGCTCTGCGTCCGGGGCGTCTTCGTTGTGGAAGAAAAGGCCGATGGGAACGTCGAAAGCGTCGGCGATGCGCCGCAGGTCGGAGATCGAAACGTCGGATAGCCCCCGTTCCACCTGAGATATCCAGCCAAGTGAGCGTCCGATCAACAGGGAGAGTTCGGCCAGTGTCAGACCGCGCGATTTGCGCAAGGTCCGGAGAATGGCGCCGATAGACCCCTGCTCTCCATTCAATGATGGCGCGTCCGTCGAGGACATGAACTGCTCCCCACAATTCTTGAAATGAAATTTTTCATCATTTTTTCATAAATGGCAATAATTTTTGGAATTATTCATCGCCCCAACGGTGGGTTGTTCGGGCGTTTCCATTCATAATGTCCTCCCGCCGATTTTTCCGCACAGGTCCAGCCCCGCTCAATGAGTTCAGCATTCGTCGGTTTTCAGAAGGTCGTCGGTGTCTTCCGGCACCGCAACTACGCGCGCTACGTGGCGGGCAACAGTATTTCGCTGATCGGCCTCTGGATGCAGCGTGTCGGGGTCGGCTGGCTGGCCTGGGAATTGACGGCGTCCCCTGCATGGCTCGGCATCATTGCCATGGCCGAGTTCTTTCCCATCGTCTTCCTGGGACCGATTGGAGGCGTCCTCGCCGACCGTTTCCGCCGGACGACGAACATCATCGTTTTTCAAAGCGTCGCCACGGTCACCAGCCTCACCCTATGCCTGGTCACCCTGCTGGGATTGGTCAACATCTGGCTGCTGGCGGCTTTGACGCTGATTGCCGGCATCACCGCAGGCCTCAATTCGGCCTCGCGGCTGGCACTGGCGCCCAGCCTCGTGCCGGCCGGTGACCTCACCACGGCCATCGCCATGAATTCAATGGTGTTCAACACGGCGCGTTTCATCGGTCCGGCCATCGCCGGCGTCGTCATCAAGTTCTGGGGCGTGGAAATCGCCTTCGCCGGCAACGCGGCCAGCTACCTCGCCCTGATCTGGGCCTTGTTGGTTATTCAGCGCAGCCTGCCCAGGCGCGAGGGGGAAAAGAAGGAACGGTTCGACGTCATCGCCGAAATGGCCGAAGGCATGTCCATCGTCGCGGCCAACCGGGGAACTTTGGCCATCCTGCTCATGATGCTGGCGAGCGCCCTCCTGGTGCGGCCCATTGTCCAGTTGCTACCGGGCATTTCGGATCAGTTGCTGGCATCGGGCGTCGACGGCTTCGCCGCCCTAACAGCAACGGTCGGCGGCGGCGCCATCGTTGGCGGCTACTGGATGGCGCAAAGCGCGGAGCGCGACAATCTGCGGGTCGGGCTGATCGGCATCGTGGCCTCGGCGCTGGCCAACATCGCGCTCGTTTCGGTGAGCAACCTGGCGGCCGCCCTGCCCCTCGCCTTCCTGCTGGGCGCCGGACTGGTCGTCACCGGCGTCGGCATCCAGTCGACACTGCAGTTCGCCGTGCCGGAAACCTACCGGGGCCGCGTGTTAAGCCTCTACGGCATCGTCTTCATGGGCGGCCCGGCCCTGGGCACCCTCATCGTCGGCGGCATCGCCGAAGTCGTGGGCCTGCGTTATCCCAATATCGTCGGCGCGCTATTGATCCTTTTGCCCTGGCTGGTCGTCTGGCGCAAACGGCATTCGATCGCCGACGCGTTGCGGGACTTTTCCGAAAAGTCGGACTAGTCCTCAACCAGGACACCGTCCTGCAGCCGGATCACCCGGTCGGCGCGGGCGGCGAGTTCATTGTTGTGCGTCGCCACGAGGGCGGCCAGGCCACCGGTGTGAACCAAGTCGAGCAGTTCGCTCAACACCTCGTTCGCCGTATTGGCGTCAAGGTTCCCGGTGGGCTCATCGGCCAACAGCACCGACGGCTCGTTGGCGATAGCGCGGGCGATGGCCACGCGCTGCTGCTCGCCGCCGGACAAGCGCGCCGGGCGGTGAGCAAGGCGGTGATCCAACCCAAACTTACCGAGGATTTCGCGCGCCTTGTTCTTGGCAGCCGCCTTACCGACGCCGGCGATCATCTGCGGCATCATGACGTTTTCGAGGGCGGAAAATTCGGGCAGCAGATGGTGGTGCTGGTAAACGAAACCAAGCTCGTGGCGCCGAAGGCGGGTGCGGTCGCGTTCGGAAAGGTAAACGCAGGACCGGCCGCTCACCGTCACGTCACCACCGTCCGCCCGTTCGAGCAATCCGGAGATATGGAGCAACGTCGATTTGCCCGCGCCCGATGGCCCCAACAAAGCGACGAACTCGCCGGCTTCGATCTGAACGGACGCGCCTTTCAGGACTTCGATATCCACCGAACCCTGTTTGAAGGTTCGGACCAGGCCATCGAGTTTCAGACCGGCCTCACTCATAACGCAGCGCCTCGACCGGATCGAGCCGGCTGGCCCGCCAGGACGGATAAAGTGTCGCCAGGAACGAAAGCACCAGCGCCATGGCGATGACGGCAATCACCTCATCGCCCTCAATGCGCGCCGGCAGGCGCGAGAGAAAACGGATTTCGGCTGCCCAGAGTTCAGCCCCCGTCAATCCTTCCAGCCAGACCCGGATCAGGTCGATGTTGTTGGCGAACGATATGCCGAGAATGGCGCCCAAGACCGTGCCGATGACGCCGACGCTGGCCCCCGAAATGACGAACACCCGCATCACCGCACCGCGCGTCGCACCCATAGTGCGCAGGATGGCGATATCGCCGCCCTTGTCCTTCACCAGCATGATCAGGCTGGAGATGATGTTGAAGGCGGCGACGATGATGATCAGCGTCAGGATCAGGAACATGACGTTGCGCTCGACCTGCAGGGCCGAGAAGAAATGCGAATTTGACTGCTGCCAGTCAAAAAGCCTTAAGGGGCGTGACAAATTGTCGAGGATAACCTCGCGCGCGGTGTCCAGATCCTCAGGATTTTCGATGAAGGTCTCGATGGCCGAAACCCGGTCGCCGGTCTTGAACAGGACCTGGGCGGCCTGCAGCGGCATGAAGACGTAACTGGAATCATATTCGTACATGCCGACTTCGAAGGTCGCGGCGATGCGGTAGCCCTTCAGTCTCGGCACCGCACCGAACGGCCCGGCGCTGGTTTGCGGCGCCACCAGGGTAAAGCGGTCACCCGGTCCCACGCCCAACCGCATGGCAAGGCGATGACCGACGACGATGCTGTCGCGGCCCTTGTAGTTGTCGAGACTGCCGAGGATGATGTTGGAGGCGATGACCTCGCGCGCTCTCAGATCGTCGGGTCGCATGCCGCGCACGAGCGCGCCGCGGGCGCGGCCCTTGACCATCGCCATGGCCTGCCCCTCGACGATGGGTGCGGCGATCTTGATGCCCGGCGTGGCCCTGAGTTGTTTGACGAATTCGTCATAGTCGGCCAGCGGACGGCCCGCGTCCTGGACCATGATGTGGCCGTTGAGGCCGATGATGCGGCCCAGCAGTTCGGCCCGGAAGCCGTTCATGACCGCCATCACAACGATCAACGTTGCCACGCCGAGCGCAATACCCAACAGGGAAAACCCGGCGATAACCGAGATAAAGCCCTCCTCTTTGCGCGGCCGCAAATATCGTGCGGCAATCATCCATTCGAAAGAGCTGATCACGCCGGCTATCCTAGGAATTTTGCCAGCACGACTTCGGGGGATAGTTCCTGCTTGTCGCCGGTGGCGCGTGATTTCACCTCGACGATGCCGTTCTTGAGGCCACGTGGGCCGACCACCACCTGCCAAGGCAGGCCGATCAGGTCCATGTTGGCGAACTTGCCGCCGGCGCGCTCGTCGGTGTCGTCGTAGAGGACTTCGACCCCGGCGGCCGTGAGTTTGCCGTAGAGATCCTCGCAGGCCGCATCCGTCGCCTCGTCTCCGGGGCGAAGGTTGATCAGACCGATCTTGAACGGCGCCACGGATTCCGGCCAGATGATGCCGTCATCATCATGGCTGGCTTCAATAATGCCGCCGACCAGGCGCGATACCCCAATGCCGTAGGAGCCCATCTGAACGGTGACGGTGTTGCCGTCGGCATCCTGGACTTCGGCCCTGAGGGGCTTCGAATACTTCGTGCCGAAATGGAAGATGTGCCCGACCTCGATGCCGCGGGTGTTGACGCGCTTGTCGTCCGGCACCTGCGCGGTGAACTCGCCCTCATCGTGTTTTTCGTCCGTCGCCGCGTAGAGCGACGTCCACTTGTCGACGATGGGCTGCAGGTCACCCTCATAGTCGACGCCGGCCTCCGGCACGTCGAAGCCGAGATAATCGGCGTGGCAGAAGACCTCCGATTCGCCGGTATCGGCGAGAATGATGAACTCGTGGCTGAGGTCGCCGCCGATCGGTCCGGTATCCGCCGCCATGGGAATGGCGCGCAGGCCCATGCGGTCGTAGGTCCTGAGGTAGGCGACGAACATCCGGTTGTAGGCGCGCTTGGAGGCCTCGTAATCGATGTCGAACGAATAAGCGTCCTTCATGAGGAATTCGCGCCCGCGCATGATGCCGAAGCGCGGGCGGACCTCGTCGCGGAATTTCCACTGGATGTGGTAAAGGTTCTTCGGTAGATCCCGGTAGCTCCGCACGCTGTTGCGGAAGATTTCGGTGATCTGTTCCTCGTTCGTGGGGCCATACAGCATATCCCGGTCATGGCGGTCGGTGATGCGCAGCATTTCCCGGCCGTAATCGTCGTAACGCCCGGATTCGCGCCACAGATCGGCCGGCTGGATGGTCGGCATCAGGACTTCCTGACAGCCCGCGGCGTCCTGCTCCTCGCGTACAATCTGTTCGATCTTTTTCAAGACCTTGAAGCCCAGCGGCAGCCACGAATAGATGCCGGCGCTGGACTGGCGGATCATGCCTGCGCGCAACATTAGACGGTGCGAAACGATCTGGGCCTCGCTCGGCGTTTCCTTGAGCGTCGGCATGAAGAATTTGGAGAGACGCATTTCCTACTCCGGAAGTCGATAATCAGTCGCGCGGACTTTAGAACATTTTGCGGGTAAGTCGAACACCCGGTATCAAAATTCGGGAGCGGATTGCCTTGATTGGCGCTATTTCTTCTTCGCCATGTGTTCGCGGCAAAGATCGATAATCGCCATGCGCGTCTTGCGGTTGAGCCGCTTGCCGTTGAAAGTGACGACGCCGTTTTTCTTTACTTTCACCGTCCCAAGGGTGAAGGCGGTGTCCTCCAGGCCTTTTGGCGCCTCGCGGCCCAGCAGTTCATAGATTTTGGGACTGATATCGAAGGTTATTTCCTCGGGCATCTTGATCCGGGTCGGATCGTCGAGATCGGCGGCCACCACCTTATTTCCGTGAACATCGACGCCCGGCTTGTACTCCGCGCTTTGCGCCGCCTGGCGAGCCAGAATCTTTTTGCAGCTCGTGTCGGAAATGACGATTTTTTCCTCCGCTGCCGCGGACATCGAAAAAAC
>CAYOAD010000072.1:10692-16936 GCA_964401845.1 uncultured Rhodospirillaceae bacterium | reverse complement strand
CCCGGCTTGGCGACGGCGATTGGATGGTTGTGGAAGCGGATGAAAGCGACGGCACCTTCGTCCGGCTGCCGGCGACCATTGCCGTCGTGACCAACATGGATCCGGAGCACCTCGATTTCTACGGCGACTTCGAGACCGAACGCCAAGCCTTTCAGTCCTTCGTTGAAAACGTACCCTTCTACGGCGCCGCCGTTCTCTGCATCGATCATCCGGAAGTTCAGTCCATGGTCGGCCGGATCACCGACCGGCGCATCGTAACCTACGGCATGAGTCCGCAGGCTGACGTGCGGGCCGACAACATCAGGTTCTCGGCCGGGGGTGCGGATTTCGACGCCGTTATGACCGACCGGATCGACGGCGGCAGCGAAACGATTGAAAACATCCGCTTGCCCATGCCGGGTGCGCACAATGTACAGAACGCGCTGGTGGTGCTGGCCGTGGCGCGGGAAATGGGTATCGATAACGATACGGTCCGCCGTGCGTTGGCCGGATTTGAGGGCGTCAAACGCCGCTTCACCCGCGTCGGCGAGGCGGGAGGCGTCACGGTGATCGACGACTACGCTCACCATCCGGTGGAAATTTCCGCCGTGCTGGCGGCGGCGCGGACGGCCTACGAAGGACGCATCATCGCGGTCGTGCAACCGCATCGTTACAGCCGCCTGGCGGATCTTTTTACGGAATTTTGTAATTGCTTCAATGACGCCGACACCGTGGTCGTGTCCGATGTCTACGCGGCCGGTGAACAACCCATTGAGGGCGTTGACCGGGATGCCCTGGCCGAAGCCATGCGGGGCCACGGCCACCGCCGTGTGCTGACCATCGACGATCCCGTTGAATTGGCGCCGCTGGTTGCAGCGGAAGCCGCGGCGGGCGATCTCGTGGTTTGCCTGGGCGCCGGCAACATTACGGCCTGGGCAAACACGCTCCCCGGTGAACTGGAAATACTGCAAAGCCGGCCCAGGCAGAGCCAGGGAGGCGTATCATGATGGGTAAGCACCGCGCCGCAGATCGCCTGCTCGACCGCCTGCCGTCAGTGCGCGGCCGTTACAACGAAAATTCTTCACTGGCGGGGATCACATGGTTCCGCGTGGGCGGCCCCGCGGAGGTCATGTTCCGGCCGGCGGATGCCTTGGATCTGACGGATTTTCTGGAACAGCTCCCCGCCGATGTCGACGTGCTGGTCATGGGTGTCGGATCGAATCTGCTGGTTCGCGACGGCGGCGTCGAGGGCGTTGTCGTCCGATTGGGCCGGGGCTTCGCCCAGGTCAGCACGCGGGACGATTGCGTCATGGCCGGCGCCGGCGCCCTGGACGTCAATGTGGCGCTGACGGCGCGCATGGCCGGAATTGCCGGGCTCGAATTCCTCAGCGGCATTCCCGGGACAATCGGCGGTGCGCTCCGCATGAACGCCGGCGCCTACGGGGTCGAGATCAAGGATGTCCTGGTCGAGGCCGAAGCGGTGACACCCACCGGCGATATCGTTTTGCTGAAACCCGACGCCATGGACTTCGGCTATCGCCATTGCGGCGTGCCGGAAGACTGGATCTTCACCCGGGCGAAGCTGCAGGGACGGGCGGGGAAACCGGAAGAGATCGCGGCCCAGGTCAACGATATCCGCGCGGCGCGTCAAGCCAGTCAGCCCGTTCGGGCGCGGACCGGCGGCAGCACTTTCGCCAATCCCGACGGGACCGACAAGAAAGCCTGGCAGCTGATCGACGAGGCAGGATGCCGTGGCCTGGTCCGAGGCGGCGCCATGGTTTCCGAACAGCACTGCAATTTCCTCATTAATACCGGTGAGGCGACGGCGGCCGACCTGGAAGCGTTGGGCGAGGAAGTTCGCCGCCGGGTGATTGAAACGTCAGGCGTTTCCCTCAAGTGGGAGATCCGCCGGGTCGGACATTACGACAGCGGTCCCGCCAAGGTATCGGACGCGAGCGGGGAGGGCGACGAATGAGCAAGCACGTTGCCGTCCTGATGGGTGGCTGGTCCGCCGAACGCGAAGTGTCGCTGGTCAGCGGCGCGGACGTCGTGAAAGCGCTGAAGGAACGTGGCTATGAAGTATCGGCCGTCGATGTCGGCCGTACGGTCGCGGCGACGCTTATGGAACTGAAACCCGACGTTTGCTTCAACGCCCTGCACGGACGGTTCGGTGAAGACGGCTGCATCCAAGGTCTCTTGGAGGTGCTGGGGATTCCCTACACCCACTCCGGCGTTCTGGCGTCGTCTCTCGCCATGGATAAGCCGACCGCCAAGAGGCTGTTTAGCCAGGCGGGCATCACTCTCGCCGAAGGTGCGGTGTTCCATCGTGATGAGGTGTTGGCCGGTCACGTGATGGAGCCGCCCTATGTCATCAAGCCGATCAACGAAGGTTCCAGCGTCGGCGTCAAGATCGTCATGGAAAACGAGAACGCACATCCCTTTGAAAACGACGCCTGGCATTACGGTGAAGAAGTACTGATCGAAAAATTCATCCCGGGACGTGAGATCCAGGTGGCCGTGATGGGCGATCGCGCTTTAGGCGCCATCGAGATCCGGCCCAAAAAACAATTCTACGACTATGAGGCAAAATACTCGGACGGCTTTGCGGAACATCTCATGCCCGCGCCGATCGATCAGGGCGCTTACGACGAAATGCTGCGTCTGGCGCAGCTCGCCCACGACGTACTGGGTTGCCGCGGCGTGACGCGCAGCGACTTCCGCTACGACGACACCAAGGCGGATCCCGGCGATATCTATCTTTTGGAAATCAATACCCAGCCCGGCATGACGCCCTTGAGCCTGGCGCCTGAGATCGCCGCTCATGTCGGCATCGATTTCGGCGAACTCGTCGATTGGATGGTGAAGGACGCGGGGTGTCAGCGATGAGCAAGCTGAAGATGGCACCCCAAATGGCCAAGGCCGCCCCTGCCAAGACCAAACGCGGGCGCGCCAAAGCCGCACGCGGCAAGGTACCGCGCCGCCCCTTGCGTCACCGGCTGGCTGCGCACCGCCGCGCGCTGTGGCGTGGCGGGCTGGCGTTTGCCGTATTTGCCGGGGTTACGGGCAGCGGCATTTGGGCGCTGCAGGTCAATTTGCCCGGCCGTGCGCTGGAAGCTGCGGAGGCGCTGCTGTTTGACGGCATGCGCCATGCGGGGCTGACTGTAAACGAGGTCATCGTCGTGGGGCGGCGCGAAACCAAGCGCACGGACATCGCCCGAAAACTGGGCGTTCGCCGCGGCGATCCCATACTGGCGCTCGACCTGGACGACGCGAAGGAACGCCTTGAAACGCTGGGCTGGGTGCGCAGCGCCACCATCACGCGCCGCTTGCCCGGCGATCTCCATGTCCATCTGGCCGAGCGCCGGCCCTTCGCTTTGTGGCAGAAAAACCGCCGCTTGGCATTGATCGACCGGGAAGGCGCCGAAATTACTACGGAAGATTTAGGCCGCTTCCGCCAACTGCCCGTTGTCGTCGGGCGGGATGCGCCTCAGCACGTCGGCACCCTGTTCGACGCATTGGCGTCGCAGCCGCAACTATTCCAACGCGTTAGTGCAGCCGTCCGTATCGCCGCGCGGCGCTGGGACGTGCGCCTCGACAACGGGATCGTCATCCGCCTGCCGGAGGAAAACGTTGGCGGCGGCTGGTCGAGGCTCGCGGCGCTGGAAAAGGTGCACGGAATTTTGAACCGGGACCTGTCTGCCATCGATCTCAGGCTGGATGACCGTCTCATCGTTCGGCTTGGCGCCGAAGCCGCCAAAAAGTCTCGCCAAAAGGGGCAAAAGGGAAAAAGCACGTGAACAAGAAGAAACGCACGAACAACCTAAACCGGCCGGCGCGGGGAGCCCCATCATGGCGCTAGGCCTACCGAATACCGGCGGCGGCGCGCCCATGAAAAACGGCGTGGTGGCGGCTTTGGACGTCGGCACGACGAAGGTCTGCTGCTTCATCGGCCGCGTGGTGGGTGAAAATAAGGTTCGGGTCGCGGGCATCGGTCATCAGGTTTCGCGCGGCCTCCGGGCCGGTGCCGTCGCTGATATGGAGGCGGTGGAAACCTCCATCCGCGCCGCCGTCGATGCCGCCGAACGCATGGCCGAGGAAAAAATTCGCCATGTTCTGGTCAACCTGTCAGCGGGTGATCCCGCCTCCCATACCGTGGGTGTCGACGTGCCGGTGGCGGGCGGCGAAATCGACGACCGCGATTTGCGACGCGTCCTCAATCAGGGCATGGCCCGGGCCGAACCGGGCGAGCGCGAGGTGGTTCACGCAATTCCGGTCTCGTACACCGTCGACGCCATGGGCGGCATCCGCGATCCCCGCGGGATGTTTGCTGACCGCCTCGGCGTCAACATGCATATCGTCACAGCGTCGAGCGGCCCCTTGCGCAACCTGCAAAGTTGCATCGAACGCGGCCATCTCGAGATCGGCAGCACCGTGGTTTCGTCCTATGCCGCCGGTCTGGCCACCTTGGTCGAGGACGAACGCGACCTAGGCGTCACGCTCATTGAAATGGGCGGCGGTACAACGTCGTCAGCGGTGTTTTACGACGGCAGTCTGATATTTGCCGATGTCGTCCCGGTTGGCGGCCAGCACGTGACGAACGATATCGCCCGCGGTTTGGCGACGCCGACAGGCCATGCCGAACGCATGAAGACCCTTTACGGCAGCGCCATCGCCAGCCCGGCCGACGACCGTGAACTGATCGATGTGCCGCAGGTCGGCGAATCCGACCAGGCGGAACCCAATCACATTCCGCGCTCGGCTTTGGTGGGCATCATCCAGCCGCGCCTTGAAGAAACCCTGGAACTGGTGCGTGACCGCCTGGCGCAAGCGGGCATGGATCGCATCGCCGGGCGCCGCGTCGTTCTGACGGGCGGCGCCAGCCAACTCCAAGGCGTGCGTGAACTGGCGCAACGGGTGCTCGACAAGCAAGTCCGCATCGGCCGCCCGATACGCATTCAGGGCTTGGCCGAAGCAACCGGCGGCCCCGCCTTCGCCACCTGCGCGGGCCTGATCTGCTATGGCGCGCTCGGCATGGCCGAGGCCCTGGCCGTACCGGCCGAAGATGAACACGTAAACGGCGGCTTCGGCCGCCTGGGGAAGTGGCTGAGGGAGAACTTTTGACGAAAAAACACGAAGGCCGGGGCAACCGGCACGCCAGAGGAAGGCGCGAAAGAGAGCTTTGAGATTAGGAAATTAACAGTCCACCAATTAGTGATGTGGAGGCCAAAATGTCCATCAACCTGACTATGCCTGAGACGACCGAACTAAAACCGAGAATAACCGTCGTTGGGGTCGGCGGTGCCGGCGGCAACGCCGTCAACAACATGATCGGCGCCCACCTGGAAGGTGTCGAATTCGTCGTAACCAACACCGACGCCCAGGCGTTGAGCCAGTCGCTCACCGAGCGCCGCGTTCAATTGGGTGTCACCGTGACCCAGGGCCTCGGCGCCGGGTCCCGGCCCGAGGTCGGACACGCCGCGGCCCATGAAGCTTTGGATGAGATCATGGATCACATCCAGGGCAGCCACATGGTGTTCATCACCGCCGGTATGGGCGGCGGGACCGGCACGGGCGCCGCACCGGTCGTTGCCCAGGCGGCCCGCGCCGCCGGTATGCTGACGGTCGGCGTCGTCACCAAACCCTTCCACTTCGAGGGCAATCACCGCATGGCGATCGCCGAAGCCGGCATGGAAGAACTGCAAAACCATGTCGATACACTGATTATCATTCCCAATCAGAACCTGTTCCGCGTGGCCAATGAAAAGACGACGTTTGCCGATGCCTTCAAGATGGCGGACGACGTGCTTTATTCGGGCGTCAGGGGTGTTACCGATCTGATGGTGATGCCTGGCCTGATCAATCTGGATTTTGCCGACGTTCGCGCCGTCATGGGCGAAATGGGCAAGGCCATGATGGGTACCGGCGAGGCCGAGGGCGAGAAACGCGCCACCGACGCCGCAGAGGCCGCTATCGCCAACCCGCTGCTGGACGATGTTTCGATGAAGGGCGCGCACGGCGTTCTCATCAATATCACCGGCGGCATGGACATGACGCTCTACGAAGTCGACGAGGCCGCCAACCGTATTCGTGAGGAGGTCGACGACAACGCCAATATCATCTTCGGTTCGACCTTCGATGAGGCGCTGGAAGGCCAAATGCGCGTTTCCATTGTCGCGACGGGTATAGAGGCCGAGGGATTGGCCGCCAATCCGTTGCCCAAGCTTCAGGTCGTTGGCGGTGCCGATTCGGTCGACCGCACGGCGAC
>CAYOAD010000072.1:0-10682 GCA_964401845.1 uncultured Rhodospirillaceae bacterium | reverse complement strand
CCCGCGGCCGCCTTGGGTCAACCGATGATGGGGCAGCCGGCTCTTGACCTTGGCGGTGCACCGTCCGCTTCGCTTGGGACACCGGCACCGTCGGCGTCCATGGGCGGTCAGGCCCAGGCTTTGGCCATGCCCGAACCGGAAATGGCGGAGGACTATAAACCGATGGTCCCGTCGGCTTTGTCGCCGCCGATTTCCCAGCCGGCCATGCCGACACCCACGCCGAAGCCGGAGCCCAAAGCGGAAATTGCGCCGCCCAAGGTAGAGCCGGAAATCGAAGCCCCGAAGGCGGAGCGGGATTCGTTTATCGCGCGCCCGGCAATGACGCCGGGTGCCGGCGAAGCCCGCACCACCAACCGGCCCGAACCGTTTTCTGAAGCCGCTCTGACCAATGGCGCGGCGCCGGAGAAAAAAGTATCGCGCGGCCCGAGTCTGTTGGAGCGGATGACGGGTACCGGTCGTGCCCGCCCGAAGGAGCAAGCTCCCGAAGTTCCCGAAGCGGCTTCCACACCGGTTCAGGAGCCAAAGATAGAGACGCCGAAGGAGCCGGAAACAGCGCTGACCTTGGATGAGAGCCAGGTGACTGAGGAAAAACCTGCTCCTGGGGCACCTGAAACTCCGGCGACGCCTGCGGCGCCCAGCGTCGAGCCCAAGATTTCGGCCCCGACTCCCGAGATCGACCCGGCTGACCGCCTAGCGCCGCCGCCGGAGGAGGATGTCCTCGAAATTCCGGCGTTCCTGCGACGCCAGGCCAACTAGGGCGTTTCAAGTCTGGCTTGAAACACATCCTCACGTTTATGCGGGGCGGCGCTTCGGCGTCGCCCCGTAACGCTTGGTGAGCTTAAGTTACAGACTATTACAAAGCCGTAACAAATCGACATAAAGTGTGATTGGTGCGGTGCAATACGGGCTGATACAAATCTGCCTGAGGGTTTCGGTCCTCTGCGAAATATTCATCAGTTTGCCCGCTGATCACAGCGCCCGCAGTTGAGGCGCCGAGCGGAGGGCCGGGAGTAAGTCGATTTCTATCCACGCCAACGAACACGAAACCCTGGAATTCCCCTCTGACCAAAGCGCCGTGGGACTGGGCGACGCCGGTTCGTCATGTCAGCGTACGCTTCGCAACCGGATCAGCTGCACCGGCGTTGGCGTCCATAGCGGCGCCACCGTCTCGATGACTTTGCATCCCGCGGACGCCGGCACAGGCATACTATTTCGTCGCTGCGACGTCGACGCGGCGGTGGCGGACATTCCGGGGCTTTGGGACCGGGTCTCCGAAACCATGCTCGGCACGACACTGAGCAACGATCACGGCACCAGCATAGCAACGGTCGAGCACCTCATGGCGGCATTCGCCGGCTGCGGCATCGACAACGCGATCGTGGAATTGGATGGCGGCGAAGTGCCGATCATGGACGGTTCAAGCGCACCGTTCGTTTTCCTGATCGAGTGCGCGGGTATTGAGGTGCAGGATTCGCCACGTCGCATGATCCGTATTCTCAAGCCCGTCAGCGTCGAGGATAAGGGCCGGACCGTGACGCTGCGGCCCGCCGAGCGATTTACGTTGAATTTCGAAATCGATTTCGACAGTCCCTATGTCGCCCACCAAACCTGCACCTTCGATTCGGCCACGATGACGTTCAAGGACGAATTGTGCCGTGCCCGGACGTTCGGCTTCCTCCACGAGGTCGCCGCCATGCAGGCGCGCGGACTGGGTCGGGGCGGATCGTTGGACAATGCCGTCGTTATCGGTGACGACGGCGTTATGAACGACGAAGGCCTCCGTTTTGACGACGAATTTGCCCGCCACAAGGCGTTGGATGCAGTCGGCGATCTATTTCTCGCCGGTGCACCCGTTATCGGGCGTTACGAAGGCATCCGCGCAGGTCATGAAATGAACAATCTTCTGCTGCGGGCGTTGTTTGCCGACACCACGGCATGGGAATGGGTGTCTCAGCCCGTTGCCGATAACGTTGCGGACGAAGAGCCCGTTTGGGAAGCCGAACCGGCTGCTGCAATCGCCTGATTTCGGCGACCGCCTGCCGGGCCCCATTACCGGCCGGATAATTCTCCATTTTGACGATTGGACGCTGTGCGGGCGGAAAACGCTCATGCTATAGTCCGGGCGGTCCTCAGGGATGCAGCCAGTCATTTGCGCAATCACACGGGTAATCTCAGTCAACACACATGCGATCAATCCGGCAAACATCCGCCCGTCAAACAACGAATGCCCATGGCGCCCGATCAACCCTAGTGCGTGGATGCTTGGGACTATTGCTGCTGCTTGGCGCCTGCACGGGAAAGGCCGTGGAAGAGTATGTCGAGCGGCCCGTCCACGAACTTTACAACGAGGCGTCGGACGCCCTGGCCGCGGGAAACTACAAGGAGGCTGCCGCCGGTTTTGACGAGGTCGAACGCCAGCATCCCTATTCACCGTGGGCGACCCGCGCACAGCTCATGGCGGCCTACGCTTTCTACCAGCAGAACGAATACGACCAGGCGATAATTGCAGCCGAACGCTTCGTTCAGCTGCATCCCGGGCACGAGGATACGCCGTACGCCCATTACCTGATCGCCATCAGCTATTACGAGCAGATCATCGACGTTGGGCGCGATCAGAAGATCACCGAACTGGCGCTCAGCACCCTGAACGAGGTTGTCCGACGCTATCCCCGCAGCGAATATGCCCGCGACGCCAATCTCAAGATCGATCTGGCGAGAAACCATCTGGCCGGCAAGGAAATGGAAATCGGCCGTTTCTATCTGAAGCGGCGGCAGTTCTCGGCGGCGATCAACCGTTTCCGGGTCGTGGTGGAAAAATTCCAGACAACGGCCCACGTGCCGGAAGCTCTTCACCGCTTGAACGAAAGCTACCTTTCGCTCGGCATCGTCAACGAGGCCCAGGCCACCGCTGCCGTGCTGGGCTACAATTTTCCGGGCAGTTCCTGGTATCGCGATTCCTATGTCCTGCTGACGGGCCAAGACCTCGAACCGGCGCCCGACGACCAGTCCTGGATCAGCCGGATCTGGAATACCGTATTTTAGTTTGGGCTTAGCGTGCTCGCCGGTCTGACCATCCGCGACATTGTTTTGATCGAACGCCTCGATCTGGAGGTTCACGGCGGCCTGGGCGTCCTAACCGGGGAAACCGGGGCCGGCAAATCCATACTCCTGGACAGCCTGGGTCTCTGTCTCGGCAACCGGGCCGATTCCAATCTTGTCCGCCACGGCGCCGACAAGGGACAGGTGACGGCGGCGTTCTTCCTGCCCGACGGGCACCCGGCGCGCGCCTTGCTGGCCGAGCACGATCTCGATGAAGACGGCGATCTCGTCATCCGCCGTGTTGTCGGCAAGGACGGCCGCAGCCGCGCGTTCGCCAACGACCAGTCCATCAGCGTCGGCCTGATGCGTGAATTGGGTGAATGTCTGGTCGAAATTCAGGGCCAGCACGACCGCTACGGTCTGCTTGATGCCTCGACCCATCGCGGCCTACTGGACGAATTCGGCGGCACCACGGGCAAGGCCGCCGCCGTGCGGACCGCGTTCGACGGCATGAAAGCCGCCCGCGAAGCGCTGTCCGAGGCCGAAGCAGCCCTCGCCACGGCGCGCGACGATGAGGATTACCTGCGCCATGTATTGGCCGAACTGGATGAAGTTGAACCCCAGGCGGGCGAAGAGGAGACGCTGGCCGAGACCAGGACGCTTCTGATGAACGGCGAGAGCCTGGCTGATGCCGTTGCCGGGGCAGAGGCGGCGCTGGGTGGCGCGGAGGGGGCGGCCGCCCGGCTGCGTGACGCCGAACGGGCTTTGGAGCGCGTGGCGGACAAGGCGGCAGGCAGGCTCGATGCGACCCTTCAAGCCCTGGAGCGCGCCTCTATCGAAGCCGCCGAGGCGGCGGCGACAGTGGAGGAGGCGGCGCGGGAGTTCATCGCCTCGCCGGAGCGTCTGGCCGGGATCGAGGAACGGCTATTCAAACTGCGTGAGCTTGCCAGGAAGCATCGCGTCGACGTCGACGGTCTGGCGAGCTTGCGCCAAACCTTCGCCGACCGTCTTGCGGCAATCGACGGCGGTGACGCCCATATCGGCGGCTTGCGGCAGGAAGCGGAGGCGGCACGGCAGGCCTATGTCGAGGTCGCGGATGATTTGTCAAAGGCGCGGCGCCGCGCGGCCTCCAAGCTGGACAAGGCGGTCGACGCCGAGCTGGGTCCGTTAAAGCTTGAGAAAGCGCGTTTTCGCACCATCGTCGAGGGGCTGGAGGAAAGCGCCTGGGGCCGGGACGGTGCTGACCGGGTGGTGTTCGAGGTGGCGACCAATCCAGGTCAGCCGCCGGGACCGTTAACCCGCGTCGCTTCGGGGGGCGAGCTCAGCCGCTTCCTGTTGGCGCTGAAGGTCGTGCTGGCGGCCGGCAAGACGACGCCGACGCTGATCTTCGACGAAGTGGACAGCGGCATCGGCGGCGCCACGGCGGATGCGGTAGGCGAGCGCTTGGCGCGGTTGGCGGAGGATGCCCAGGTTTTGGTCGTCACTCATTCCCCGCAGGTTGCGGCACGTGGCAGCCACCATTGGCGGGTGGAGAAGCAGCCCAAAGGCAAATCGACGGTGACCGATGTCAGCGAACTTGACGACGCGGCGCGGCGCGAGGAACTGGCCCGCATGCTGGCCGGCGCCACGGTGACGGACGAGGCGCGGGCGGCGGCCGACAGTCTGATCGCGGGCCAGGCTTCGTGAGTGGAGACGACATTCCCGTTGACGACCTGACGGAAATGGAAGCCGTCGCGGAACTGGCCCGGCTGGCCGAGGAAATCACCGCCCACGACCGGCGCTACTATCAGGACGATGCACCCAGCGTTTCCGACGCTGATTATGACGCCCTACGGCAGCGCAACGCGGCCATCGAAGCCAAATTTCCGGATCTGATCCGTCGGGACAGTCCCTCCAAACGGGTGGGCGCCGAACCGAGCGGCGGCTTCGCCAAGGTCCGCCACGCCAAGCCCATGCTGTCGCTGGACAACGCCTTTGAGGCCGACGACGTAACCGAGTTCGTGGCCCGCGTGCGCCGCTTCCTGGGCTTGGCCGAGGACGAACCCGTCGAATTGATCGCGGAGCCCAAGATCGACGGCCTGTCGGCGGCCGTACGATATGAGAACGGCGCGATGGTGCAGGGCGCGACCCGGGGCGACGGCGAAACCGGGGAGGACATCACCGCCAATCTCAGGACCGTCGTCGATCTACCGGAAAAATTAACGGGCGATGATGTTCCCGACGTCATCGAGGTGCGCGGTGAGGTCTACATGCGCCGCGACGACTTCATGGCTCTGAACGAGGCCCAAGAGAAAGCGGGCAAGCAGATTTACGCCAATCCGCGCAACTCGGCGGCGGGATCGCTCAGGCAGCTCGATGCCTCGATCACAGCGTCGCGCAATCTCAGGTTCTTCGCCTACGCCTGGGGGGAGGCGAGCGGCCTGCCGTCGGAAAGCCACTGGGGCGTGCTGGAGCGCTACAAGGCCTGGGGCTTCTCGACCAATCCGCTGACCGAGAAATGTCCGGATGCGGAGACGGCCCTGGCGCTTCACGCGCGCGTGGAAGAACAGCGCGCCGACCTGCCCTACGACATCGACGGCGTGGTCTACAAGGTCGACCGCCTGGACTGGCAGGAACGCCTCGGCATGGTCAGCCGCGCCCCGCGCTGGGCCATCGCGCACAAGTTCGCCGCCGAAAAGGCACAGACAACCTTACGCGATATCGACATCCAAGTCGGCCGCACCGGTACCCTGACGCCGGTGGCGCGCCTGGAACCCGTCACGGTGGGCGGGGTCGTCGTCACCAATGCGACGCTGCACAACGAGGAGATGATCGAGAAACTCGACGCCCGCATCGGCGATACCGTCATCGTGCAGCGGGCCGGCGACGTCATCCCTCAGGTTCTCGCCGTGGTGTCGGAAAAGCGGCCCAAGGGCGCCAAGGCGTTCACCTTCCCCGATACCTGCCCGATCTGCGGCAGCCACGCCGTGCGCGACGTGAAGGACGAGAAAACCGGCGAACTGGAAGCGCGGCGGCGCTGCACCGGCGGTCTCGTGTGCGAGGCCCAGGCGGTCGAGCGGTTGCGCCACTTCGTTTCGCGCAACGCCTTCGATATCGAGGGCCTGGGCGAGAAGCAAATCGCAGCGTTCTGGTCCGGAGGGCTGGTGAAGGAGCCGGGCGACATCTTCACCTTGGCCGCCCGCAATGACGATTTGGACCCGCCGCTGCAGGAACAGGAGGGCTGGGGCGCGCTCAGCGTCGAAAACCTGTTCGCGGCGATCGACGAACGGCGGACCATCGACCTCGACCGTTTCGTCTATGCCCTCGGCATTCCCCATATCGGCCAGACCACGGCGCGGCTGCTGGCCAAGACGTATGAGAACGCCGACACCCTGCTTGCCGCCCTGGCAGCGGCCGGCGACGAGGAAAGCGAGGCCTGGGCGGAACTATTGGAGGTCGACGGCATCGGCCCCAAGGTCGCCGCCTCGCTGGTGGCCTTTTTCACCGAACCCCACAACATCCAGGTCGTCGCGAACCTGCGCGCCCACCTTGACATCCAACCCTTCGACGCCCCTGAGGATGACAGCCCCGTCAGCGGCAAAACCGTGGTTTTCACCGGCACCCTGGAGCGCATGACCCGCGCCGAAGCCAAAGCCAGGGCCGAAGCCCTGGGCGCCAAGGTTTCGGGTTCTGTCTCCAAAAAAACTGATTATCTCGTCGCCGGTCCGGGTGCGGGATCGAAGCTGAAAAAAGCGACGGAATTGGGTGTTTCGACGTTGACTGAAGATGATTGGCTGGCATTAATCGGCGGATAACCGCCATTTATCGGCAAGAAATTAACTTGCATGGCTTTTTGCGGATGTCATGCATTATTTGCATTGCTGCACTGCAAAAAGACCCTCTCTCATCCCATTGAATCGAGGATAGTGCGGTGCAATATATTGACCACGCGCCGCGCCAGACGCCACAAGACAATTTGTCGCCAGACGAATGACCGACGCAGAACCCAAAGCTTTAATTTCTCTCTGTGGAGGACACCATGACCAACCAGTTTCAACACGTCGACTACTACGACCGGAACGCCATCTTCGACAACCTCGATGAAATGATCGAGGCCGGCCGCAAGGCGCGCGCCGTCTATGCGGGCCAATTGATCCGCGCCGGATGGAAGAAACTCACCGACTTCTTCTTCGCCGCAAACCGCAAGCACGCCGCCTACCGCGAACTGTCTGCCTTGGATGACCGCCTGTTGGCCGACATCGGCATTCAGCGGGGCGATATCGAAGCCGTTGTTTCCGGCGCCGTGATCGAACACGCCGCCAACAACAACGAGCGCGACCGGAACGCTGCGTAAACGATTTGTCTGGGCGCGGTTCCGCGTTCAAGCGTAGTCCGAGTAGTACCCCGTTTTGTAAAGACCCCGGACGGTTCGCCGTACCGGGGTTTTTTTATCCCCGCAACACCAGCGTCGTCCATTCATCGAGGCGGTAGCGTCTGACCAGCGCCATACCTTGGGTCTCGTGGGCCGAGATGACCAGGCGCTCGTGCCGGTCGAGGATGCCGGCCATCACGATGTAGCCGCCCGGGGCCAGCGCATTGCGCATGGCGGGCGCCATGCGCTTCAGGGGCCGGGCCAGGATATTGGCGGTAATCAGGTCATAGGGCGCTCGGCTACTTATTTCCCGATGATTGAATCCGTCGCCGGCAACGAAGCGGGTGAACGAGGTAACTCCGTTTTGGGCTGCATAGTCGGTCGCGATGCGCGCGGCGACGGGGTCGATGTCGATACCCAGGACCGGTACCCGCCAGCGCTTGGCCATGGCCATCGCCAAAATACCCGAACCGGTTCCGACATCAAGCAGGCGGCGAAACCTCTGCCGCTTGGCCAGCCAGTCGATGGCCAACAGACAGCCCCGTGTGCTCTGGTGATTGCCGGTACCGAAGGCGCGGCCGGCGTCGACCTTAAGGTCGATGGCGTGCGACCGCGGCAGGGTGGGCTCGTGCGTGCCGTGTACGTAAAACCGTCCGGCGCGCACGGGTGGATGACTCTTCAAGGCTACCGTCACCCAGTCGATGGCGGCAACCTCTTCCACCTCGACGTGACCGAGTTCAAAACCGAAACCTTCGGCGACCGTCTTTAGTGCGGCTTTGACCCTTGAGACATCGGGGGCGTCGGCGCAAAGCGCCTCGATACGCCACGCCAGGTCGGGCGTGGGGTCGGCGTCCGGATCGGAGGGGATGGTCGAAAAGGCGTGAACACCCGCCACCCAATCGTCGCCTCCGTGGCCGGGCACCCCAAGCACGGGTCCCAGCGCTTCCTCCGCCGCCTCCAGGGCGCGGGCCGGGACGACGGCGGCAACCTGCCAGAGACCCAGATCGGAAGAAGCCTTGTCCTTGTCGTTCATGTCAATGGGATCAGGCCGGTTCGACGAAGCTGTCGATGACCTTCTTGGTGCCCGCCTTGTCGAAAGCGATTTCCAACCGGTTGCCGTCGACGCCGAGGATCTTGCCGTAACCGAATTTCTGGTGGAACACGCGGCCGCCGGCGGCGTAATTCCCGCTGGCGCCGTCCGGCGTGATGTCCTTGGCCCGGCCCTCGATCACCATGCCGTCGTTGTTGACCGCCCTGCGGTACTTGCCGCGGCGGGACCCGAAATCGCCGGGCATGGCGAAGGGAATGGCGGTCGGCGTTTCCTCGTGTTCGGTCCCGCCGCCGCCGTAAATGCCGCTGTCGGTCAGGACCTCGACGTGTTCCGGCGGCAGTTCGTCAATGAAGCGAGACGGCAGATTGGCCTGCCACTGATTGAAGACGCGGCGGTTGGCCGCGAATGTGACTGTGGCCAGCTTGCGCGCCCGCGTGAGGCCGACATGGGCGAGCCGCCGTTCTTCCTCCAGCGCCGCCGTGCCGCCTTCGTCCAGAGCGCGCTGGTGGGGAAACAAACCTTCCTCCCAGCCCGGCAGGAACACGGCGTCGAATTCCAGGCCCTTGGCGCCATGCAGGGTCATGATGTTGACCATCGCTTCGGCGCCGGAATCCTCGTTGTCCATCACCAGACTGACGTGTTCGAGGAAACCTTCAAGGTTTTCGAATTCCTCCAGCGCGTGGATCAGTTCCTTGAGGTTCTCCAGCCGGCCCGGGGCATCGGCCCTCTTGTCGGCCTGCCACATGGCGGTGTAGCCCGACTCCTCCAGCACCGTTTCGACAAGTTCGGGGTGGGGCAGGTCGCTGCGGATACGCCGCCAGCGGTCGAAGCTTTCAAGCAATTGGCCGAGGCTGCGCCGCGCCTGGGGTTTCAACTCGTCCGTGGTCACCAGCTCCGCCGCCGCCCGCATCATCGGCATGCCGCCGGCCCGCGCCATCTGATGCACGGCCTGCAGCGCCACCTTGCCCAAGCCGCGCCGGGGTACGTTGAAGATGCGTTCGAAGGCCAGGTCGTCGTCGGGCTGGACCAGAACCCTGAGATAGGCGATGGCGTCGCGGATCTCGCGGTGTTCATAAAAGCGCAGGCCGCCGATTACCCGGTAGGGCACGCCGAGCGTAATGAACCGTTCCTCGAATTCGCGGGTCTGGAAGCTGGCGCGCACCAGGATCGCCATTTCGTTCAGCGACACTTCGCGGCCCTGCAGGACCTCGACTTCCTCGCCGATTATGCGGGCTTCCTCCTGGCCGTCCCAGACGCCCCGGACGCGGACTTTTTCGCCGTCGTTGACGTCGGTCCACAGCGTCTTTCCCAGCCGGCCGTCATTCTTGGCGATGATGCCCGAGGCAGCGGCCAGGATGTGCGGCGTGGAGCGGTAGTTCTGCTCCAGCCGGATCACTCGCGCGCCGGGGAAATCCTTTTCGAAACGGAGGATGTTGCCGACCTCGGCCCCGCGCCAGCCGTAGATCGACTGATCATCGTCGCCGACGCAGCATATGTTCTTGTGCTTCTGCGCCAACAGTCTGAGCCAGAGGTATTGGGCGACGTTGGCGTCCTGGTACTCGTCGACAAGAATGTAGCGGAAGCGCTGCTGGTAGTCGGCCAACACATCCGGGTGCGTTTGGAAGATTGTTAGGCAGTGCAGCAACAAATCTCCGAAATCGGCGGCGTTGAGGGATTGCAGGCGGAGTTGGTAAGCCTCGTAAAGCTCGTGGCCCTTGCCGTTGAAGAAATCGCCGGCGTCATGGGCGCCGATTTTGTCCGGCGTCTGGCCGCGGTCCTTCCAGCGGTCGATCATGGCGGCGAGGTTGCGGGCCGGGAACTTCTTTTCCTCCAGACCGGCGGCTTCGATGACCTGTTTGAGGAGGCGGATTTGGTCGTCGCGGTCGAGAATGGTGAAGTTGGGCTTTAGGCCGACCAGTTCGGCGTGGCGGCGCAGAATGCGCACGCCCATGGCGTGGAAGGTGCCGAGCCAGAGCGCCTCGACCGGCTGGTTCAGCGCCAGCTCCACCCGGCTTTTCATCTCGCGCGACGCCTTGTTGGTAAAGGTCACGGCGAGGATTTCGAAGGGCCGGGCGCGGTGCTGATAGAGGATGTGCGCAAGGCGCGTCGTCAGCACCCGCGTCTTGCCCGTGCCGGCCCCGGCCAGCACCAGAACGGGCCCGTCGATTGCCTCGACGGCGTCGCGCTGCACCTGGTTGAGAGCGTCGAGATAAGGCGGCGGTCCGGCCGGCGCGGCAGGTC
>CAYOAD010000071.1:0-16959 GCA_964401845.1 uncultured Rhodospirillaceae bacterium | reverse complement strand
CCGAATGGCATCAATATCAAAACTCATGTGCCCGCTTCCTTGTAAGCTTCCAATGCTTCCGGCGTGTCGAGATCCAGCAGGACGGCATCGTCGTCGATGGCAACTTCGCACACTACGTCGGCATGTTCACCAATAAGATGGCGCGCACCCACGTCTCCGGCAATGTCTTTCATTTCGGGAAAGATCGAGGCGGCCCACAGCACGGGGTTACCGCGCTTGCCCTGATGGGTTGGAACGCAGATGGATCGCCCTTCCTCGGGATCAAACGCGGCGATCAGCTTGTCGATGTGGCGGGCTTCGACAGCCGGCATGTCACCCAGACAGACGACGACGCCGTCGACGTCGCCGGGCAGGGCGGCGATGCCGGTTCGCAACGATGTGCTCAAGCCGTCGGCGTAGTCGGGATTGTGCACGAACGACACATCGCGGCCTTGAAGTGCCCCGCGCACCGCGTCCGGTTCATGTCCCGTAACCACCGTGACCAGGCCCGCGTCGGAAGCGAGGACGGAATCGACGCTCGCTTCGATCATCGGTTTGCCGTTGGCTTCCGCCAGCATTTTGTTGACGCTGCCCATGCGCCGGGATTGTCCGGCGGCCAGAACCAGTGCCGCGATGCGTGGCTTGTGAGGCAGGGCGGGAGCGGCAACTTCGCCGTCGCGCGGCTGCGGGCGCGAGGGGATTTCCTTCAGCAGCCCGCCGGCGCCCATTTCCGTGATATCGGCACGGGTGACCGTCAAGCCGGCGCAAAGACGTTGCAGCACCCAGTCAAAACCGTTGATTTTGGGTGATCGCGCACAACCCGGCAGGCCGATGACGGGGACTGAGCCATGTCGGCCCATCAGCAGGAGATTACCGGGGTCGACCGGCATGCCGAAGTGATCGACGCTACCGCCGGAAGCCTCGATCCCGGCGGGAATGACGTCCTGACGGTCGACGATGGCTGAGGCGCCGAACACCAGCACAAGATCGCAGCCGTCGGCCAGGGCTTCCTCAATGCCTTTCGCGACGGCCTCGGCGTCGTGGTCGCAGGCATACCGCCGGGTAAGTTCGCTGCCGTAGGTTTCCAGCCGTTCGCGCGTGATGTCCGCCGTCTTTTCCAGAACCTTGTCCCGGGTTCCGGCCAGCCTCGTCAGCACCAGTCCGGATTTACGTCTGCCGAAGGCGGCGACGCGGACCAGGGGACCGTCTCCGGCGGCAATGGCCACCCCGGCATCGACTGCGTCGGCGGGCGCCGAAAAGGGGATGATCTTCACGGTGGCCAGCATCTGGCCTTCCTTGACGACCGAATAAGGCGGCAACGTCGCCACGGTCAGGGCTTCGTCGATGCGGTTGATGTCGTCGACGCGGCCTCGGTCGATCACGGCAACGCCGTCACGGGCGGCATAGAGGTTGCAACGCCCGGTGAACGGTGCGGAGGCGTCGGCGCCCTCGCCACAGGCCGCCAGGGCGACGGCTTCCGCCGCCTCGTCCTCCGGTACGTCGCCGGCTTCCAGGTTGACGGCGACAACCGATTTCACGCCGGCTTGCTTGAGGGCGGTTATGTCATCACCGCCCAGTTTACGGCCCTTCTTGAAGGTCACATCTCCGGCTTGAACCGCGTGGGCGAGCAGAGCGCCTTCGGCCTCGTCCAGCGTGATTTCGCCGTAGCGCATATCGGCCTAACCATTATCGGTTCGTAGGGTTTCCGTGACCTGGCCCAGGATGGAAACAGCGATTTCGGCAGGCGACTTGGCGCCGATGTTGAGACCGACCGGACCCCGGATGCGGGCCATCGTCTCGTCGTCGAAGCCCAGTTCGCGCAGGCGTTCGAGCCGGGAGGCGTGCGTCCGGTTGCTGCCCAGCGAGCCGATGTAGAAGGCCTCCGATTTGAGCGCAACCTCCAGCGCCGGATCGTCGAGCTTGGGATCGTGGGTCAAGGTGACGATGGCGGTACGGGCGTCGGGCGCGATTTCGTTCAGGGCATCGTCCGGCCATTCCGTGCTGAGCTCGATGCCGGGAAATCGGTCCTCGCTGGCGAAGGAACGGCGCGGATCGACCACCGATACGGCGTATCCGGCCAGTGCCGCCATGCGGGCTAACGGTTGGGCGATGTGAACGGCGCCGACAATGACCATGCGCAATGCCGGATTGAAGACGTTGAGGAACAGCGGGCCGGCTTCGCTTTCAATGGTGCGGGATTTGTCCGACCGCAGCGCCGCCGCCAGGGCTTCGGCGAGGTTCGGATCGGTGCCCTGGAGGGAGGCCAGTTCGGATGCTTCGTAGAGCCGTTCCTGGCCGCTGGTGAGATTGGTGACGAGAACGCCCGCGCGCTTTTCCTCGCGCAGTTTCAGGACAGCGTTGAGGGTTTCGGATTTCATCAGTCGATGCGCTCGACATAAACCTCGACCTTGCCGCCGCAGGCGAGGCCGACTTCCCAGGCCTGGTCATTGGTGACCCCGAAGTCCAGCAGGCGGGCGTCGCCGCCGGCGATGACCTCTTGCGCCTCCTTGACCACGGCACCCTCGATGCAGCCGCCGGAGACCGACCCGACGATGGCGCCGTCGGCGTCGACGAGCAGCTGGCTACCGACGGGACGGGGGCTGGAACCCCAAGTCGTCACGACGGTTGCCAGCGCCACGTCGCGTCCCTCTGCCTTCCACTGTGCCGCTGTTTCCAGGACGTCTTCCTGCCAGCTTTGAACGGTTCCCTGATCGGTCATGTGAATTTTCCCTTCGTCTCTCAAGCCACCGCCCGCTGCATCGTGGTCAGGCCTTCTTCGGCCCGCGGAACGTCACGGCCCAGCGCTTTGGCCAGATCCTTGAGCGAATCAAGATTGTGCACCGTACGGAATTCGTCGACGTGCGGCAAAATCGCCCGGATGCCCTTTGATTTTGGCTCGAACCCGTCAAAGCGCAAGAGTGGGTTGAGCCACACCAGCCGGCGGCAGGACTTATGCAGGCGTTCCATTTCTGATTCCAGACCGTCACCCGCATCGCGGTCGAGACCGTCCGAAATGAACAAGACCAGCGCCCCCTGGCCCAACACGCGGCGTGACCAGACCGTGTTGAATTCTTTTAGGGTGACGCCGATGCGTGTTCCGCCGGACCAGTCCTCGACGGTTTCGGCGACCTGTCCGATGGCGGCGTCGACGTCGCGCTGGCGGAGATAGCGCGTGATGTTGGTCAGCCGTGTGCCGAACACGAAGGTGTGGACGCGGTCGCGGTCGTTGGTCAGCGCGTGGACGAAATGCAGCAGCATGCGCGAATAGCGGCTCATGGAACCGGAAATGTCGCAAAGAATGACCAGCGGCGGATGACGACGCGCCCGGCGGCGGCGTTTGAGCGGAATGACCGCGCCTCCCGACCGCAGCCCCGCCCGCAAGGTGCCGCGCATGTCGACCCGCGAACCCCGGTCGTCGGTGACGAAGCGCCGCGTGGGCACCGCCATGATGGGCAGGCGGAGTTGGGAAACGATGCGCCTGGCTTCGGCCAATTCCTCCGAGCTCATGGTCTCAAAATCTTTTTGCTGCAGGACCTCGCGCGAAGAGGCGGAGCCGCTGGCGTCGATTATGACCTCCTGCTCCTCCTGGCGTTCTTCCTCGTGTTCGTCGTTGCTGCCGGGATAGAGGGCGTCGCGCAGGCGCTGGCTCGGCGCCTCCGGCTCCGTCTCGCCGCTACCGTCGCCCATCATGGGTAGCATCAGCGACATCATCTTTTCCAGGATCTCCGGGTTGCGCCAGAATATGTGGAAAGCCTGGTCGAACATCTCTCGCTGGTCGCGCCGGTTGACGAAGACGCTGTGCAGCGCCCAGTAAAAATCGTCCCGATTGGTGATGCCGGCCGTTTCCACCGCCTTGATGGCGTCGATCACCCGGCCCGGCCCGATCGGCAGTCCGGCGACGCGCAACGCCCGGCCGAAATGCATGATGTTGTCGGCCAGCTTGCCGCCGAGCTTGTGATCGGGATCGGGAAGGTCGACCATGCCGCCCTCCGTCCTCAACCCACCTGGGCGAGTTCGGCGTTGACGCGGTCGAGGATGCGCGCGGCCTCGCTGCCCTGGACCTGGGCGATGTCGTCCTGGTATTTGAGCAGCACGCCGAGGGTATCATTGATGGTTTCGGGGTCGAGCGCCAGTTGATCCAATTGCAGCAGCGCCGACGACCAGTCGATGGTTTCGGCCACGCCCGGCAGCTTGAAGAGGTCCATCTTGCGCAGTTCCTGCACGAAGGTGACCACCTGCCGGCCCAGCCGTTCGCCGGCGTCGGGCACCTTGACGGCGAGGATTTCCAACTCGCGCTCCGCCGTCGGGTAATCCACCCAATAGTAAAGGCAGCGGCGTTTCAGCGCATCGTGGATCTCCCGCGTACGGTTGGAGGTGATGATGACCAACGGCGGTTCCGGCGCCGCGATGGTACCGATTTCCGGGATGGTGATCTGGAAGTCCGACAATACTTCCAGTAGATATGCTTCGAACGGCTCGTCGGTGCGGTCCAATTCGTCGATCAACAGCACCGGCGGTCCCGCGTCGTCGGACTGGAGGGCTTGAAGCAAGGGGCGCTCAATGAGGAATTTCTCCGAGAAGACATCCTTGCCCAGTTGTTCGCGGTCGGTGCCGCCCTCGGCCTCGGCCATGCGGATTTCGATCATCTGGCCGGCGTAGTTCCACTCGTAGACCGCGGAGGCGATATCAAGGCCTTCGTAGCACTGAAGGCGTACCAGGCGGCGGCCCAGGGTTTCAGACAGCACCTTGGCAATTTCGGTCTTGCCGACACCGGCCTCGCCTTCGAGGAACAGGGGGCGGCCCATGCTCAAGCTGAGGTAAAGGCTGGTGGCGAGACTGCGGTCGGCGATGTAATCGCCGCCGCGCAGCAGTTTTTCGGTATCGTCGATGGAAGCGGGCAGGGACATAAGTTCGTTCAGCTCCTAAATCGGAAAAAGGGGGAGGCGAACCTCCCCCTTATCCTAATTTGGCCCTTGACGGGCCGTAACTCAAGTGCCGGTTAGATCGCCTCGACGGCTCTCTTGGCCATGACCTTGACCAGATGGGCCCGGTACTCGCTGCTGGCATGAATATCCGAGTTCATCGCATCCACCGGCAGATCGACGCTGTCGACCGCGGCGGCCGAGAAATCAGCGTTCAAGGCAGCTTCCAGCTTCGGACCCCGGTGGGCGTGTGAGGTCGCGCCGGTAACCGCGACGCGAACGCCGTCGGCTGCCTTGGCAACAAACACGCCGACCAGCGCGAAACGCGAAGCCGGTTGCTTGAACTTGATATATGCCGCTTCCGAGCAGGCCGGGAAGGAGACAGCAGTGATGATCTCATCGTCGTTCAGGGCTGTTTCGAACAGGCCCGTGATGAAATCGTCGGCCGCGATTTCCCGCTGGTTGGTCTTGATCGTGGCGCCGAGGGCCAGAACGGCCGCCGGGTAGTCCGCCGCCGGATCGTTGTTGGCCAGCGAGCCGCCGATGGTGCCGCGATTGCGTACCTGCGGATCACCGATGTCGCCCGCCATCGCGGCCAGGGCCGGGATGTGGGTTTGCACCTCGCCGGACGCCGCGACGTCCGCGTGGGTCGTCATGGCGCCGATGGTGACGGTGCCGCCGTCGACGCTGATGCCTTTCAATTCCGCGATGCCGCCGAGATCGATGAGGTCGGACGGTGCCGCCAGGCGTTGCTTCATGGTGGCGAGCAGGGTTTGACCGCCGGCGAGGTATTTGCCGTCGGCCGCGCCACCTAGGGCAGACGCCGCATCCGCGACGCTGCCGGGGCTTTGATAATCGAACGCATACATATTTCGTCCTCCCTAACCGGCTGCCTGACAGGCACGCCAGACTTTCTCCGGCGTGGCCGGCATGTCGATGTTGGAGACGCCGCAGGCGTCCGTGACGGCGTTGATGACGGCGGGCGGCGAGGCGATTGCCCCGGCTTCACCGCAACCCTTGACCCCAAGCGGGTTCAGGGGCGACGGCACACCGGCCGTATCGACGTCAAAGCTCGGCAGGTTGTCGGCCCGCGGCATGGTGTAATCCATGTACGAACCGGTAACGAGCTGACCGTCTTCGTCATAGCCCGCGCCTTCCAGCAATGCCTGGCCGACGCCCTGGGCGATACCGCCATGGACCTGGCCTTCGACGATCATCGGGTTGATGACCGTGCCGAAATCATCGACCGCGGTGTAGCGCTGAATATCGACGACACCGGTGTCGGGATCGACCTCGACCTCGCAGATATGAACGCCCGCCGGGAACGAGAAGTTCAGCGGATCATAGAAAGCCGTCTCGTGCAGACCGGGCTCCAAGCCTTCGGGGTAGTTGTGCGGCACGTAGGCGGCGAACGCGATCTCGGCGATGTTCATCGCCTTGTCCGTGCCCGCAACCGTGAAGTTGCCGCCCGCGAACTCGATATCGTCCTCGGCTGCCTCAAGACAATGAGCGGCGATCTTCTTGCCCTTCTCGACGATCTTGTCGGCGGCCTTGACGATGGCCGAGCCGCCCACCGCGATGGACCGCGAGCCATAAGTGCCCATGCCGAACGGACCCTTGTCGGTATCGCCTTCAACGACCTCGATGTTTTCGATCGGGACGCCGAGTTTGTCCGATACCACCTGGGCGAACGTTGTCTGGTGGCTTTGGCCGTGACTGTGGGTGCCCGTCATGACCTTGATGCTGCCCGTGGCGTTGAAGCGGATATCCGCCGATTCCCACAGGCCGACACCGCCGCCCAAGGCGCCCACCGCCGCCGACGGCGCGATGCCGCAGGCTTCGATGTAGGCCGAGTAGCCGATGCCGCGGCGTTTGCCGCGTGATTCGCTGTCAGCCTTGCGGGCGTCGAAACCGCCGACATCGGCCATTTCCATGGCCTTTGACATGCTGGCGTCGTAATCGCCGCAATCGTACTGATGTACCACCGGGGTCTGGTAGGGGAAGGCATCGGCGGCGATGAAGTTGCGCTTGCGCAATTCAGCCGGATCGATGTTCATCTCCCGTGCCGCCTGTTCGACCAGACGTTCGACCACATAGGTCGCTTCCGGACGGCCGGCGCCGCGATAGGCGTCCACCGGCGCGGTGTTGGTGAACACGGCCTGGACGTCGCAATAGATCAGCGGCGTCGTGTAGTTGCCGGCCAGCAGCGTGGCGTAGAGATAGGTTGGCACGGCGCTGGCGAAGGTCGAGAGATACGCCCCCATGTTGGCCTTGGTGTTGACACGCATGGCGAGGAACTTGCCGTCGCCGTCCAGCGCCAGTTCGGCCTTGGTGACGTGATCGCGTCCGTGGGCGTCGGCCATGAACGATTCGTTCCGGTCCGCGGTCCACTTGATGGCCCGGCCCAGCTTGCGCGAGGCCCAGACGACCACGACTTCCTCGGCGTAGATGAAGATCTTGGAGCCGAAGCCGCCGCCGACGTCGGGCGCGATGACCCGGAGCTTGGTCTCGGGCGCCAACGCGTTGAAGGCGCTCATGACCAGGCGGTGCACATGCGGGTTTTGCGAGGTGATGTGCAGCGTCGATTCGCCGGTACCCGCATTGAAGTCGCCGATGCAGGCGCGCGGTTCCATGGCATTGGGGATCAGTCGGTTGTTGACCAACTCCAGCGTCGTGGTGTGGGCGGCGCCTGCGAAGGCTTCGTCCACCGGCGCTTTTTCGCCGATCTCCCAGTCGTAGCACTGGTTGTTGGGGGCTTCCTCGTGGATCACGGTGGAGTGGCCCTCGGCATTGGCCGCACCGATCACGGCTGGCAGTTCCTCGTAATCCACCTCGACCGCTTCCGCTGCTTCACGGGCCTGGGCCTTGGTTTCGGCAACGACCACGGCGACGTGATCGCCGACATAGTTGACCTTGCCCATGGCCAAGGCGTGATGGATCGGGGAGTTATGCGCCTCGACGCCGTTCTTGCCGGCGATATTCCAGCCGCAGATCAACGGGCCGACGCCGTCAGCCGCCAATTGCTCGCCGGTCAGCACGGCGATGACGCCGTCCATGCCCTCGGCCGCCGAGGTGTTGATGGCGTTTATCTTGGCGTGAGCGTGGGGCGAACGGACGAACGATGCGTAGGTTTGACCCGTGACGTTGATGTCGTCGACGTAGGTGCCGTTCCCGGTGAGGAAGCGGAAATCTTCAGTGCGCTTTACGGCTGCGCCAATTCCAGTTTCCGACATGATGTTATCCCCCCATCCTTGAGGCGCCGTCTTTGACCGCCTTGACGATGTTGTGATAGCCCGTGCAGCGGCAGATGTTGCCGTCGAGCTGCGCCCGGATGGTGTCTTCGTCCGGGTTCGGGTTGTTCTTAACGAGATCCACCGCGCTCATCACCATGCCCGGCGTACAGAAGCCGCACTGCAGGCCGTGATTGTCCTTGAACGCTTCTTGCATGGGATGCAGTTCGGCGCCGTTGGCCAGGCCTTCGATGGTGGTGACGTCCGCGCCGTCGGCCTGGACGGCCAAGGTGCTGCAGGACTTCACGGATTTGCCGTCGACGTGGACGACGCAGGCGCCGCATTGGCTGGTGTCGCAGCCGACGTGGGTGCCGGTGAGATTAATGTGATCGCGAAGAAAGTGAACGAGTAAGGTGCGCGCTTCGACGTCCGCGGACACCTGCGTGCCGTTCACCGTCATTGAAACGGTGGGCATGAGTGATCTCCCCATTGTACATCCGGGGCTTTTCTTCCAAATGGTCCGCGAAAATCAGAAATGGCCCACCCGGCATATGCGGCTCTTAAGCGTCCGCAGCGCCCCACTTTTATGGCGAATAGTCTCAGCCCATGCGGCCCGTACGTCAAGGGCGATATGGTGCTTGTGGCGCACAAATTTTTGTGGATCGGGACCAGGGGGAATTTGGAGAACTGAGGAGGCGGTACACCAAATTGCATATGTCTTTTGCATAGCTTGGTACTGAAATTTCAGCAACACCAAAATTTGCCTCTAATCCTGCCATTAACAATCTTAAGATGATTCTCGTATTTGCTAAAATGCCGGTTTATTATGCAACCAGTGGAAAATGATCGACCCATCAAGCTTGGCGAATCATTTAGGGGCGCTCTAGTGGAGAGTTTGTTTATTTTCGTGGCGTCGTTCCGGTTGAGGCAGAATCTGGCGCTAATGCTACTGGTTTCGACATTTGTTTTGGTTTGCGCTCCGCAATCTGAAGCAAGCCAATTGAGGTCTTTATGCCAGGAAAGATATCAACAGTTCCTCGATTCAAAAATGTATTACAAAACCTTCGCCTTCGGGCGTGTCGGAAACAGGAGCGCCTGCGCGTTTGCTACCGGCAAATATCAGGCATTGGAGCGGTGTCGGCAATCTGTCAAACCAGCGAACGGTTGGTGTGAAGTTTATGCCGCTTCGCCGATCGACGGCGGCAAAGTGACCCTGGCCGAAGTCAAGAACTACCTCGACGACCGCATGACCCGCCGCGCCCGCCGCCTTTGGGGCCGCCACCAGAACGCCCACATGCGCGGCGACGGTGCAACGGTGTTGGCGGCGGGGGTGGCAAGCGGCGAATGAAAGTTGTCTACCCGCTGTAAGCCAGCATGATTGCCAGGACGATGACGATGATGCCGCCGGCCCAAACCCAGGTGGGGACGCCGCCATCCGCGTCCGCAGCCGGCGCGGCGGCGGGCGCTTCGGTTTCCGCGGCTTCTGGTGCGGCCTCTTCGGTGGGGGAGAGATGTTCCGTGAAAGCCGTGAAAAAGTCGTCGGCCATCTTCTTGGCCGCGGCGTCGACAAGGCGCGATCCGATCTGCGCGAGCTTGCCCCCGACCTTGGCGTTGGCGTGGTAATTGAGGACGGTTTCGCCGCCATCCTCCGTTAGCTTCACCTCGGCGCCGCCCTTGCCGAAGCCGGCAACGCCGCCCTGACCCTCACCCTTGATGGTGTAGCCGTTGGGCGGATCGATGTCGGAAAGCTCGACCTTCCCCTTGAACTTGGCTTTCACGGGACCGACTTTGGCGACAACGACGGCGGAGAATTCGGTGTCCGAGACCTTCTCGACACTTTCCGCCCCGGCAATGCAGGCTTTCAGCACCTCGGGATCGTTCAACGCTTCCCAGACTTTTTCGCGCGCAGCGGCGATACGGTGTTCGCCCGTCATATCCATGGTTTTGCCCTCACCCTTTGCGGCCGAATATCCGTTTCGGCGTCGTTGCAGCGAACCTAACGCCGCCGTCCGGCAAGGGCAACGGCGGTTGATGCAAAATCCACCATAATTATTATGATGGTCAGCGAATTCGAGCCCGACAGTGTCGGAACAGGAGCACCATGCCCGCGACCCTATTGAGATCGACCCTGGATGTGGCCATTTGGTTCCACGAGCGCGCCGAATCGCTCGGCAAGCCGCTCAACCCGGGCATGATGCACTGCCTTCTGTATTTGGCGCAGGCCAGGTTCGCCTCGGAAACCCAGGGCCGCAAGCTGATGCCGGCGACGTTCATCGCCACAGGTTTCGGGCCGCTGGAGCCCACCGTCTACCATGTCTTCGAAGGCGGTCGGCCGGATATCGAAGCTGTCTATCCGTCCGGCCGCGCCGAGGTTCTGCTGCACGAAATCTGGGAGCGCTACAGCGTCAAGCAGGTGGAGGATGTGCGCCGCCTGATCGAGGGTGATGCCGCCTTCAGCCGCAGCCTGGCCAAGGGCAAGAACTCCGAGATACCGGTACAGGCGATGACGCTGGCCTATGGCGGGTCGCTGCCGCCCAAGGGCAAGGAGGCGCCCGAACCCATCGACGGCGAAACGCCGGACCAGCAATATTACACTCAGTCGGGGAAACGGGCCGTCAAATGGACGCCCGGCATGGGTCGAAAAAGCTGAATATTTAGATTAAAAAATAATTCTAAAATATTGATATAAGGCTTATTTATTAAGTTCGTTCTCGATAAAATCAAAACGGTCCTTGCCCCAGAATAATTCCTCGCCGACGAAGAAGCTGGGCACGCCGAAAACGCCTCGTTCAATGCCCCGATTGGTGCTGTCGATCAGCTCCCGGCGGATGTCCTCGCTTTCACACAAGGCTTCGAATTCGTCACCGTCGACGCCCAGGTCGGCGGCGATGGGGCGCAGCCCGGCATAGTCCGCGACCGAGGCGTCATCGTTCTCCCAATAGGCGGTGAAAATAGCGTCGATAAACGGCATTTCGAGGCCGTGGCGGCGCATGGCCAAGGCGCCGCGCAATGCCCGGCTGGTCTTGATCGGGAATCGGGTGGGAAACCTGAAGGCGAGATCGTACTTTTCCGCCCAACGCTCAAGATCGCGCTTGCGGTTGCGCAGTTTGGCTTCGGGTTCGTCCATCAGAACGTAGTTGTTGGCACGGAACACGTAGCCCAGATTGAAGGGGTGCAGGACCAATTCGGCGTCTGTCCTTGCCAACAGGCTGGGTATTAATTTCAATGCAAAGTAGGTATTGGTGCTGCCAATCTCCCAATACATCTCTATTTTCTTCTGCGCCATTCCGGCCACCCGTCTTCGCCGCCCCGTGATCAAGCCACGTCAATCAAACACCAGAGTCATGCTGAAGTCTTCACCGAATTGCACCGCCCCATGACCACCGTGCGCCCCATACTCCTGGCGTTTGGCGGGCTGATCGCATTGGCTGCTGCCATGGGCATCGGACGCTTCGTCTACACGCCGATCCTGCCGTTCATGTTCGAGGATCCGGCGTTGGGCACGGGAGGACTGACCAAAAGCGAGGGCGGCCTGATCGCCTCGGCCAACTATGTCGGCTATCTGGCGGGGGCGTTGTTGGCGGCGGCACCCTATATCCATGGGTCGCGGCGCAACTGGTTGCTTGGGGCCTTGGTGGTGAGCGCGCTGACGACGGGCGCTGTGGGGACCGTTTCCGGTCTCTGGGTCATGAGTTTTCTACGTTTTGCCGGCGGTTTCGCCAGCGCCTTTGTCCTGGTCTTCGCCTCGGCCCTGGTGCTGGAGCGTCTGACCAGAGCGGGTCGGGGCGGACTGTCGGCCCTGCATTTCGCCGGTGTCGGCACCGGCATCGCGGTTTCCGCCGTTCTGGTCTCCGTGCTCGCAGCTTGGGATATCGGTTGGCGAGGCCAGTGGCTTTGGAGCGGCGTGGTCGCCGTCATCGCCACACTGGCGGTGGCGGCTTTGGTGCCCGACCAGGCGCAACAATCCCAAACCGGTGGCAACGGCGGCGGCATCAACTATCGCTTAGCGGCTTTCGCTTTAGCCTACGGTCTATTCGGTTTCGGTTACGTCATCACCGCAACGTTTATCGTCGCCATCGTACGTGGGTCGGAGGAAATCCGGCCTCTCGAGCCGGTCATCTGGATCATTGTCGGCGCGTCGGCCGCGCCCTCCGTCGCGTTCTGGAGCTGGGTCGCCGGAAAAACGGGAGTTTACCGGGCCTTCGCCGCCGCCTGTTTAACCCAATCGGTCGGCGTCGCCGCCAGCGTCCTGTGGATTTCCGCTCCCGGCGTCATAATCGCCGCCGTTCTGCTGGGCGGCACCATCATGGGCATCACGGCCCTCGGCTTGGTTGGCGCGCGACAGCTGTCGGAAGGTGATCCCCGGCGCGTCATGGCTCTGGTGACGGCGGCCTTCGGCGTCGGCCAGATCATCGGGCCGACCTTTGCCGGCGTCCTGTTCGACGCCACCGGCAGCTTCCTCGCCTCGTCACTCACCGCCGCCGCCGGTCTGGCCGCCGCCGCCGCCATCGCCGTCCTGGCGACACGAGGCCACGCCGCCGGCTGATCCGCTTCAGCTTTTATTCTTCTTCTTGAACCTTTGCAGTTGCGCCTTGAATTTCTCGCACGGATCGGCGTCATCGAGCCGGTGGGTAAACCAGACGAAATCGAAGGGCAGGGTATCGACGCCCAGGCCCTCGGCATAGGAGGGACTTTGCCGCAAATCCTCATGCACCTCGACGAATGCAACGCTGGCAACCTTGGAATCCGGCGCCAGGACCTTTAGGTAGTAGGGCACGGCCCAGTCGTTACGGGCATGACCGTTGCCGGCGATCAGCACAGCCCCGTCGGCGGTTTTGGCTGCGTTCACCAGGGCATCGGCCATGACGGCGTCGCGGGCTCGTTGGATCTGCACCACGGGTTTCAGGTGCTTGCGCGGCATCATCCGGCAATGCGACTGGAAGATCAGCTCGTTGAGGCCCTCGGAGAGGTATTTCGGCAACGCCGCTTCCAGTTCCGTACGCTCAACGAGGTCTCGGTCAAGCACCGATAATCCCTCTTTGGCGATGCGGCGCGTGATGCTGCGGGAGAAATTGGCGGTACGGATCGGCAGCTTCGCCGCCAAAGCGGCATCGGCGATGGGCGCATACATCGGCCATTCCGGCCAGCCCGACTTGTCCCATCCGACGGCGTCACCCAGATGTTTGGCGTCTGACGGATTACGGGCCAGGAACGCCTTGAGCCCCGCCGCCTGTTCCCCGTTGAGCATCTCGAACGCCACAGCGGGACGGCGGCCGGCATCGGCCAGCGCCGCGACGATTTCCGCTTGAAGTCTATGATGATTGGGATTGTCGTGCTTCTCACCGAGCAGGATGAAATTCGCCTTGGCAATATTGCCGATCAGCTTGTCGCGCTCGATGAAGCCGCCGGCGGCGACGTCCCAGATGCGTTCCACCAGAACGTGATCGCTGCCCAGTTCGGCCTTGGGCAGCGGTGCGGCGCAGGCGCTGAGCAGCACTGCCAACATGAGGGAGGTGAGGTGTTTCAAGGACAGTCGTTCCAAACAAAAGGGGAGGGGAGTTTAAGACTTTTTCACGACCCAGGGGCGGTTAATTCCCTGATGCCCAGGCGGTGCCGGCGGAGAATTTCGCCGTCCGCCCCCCTTAGCGACAGTTCGACCCGGCCCTTGCGCCAGTCGATTTCGACGAGGCCGAAATTATCCTGCCGGATGACGTCGCCGCGAATGTGGGGACCGTCTTCGCTGAGGGCGGTGGTCCAGGTGCGGTTCAGGGCGCTCGAGGTCACCTCCCACAAGGGATAGGCGAGGCTCTCGCGATCCCGGTAGAAAGCGCCGAGGTGGCGATCGCCCGACAACAGCACAACGCCGTTGGCACGGGTCGAACGCAGCAACGCCTTCAGCTTGTCCTGTTCGGCGGGGAGGTTGCCCCAGCGCTCCCAGCGATGTCCCTCTGACAAGATCTGGATGGTCGAGACGACAAGCCGCAGATCGGCTTTTTCCTCAAGTGCCCGGCCGAGCCAGCGCCATTGGGCCCCGCCGAGCATGGTCTTCGCGGCATCGCCGTCGGGCTCGTACCTGCCGAGGCGGAGCTTGTTGGTCATACGCTTGAGGTCGGATCGGAAAGAGCGGGTATCCAAGAGGATGACCTGAACCCGCCGGCCGACGGGGCCAAACGTCCAAGCGCCGCAAACCCCCTTGCGGGTGCGGCGCTGATCCTTGACCGGGGCCTGCCAGAAATCCAAAAAGGCGTTTTGCATGAAGGGGTTGTAGTCCCCGGCACCGCCATCATTGCGGCCGAAGTCGTGATCGTCCCAGACCGCCAGCACAGGTGTCGAGCGCCGCAGGGCCTGAAAATATCCCTGATTGGCCAACCGGGCGTATTCGCGTCTCAGTTTTTTCGGATCGGCCGGATGTGATTTGTCGTCGGCATAGACCGTATCCCCGGCGAACAGGAAAAGGTCTGGTTTGGCGGCGACGACGGCCTCCAGCAACGGCGATGCGCGCCGCTGGTTGTTGCACGAGCCGAAGGCGATGCGGGTGAGGGTGGCTGAGCTCGGCGGCAGCGGTTGGACGAACTGCGCCTTGACGGGCGGCGGTTTGTCTTCTGCCATCTGACCCGTGGCCGCACAGGCGCCGAGCGCCGCCGCCAGCAGGATGGAACAGAACTCGGTCCGAAGAAACTTCATGGTCATTCCCGATTACGCCGCCAGGCGGAAGAATACCACCACGACCGCCAGCATCTGGGCAAGGTTGATCAGGACACTGACGCGGTGCAGGTGTTTGAAGCGGGCCTCGCCTGCGTTGTCACCGGCATCCCGGGCATCGCGCGCGCGGTTGATCTGCGGCAGCAGCAAAAGGTTCACCAGCACGAAGATTAGGGCGATGGCCGCCAGCGCCAGGGCTTCGTTGCGGTACCAGATCGGCACGGCGGCCAGCGCCGACAGCACCGCCATGACGCGGTAGTACTTCGGGAAAACATTGCGCAGGAATACCGCCGCCACGGGCCGCTCCAGGTGGTAGAACACCAACGGCGTCATGAAGAAGGCGTAAAACGCCATACCGCCCATCACCAGGCCGGTCAGAAACAGCGAGAGCACGTGAAGCGTCGGCAAGGCGGTTACTCCCTGCAGGATGGCAATGTCCTAGACGTAGGAGAACAACAGGTAGGCGCCCAGGAGGGCGGTGACGAGCATCACCATGCTGCCGGTCGCCCAGGTTCGGGCCATGATGCCCTCTGGCCCGTGATGCTGCCAGATGTAGTTTAGAACCGTGTGCAGGCTTTTCATTGTGGCTTGGCGGATACGCCGGTCGAAATCCCCGATTGCGCCGCCGACCCAATTGATGACCGCCGGTCCCAGGGACCGGTAGAACCAGTCTGTGTCGAGCGAGATCGTCAGCGTCCGCTTCATCATCGGCAGCATGAGGAAGAAGGCGAGACCCGCGAACAACAGAAGCTGCAACGCGTTCAGCGTATGGGCGTCGGTGTAGGGCTCGTAATCGACCGGGAAGGGCAGCAGGGCATAAAGGTATTCCGGCCAGACCCCGAGGCCGATGCAGAGCGCCGAAAAGAGGATCATCGCCAAGCGCATGTTCCAGGGCGGATCGGGCGGGCGCAGTCCGCTGTCTTTCTGGAAGAAGACGAACCAGGGAAACTTTATGCCGGCGTGAAGGAACACGCCTGCCGAGGCCGCCATCAGCAAGAACCACAGCAATGCCATGTGCTCGTTGGCCGCAGCCTGGTTGATCATCGATTTGCTGACGAAGCCCGAGGTCCAGGGGAAGGACGAGATCGCTAGGGCGCCGATGGTGCCGCACAGCGTCGTCAGCGGCATACTTTGGAATAGTCCGCCGAGATCGGTGCACTTGCGTTTGCCGGTCATCAGCAGGACGGAACCCGCCGACATCAACAGCAACGCCTTGTAGATGATGTGGGCGAAGGCGTGGGCCGCCGCGCCGTTCAAAGCCATCTCGGTGCCAATACCGACGCCCGTCACCATGAAGCCGACCTGGTTTACGATGCTGTAGGCCAGGATGCGCCGCATGTCGTTTTCCAACAACGCCATGATGATGCCGTAGAAAATCATGAAGATGCCGACGTACATCAGCAGTTCCGTGCCCGGGAAGCCGCGCAGCAGGACGTACACGGCGGACTTGGTGGTGAAGGCGGAAAGGAAAACGGTGCCGCTGTATGACGCTTCGGGATAGGCGTCGGCCAGCCAGGCGGAAACCGGCGGTGCGGCCGCGTTAACCAGCACGCCGGCAAGGATCAGTCCGGTCGCCAGGGTATCCGGCTTCATCGCCGTGAACGCCACCGAGCCGGTGTCGAAGATGAACAGGAAGATGCCGGTGAGCATCAGGGCGCCGCCGAACATATGGACCAGGAAATACCGGGTGGCGGAGCGCAGCGCAGCCGGCGTCCCGGCGCTCAGCAGCACCACGGTCGAGCCCAGCGCCATGATCTCCCAGAATACGAACAGCGTGATCAGGTCGCCGGCAAAGGCGACACCGACGGCGCTGCCGGCGTAGACGAAGGCGGCGGATAGTTCCAGCACGCTCTTCTGGTTGAGCGCGAACAGACCGCCGGCAAACGCCATCAGGGTGAAGATGATGGCGAAGAGGCGGCTCAAGGCATCGACACGCATGGCGACGACCTCGTAGTTCATCAACGCCCAGGCCGCGGACGTTCCCTCCGGGAGCGTCCAGATGAGCCAAAGTGCGATCAGCGGCAGGCCGAGAATCAGGTACGGGCGGAGGACGCGGCCGGCCACCGGCAACACGAAGGCGCCAACGATCAGGATCAGGCCCGGGGACATGCCGCTAATCGTCATAG
>CAYOAD010000070.1:0-17097 GCA_964401845.1 uncultured Rhodospirillaceae bacterium | reverse complement strand
TATGGGAGTTTGGCGCTATGACAAACTCGGCGTTGTCCGCGGTGGATCCGGCACCGTGGAGACGTCTTCGGAGAAAATCGCAATATCAGAAAATGACGTCGTTTTTTTACCTGCCGGGAGGTCTCATCGGTTCGTTGACGACCCCGCCCATCCCATGACGCTGATGATGGTGTGCTTTTATCCCAAGGCGTTTGAAGGTGTCGCGGCGGGCAGCGATGCTTACGCGGATTTTGTGGCGGAGTTTCCGGCATTCCGGCCTTTCGATCCCAGGCTCAGTCACCGAAATTTCGGCATCGTCAGCGCCCTCAAGCTCATGCTTTTCGAGCAATCCCGCCGGCGGCAGGGCTCCGACGCGGTGATCTGGTGCGAGACGCTGGAATTGTTGGTCATGCTGGCGCGCTCTAGACGCGACGTTCGGGAGGAAAACCCGGCGCCCGGCGGCAAGCTGTTCGCCCGGACACTCTCCTATCTGGAGGACAACTTCATTCATGCCGTCACGGTTCAGGACTTGGCCGATATGGCGGGACTTTCCTACCGGCGCTATACCGACGTGTTCAAAGCTCACACCGGACGTACCGTCAACCGCTACCTCACGGATTTGCGTTTCAACTACGCCGTTGACCGCCTGCTCGAAACCGGGAACATTCAGTACGCCTCCCTCGACGCCGGCTTCGGAGACCTCGCCCACTTTTACCGTGTCTTCAAGGCGCGGACGGGGACGACGCCACGGCGCTACTTGGCGCAGGCGCAGACGCAGGCCCGAAATAATCGATGACCGGAGCATCCCCTTTGCCTTTGTCCGACCAGCAGGTTTTTGTCCGCTACCTTCGCTTTGTTGCGGCCAACACACCGCGGGATACGCCGGAAATCAGCGCCATGATGGCCGCCCTGGACAAGGTTGCGGATGATCTGGAGGCCGAAGGTTGGTTCTCCGTTCCGGCAAACAGCTTGCAACCCGCCGCCCGCGGCATTGCGGGGCTCGCCGGTTTTCTGCAGCAACAAATCCTGCCGGAAGCCGTGGCGGACAATAATGCCGACGCCGAGAAGCAGGTTCGCTGGGTGATCGATACGGCGATGGCGCTGGTTTCGGATCTAACGATGTACGCCGAGCTGGGCGAAGCCGACCCGGAACACCGCTTTACGCTAAGGGAATAAAGTCTAGCCCTTACCGCCCAGCTGGGCGATAAATCCGGCCATGCGTTCCTTCACGTCGGCAACCTCGTAGTCCGTTGCCGTCTCGTAAGCCAGGCCGTCATCCAGTCCGGTGTTTTCAGACGTGCGGTAAAGATCCTTGTAGGCGGCAATGGAGCCGGGACTGTTGGCGGCGATCGAGGCCGCCAGTTCATCGACCCGCACATCCAGTTCGGCCAGCGGCACCGCTTCGAGCGCCAATCCGAAGCGGGCGGCCTCGGCGCCGCTGAAAGTCCGGGCCGAAAAGGACAATTCCCGGGCCCGCATCATGCCGACGCGGCGGGCCAACCGTTGCGTCATGCCCCAGGTCGGCCTCAATCCGAGCTTGGCGTGGGTGTCGCCGAACTTGGCCTCCTCGGCGCAGATCACGATATCGCAGGCCAGGATCAGCTCGACGCCGCCGGTAAAGCAGAAGCCGTTGACCTTGGCGATAACGGCTTGGGGCATCTGCTCCATCGTGAGTTGGACGCGGCGGGCGGTATCGTTGAGATCGTCGCCGACATTCCCCGCGCTTATGTCGAGACCGCGGTCGCGCAGGGCTTTCAAGTCAACCCCCGCCGAGAACGCCCGTCCGGCGCCGGTGATGATTACCACGCGAACGCCGTCGTCCTCGGCGATGGCTTCCAGCGCCGTTGCTGTTTCGGCCAACAGTTCCGGCGTCAGGGCGTTCAGGGTGTCCGGCCGGTTGAAAGTCAGGGTCGACACGTGGTCGCGTTGTTCGAGCGTGATGAATTCATAAGACATTGTTCGATTTCCGATTTATTCAGTTGCCGTTTCAGAAGCGGGCGCCCGAAGGAAAAGTGCCAGGACGGCGCAGGCCAACGGCAGCAATGCAAGCAACCGCAATATTTCGACATAGCTGCCCACCATGTCGAAGGCGATGCCCATGGGCAACGCTCCCAACGACGCACCGATAACACCGACCATCTGACCCAGACCCTGGATCCGGCCGAGGTGCTTGCGGCCGAAGTAATGCGCCCAGATGTACCCGAAAAAGGTGATGTTGGCGGCATTGTTGATGCCGAACATGGTTCCGTATACGGCCGCCATGACGATTCCGTTGACCAGTGTCGAGGCGACCAAAGTTGCCGACAGGAGCACCAGCGCCGCGGCGAATACGTACCGCGTCCGTACCCTGTCCAACGTCCAGCCCACGACGGGCATGGCCACTGCCATCACGATGGCGGAAAGCGTGAAGGTGGAAGTCGCCAGCGAGCTGTCGTGGCCCAGGGATTCGAAAAGGACAACCTGATACATGAACAGACTGGTAATCAGCATGGCCGGGGCGAAAAGACCGGCGGCAATGATCCAAAATGACGAGGTTGCCATCGCCTCTTTCAAATTCAAGCCATAGTCGGCTGAGGCACGCGCGGCGTCCGAGCCGTCCTCCTCGCCCTCATCGCCTCGCCGGCCGTCGGGTGATAGACCGACTTCCTCGGGCTTGTTGTGAACGAACAGAAGGGCAAGCGGTAAGACGGTCGCCCAGGTAATGATACCCAACCACATCCACGCATCGCGCCAGCCGAACATCCCATCCAGCCAAACCGCCAACATTGGGTGGATGGCCATGGAAGCGGCGAAGCCCAGCGCCATCAAACCCATGGCGAAGCCTCGCTTTGCGTGAAACCACTGAGCAACCAGCGTGGCGCAAAGCAACATCAGGGCGCCTTGACCGAAAAATCTCAAGGCAGCAAAAGCCAGGGCCAGCAAGGCGAAATTTTGCACCATGCCAAATCCTATGCAGGCAAGCCCAAGAAACGTGCCGATGACAAGAAACATTCGGAATGATCCCTGCGCTTCGACCAGTCGCCCGAAATGGGGCAACAGGAAGGCGGCTATCAGCGTGGCGCCACCGTACGCCACGCTAAATGAAGTGAAGGAAATGCCGAGTTCCGCGTTGATCGACGAAATAAAAACGCTGAACGAGTGCGACTGCCCGGGTCCGCTGGAAAAGAACAGGACCATACAGACGCCGAGAATAACCCAGCCGTAGAAAATTCGTCTGCTGAAGGCGTCAAACAGGAACTGCCGTATACTACCCAAGCGTATGCCTCAATTCCCGATGGCGCCGCGCCGGATCGGCGGCGCTGACAACCTACCAAGGATCAAATAGGGCGGGAAACATCAATATTGTCATGCGCGCTATTCGAATAATACATGGCTGCCTGCCGGAAAATATGGACTAATCAAATATTGCACGGAAGGTCGATTGTGCCGTTTCGGTGATCCCCGGTTGCCATTATGATGAGCGCGCAGGGAGAACGACTGATAGCAATTTGCGTGGAACGTAGCTTATGGCGGTAGAAAACAGCGGACCCGGCGGTATCGACGTAGAAGGGCTACTTCAGCTTGCCCGCGAAAAATCGATCGTCGGGCGTCAGGCATTGCTTAAAGCGATATCCGACCTTTTCGATGGCCGAAGCGAGGAACTGAACGAGCGCGAAGCAACGCTCATGCACGCCATTCTGCATCAGTTGGTAAACGACACGGAAAAGGAAGTGCGCAAGGCCGTCGCGGAAAGGTTTGCGGACAGCACCTTCGTGCCGCCCGAAATCATTCGGGAACTCGCCAACGATGACATCGAAGTTGCCTTTCCCGTTCTTAAAACCAGTAACCTGCTGCGTGATCCTGACCTCATCGAAGTTGTCCGCAACCGGACGTTCGAACACCAACTGGCGGTGACGCAACGCGAAACGATCAGTGAGGCGGTTTCCGGCGCCCTGGTGGAAACGGAAAACGAGAGCGTGATCGTGGCGCTGCTCAATAACTCGGGCGCCGAGATTTCCCGCAAGACCAAGGATTATCTGGTCGACCAGTCGGAACGGGTCGATTCGTTCCAGGATCCGCTGTTGCGCCGATCCGATCTCGAACCCGAGCTGGCAAAGAAAATGTTCATCTGGGTTTCGGCAGCGCTGCGGCGTCATATCATTTCGCAGTACGACCTCGATCAGGATGTCGTCGACGACCTGATGGAACAGATTTCGGTTCTTGAGGAACATGGCCGGCCGACGGAGGGTCTGACCCGTGGCGCCGCCGAGGAACTGGCCGTCAAGTTGAAGGATGAAAACGGCATTACGGCCGAATTGCTGGTGCAGAGCATCGTCGATGGCGAGGTCCGCTTGTTTGAAGCGCTGCTCAGGGAGGGCTGTGGCCTGCGCAAACGTCTGGTTGAACGCATTCTGTTCGAACCCGGTGGGGAAGGTTTGGCGATTGCTTCAAAAAGCTTGGGCGTGGATGCAGAGGATTTCGAACGGATCTTCGTTTGCAGCCGCCGCGCGAGGCTTATCGAGGAGCCAACCATCCAGCGCGAAATCGGCAACCTGAAGTCACTTTACGGAAAAATGACAGTCGAGGCCGCCAACAAGGTGATCGGTCGCTGGCGGCGGGATCAGAGTTACCTTTCGGCCATTCGCGATCTGGAAATCTAGGAAGATATAAATGCCCCTGGACCGGCAAAGTTCGGAAGCATAGCGAATGAATGACGTTCAACCGTCGACGAGGGAGTTGCAAAACTGCCTTCGGGACATTGTCCGCCTGACGGCGGATTTGGTTTGGGAAGCGGACCGAGACCACCGAATTACTTCTCTCTCCAAGAACGCCAGCGCATTGCTTGGCCGCCATCCCAGCCAATTGGTCGGCAGCCCCTTGTCCGATGTTTGGCAACTGACCGGCTCCGAAGAGGCGCAGGAGTGGCCGGATTGGCGAAAACCCTTTCGTGAGTTGGACGTAACCTTCGACATGCCGGACGGGGAGATCCGGATGTTTCAGCTCGCCGGTCTCCCCGTTTTCGACGATGAATCCGGCGATTTCATTTGCGTTCGCGGGATCGCAAAAGACGTCACGTCCAAGCGCCGGACGGAGCAGGCCCTGGCCGACAGCAGCGGCCAGCTTTCCGAGCAGTCGGAACTATTGCAGGCGACACTCGATTCCATCGATCAGGGTTTTGCGGTTTGGAACGCGGATGACGAACTGATCGCTTGGAACAGGATGTGCGTCGATCTCTGGTACCGGCCGTCAGGCGTAAGAATTGGCATGCCAAGACGGGAATTATTTGATCACTTGGCGAAAAGCGGCGGCTTCGGCAACGGCGATTGGCAAGATATTTCCGAGCGGGAATTTCAACGCGTCACGGATTCAGGACATTCCTCGGAAGAGGAATTCACGATGAAGGACGGGCGGAGAATCCACATCCAGCGATATCCGATGGCGAGGGGCGGGTACGCCGCCGTCTATTCCGACATCACACAGAGAGTGGCGGCGGAGTCGAAAATCATACGCAGTGAGGCGCGTTTCAGGGCGATTGCCGAGGCCAGCGGTTCGGGAATTTTCATCTCGCCCATCGACCAGTACGAACTGCTCTACTGCAACAGCGGCGCCGCCGACATGTTCCGTTCGACCACGGATGAATTGAAGCGGATTGACCCCGAAACATGGTTTGTCGAACCGTCTGACTTCAAACGATTGGCCAGGGCGGTTCGGGACAAACATCGGGTTGAACAGTTCGAAGCGATGCTGAAACGCGTCGATGGCGAAACCATGTGGGGCATGATCTCCGCCGAACGAATCGAGTATGGCGATCAGAAAGCCGTTTTGTTCCTCGTCACCGATATCGGGCATCTCAAAGAGGTGGAAGACGAACTTAGATTGGCCAGGGACGAGGCCGAATTAGCCAACCGGGCGAAAACGGAATTCCTCTCCCGCATGAGCCATGAGTTGCGAACCCCACTGAATGCGATCCTGGGATTTGCCCAACTTATGCACCGGGATCCAAACAACCCGCTGGTTCAGGAGCACCAGGAGGGGGTCGAATATATCCTTCGTAGCGGCCGTCACTTGCTCGACCTGATAACGGATGTCCTTGATTTCGCCAGTATTGAGGCCGGTAAGCTGGAAGTCGGAATCGAAAGCGTCGAACTTGAAGAGTTGGTTGGCGAGTGCCTGCCCGTTTTGGCGCCCATGGCCGGGGTGAAAGGCATTTCCATCACGACCGATTTGAGCCGGGACCTCGTTGTCAAGGCAGACTCGACAAGGCTGCAACAAATCTTGTTGAACCTCCTCAGCAATGCCGTCAAATTCAATCGAACCGGCGGCATGGTGTTGATTTCCGCCGACGCCATGCCCAACGGAAAGTGCCGAATCTCGGTCCAGGACACCGGCGTGGGAATTCCAAAGGAGAATTGGGACGACCTGTTCCAGGCTTTCAATCGCCTTGGCTCCGAAACAGGTGAAATCGTCGGAACGGGTGTCGGCCTTTCCATATGCCGGCAATTGATCGAGCTGATGGGCGGAACGATTGATTTTGACAGTGAAGTGGGCGTGGGTTCGAGATTCTGGATCGATATCGACCTTCTTCTACCCGCTGCGGTCGGACGAGAGTTGCATCCGACGGTTGGCAGCTAATTGGCGGAGTACAAATTGATTAATAGGGAATGGCGGCGCAGCGTAACCGGTCACAATGACGAGGACCGCACCATCGTGGTCCACCACGGCACCAATCGCGCCTGGGTCAGCCATGTAAGTGGACTCACACCACTAATCATCTTCCCGTTCGACAAGGACGTCACGGTCTAGCATGGCTGGGAAGAGAAATAGCCGGTCGGCCGCCTCGCTGTTGGCGCAAGCCGCTCATTATGTCGACCCGGTTACGGGCGCCGTTGCCCCGCCGATCCATCCTTCCTCGACCTTCGCGCGCGGCGCCGATCACCAACTCATCGGCGAGTTCGAATACAGCCGCTCGGGAAGTCCCACCTGCGATCAGGTAGAGGAGGTGCTGGCGGAACTGGAGGGCGCCGACGGGGCGCTGCTGTTCGCCTCCGGCTTGGCGGCTTTTGCAGCATTTTTTGAAACGGTGGATGCTGGTTCTCACGTGGTCGTGCCGTCGGTGATGTATCACGGCGGCTGGTCGATGTTGCTTCGGTTGAAGCGGAAGCGCGGCCTTGAACTTTCAGTTTTCGATGCGGCGGAGAGCGGATCGCTAGCGGAGGCCGTGGTTGCCGGCAAAACCGCTGTGATTTGGGTCGAAACCCTGCTTAACCCAACATGGGACGTGGTCGATATTGCGGAGGCCGCCAAAATAGCGCATGACGCCGGCGCGGTGTTGGTTGTCGATTCCACAGTGTCGCCGGCTGTCACGACCCGGCCGCTCGAACTTGGGGCCGACATCGTTTTTCATTCGGCGACAAAATACCTGAACGGCCACAGCGACCTGACCGGTGGCGTTCTGGCGTCGGCCAAGGCAGACGAACGCTGGTCCGAAATTGCCTCGGTGCGGACGCTGACAGGCGCCACGATGGGAGCATTTGAGGCTTGGCTGTTGTTGCGCGGCATGCGGACGCTTTCCGTCCGTTATGAAAAGGCTTCGGAGAACGCCCTGCGGGTGGCCCGGCATTTCGAAGGCCATGCGAACGTCTCCGCCGTGCTATATGCGGGACTGGAAAGCCATCCGGGGCACGCCATTGCGCGACGGCAAATGACCGGCGGTTTCGGCGGCATGCTGTCACTGATGATAAACGGTTCGGCCGCCGAAGCGGTAAAGGTTGTCACGGCGCTGGAACTCGTCATACCGGCGACCTCGCTCGGTGGCGTTGAAACCCTGATTGAGCACCGGGCGACGGTGGAGGGCCCCGATAGCAATGTCGCGGAAAACCTTTTGCGCCTGTCCGTTGGCATTGAGAGTGCCGACGAGATTATTGACGACCTCGAACAAGCCCTTTCCCAATTATGAGGGATATGCATTAGAATACACACATGACCGGCGGACCATTGGAGTTGCTAGGGGGGCTCCTGGTTGCCGCGCTGCTGGCCTTGGTGGCGTGGCAGGCTTTTCGCCTAAGGGCGGAACGGCCTGGAGGACCAGCGGCGGGCGAGGTGACTGCCAACAGCCGTGCGCATATTAAAGCCGTCATTGAAGGCTCACTCGACGCGGTATTTTGTCAGCGTGACGGCCAGATAGAGGCCGTCAATGCCGCCGCGCTGTCGCTATTGGGCGCCTCGTCCGAGGACGACCTGTTGGGCCATAATATCTTTGAATTCGTCCACCCGGACTATCGGGACGCCGGAAAGCAACGGGTCAGGGAGATTCTCGACACCCACCAGCCTGCTCCGTTCATGGATGCTATTTTTCGCCGCCTCGACGGTCGCGAAGTATGGGTCGAGACCAGCGGCAGGCGAATCGAAGTGGAAGGCGAAATCTGTACCCAGGTCGTCGTTCGCGACATAACCGAGAGACGCCGGTCAACCATGCTGTTGCAGGAGGCTATCAACAGTATTTCAGAGGGATTCGCGCTCTATGACGCCGATGACCGGCTGGTGTTGTTTAACAATCGCTATGTCGATTTCTACGACAAAGTGGCGGACATATTCGAACCCGGAACCAGCTATCGGGAAATGCTGCAGGTCGCTGCGGAGCGCGGCCAATTTGTCGCCGCGGTGGGGCGCGAAGACGAGTGGGTCGAGGAGCGTTTGCAATCCCACCTCGACCCGGAAGGCCCGATCGAGATGGAACTGGCGAACGGAAGATGGGTAAGGATAACCGAAACCAGAATGCCGTCAGGCGGGGTTGCGGGCTTGCGAACCGATATTACGGCGGAAAAACGCGCACAGATCGCGCTGCGCGAAAGTGAGGCGCGGCTGTCCGGCATGTTGTCCATTTCGCCGGACGCTATCATCGCCTGCGACCGGAATTACAAGATCATCTTGTTCAATGAAGGCGCGGAACGCTTATTCGGTTATACGAACGAGGAGGCGCTGGGCAAGAACGTCGGCATGCTGCTTCCGACGGAACTGCGCGAACAACACGACGAACACATGGCGGCTTTTGCCGAATTGCCGCAAACGTCACTTACCATTCCCGATCGGGGCGGCATTTTTGGCTTGAAGAAATCGGGCGCTGTGTTTCCGGCTGAAGCCTCCGTTACGAAACTTGAAACCGGCGACGACCTCACGTTCACGGTCATGCTGCGAGACACGACGGAACGGCAGCGCATCGAAGCCGATTTGCAAGCGGCGCGAGAGGACGCGGAAACAGCGAACTCCGCGAAATCTGAATTCCTAGCTAACATGAGCCACGAGTTGCGCACGCCGCTGAACGCGATAGCCGGTTTCTCCCAGGTTTTGCTTGGCGATATCGCCGGACCCATGAATGAGAAGCAGCGGGAGTATGTCGGTGACGTTCAGAGTTCAAGCCAACACCTGCTCTCGCTTATCAACGATATTCTCGACATTTCCAAAATCGAAGCGGGTCAGCAGGAACTGAACGATGAAGCATTCGACCTTGTCGGTGAACTGGATAGCGCGGTTCGGATGTTCAAAGAAAAAGTTCAAACCAGCGGTATTGAACTGGAAATCACGACGTCACCCGAGTTGCCGTGGATCAAAGCGGACCAGCGATTGGTTCACCAGATGATCATTAACCTGCTGTCCAACGCGACGAAATTCACGCCTTCCGGCGGGAAGGTGGAAGTTACCGCCCATGAGGACGACGGCGGGGGATTGACCATCGCTATTAATGACACCGGCGTCGGCATGTCCGAAACGGATATTCCGGTGGCGCTGTCCAATTTCGGCCAGTTGAAAAATCAGATCGATGGCGCGGGCGAGGGAACCGGCCTGGGTTTACCGCTGGTGCGAAATATGATCGAACTACATGGTGGTCGTTTGGAACTGACGAGCCGGCCGGGCGCCGGAACGACCGTTTCAATCGGATTCCCGAAAGATCGCGTTGTCCGTGGAACGTAGGCGGGCACAACAGTCATTGGAGGGGGACAGGAATGAGTGAGGGGTTTGAGGGCGCAAGTGCCATTGTCACCGGCGGCTCGAAAGGTATTGGCGAGGCGACGGCGAAAGCACTGCTAGCGGCCGGGGCCGAGGTTACGGTTTTTGACGTCGACGATGAGGCGGGCGAAGCGCTGGCGGCGGCAGAAGAAGCCTGCCACTACGTCCATGTCGACGTTGCCGACAAGGCGGCTGTCGAGGCGGCGGTGGCGGAGGTGGCGGCGCGCCGGGGCGCAATCCACATGCTCGTCAACAACGCCGGCATCGCACCTCCGCTGACGCTGGAGGGTTTGGCCGATGACGATTGGCAGCGGGTGCTCGGCATCAATGTCAAAGGTCCTTTCAATTGCACCAAGGCCGTGGTGCCGCACATGAAGGAAAATGGCGGCGCCATCGTCAACGTTTCATCCGTCGCCGGCAAAAACATCTCGCTGGGCGCGGGCATGCACTACACCACTTCGAAATGGGGCGTCATCGGTATGTCCCGGCACATGGCCTACGAGCTTGCACCGCACGGCATCCGGGTTAACGTGGTATGCCCCGGTCCCACGCTCACACCGCTGATCCAGGGCCTCATGGACGAGGACACCATCAGAAGTTCGACGACCAACGTACCCCTGGGACGATGGGTGATGGCGGAAGATATTGCTAATGCCATCATGTTTTTTCTCGGTCCCCAGTCGGCCATGTGCGCCGGCGCCGAACTGATCGTCGACGGCGGTGTTCTGGTCGGCCCCGGAAATGCTTACGACAACTATTTCGAAAGCCGCGGCAGCAAAACGCCGGAGCGGAAGATCACTTACCCCGAATGATCCAATCGGCTTATGCCCGGATGCCGCCGACATTGCGGGGGATGCTTCTGATTGTGATTTCCGGCGCCTTGTTCGCCGGTATGCACGCGACCATCCGCTGGGTGTCCGGCGGGCACGAAGGGGCGACGGGCCTGCATCCGTTTGAAATCGCCTTCTTTCGCAATTTCTTCGGTCTCTTGGCGATTTCACCGCTGATATTCCGCGCCGGTCTTCCGGCATTGAGAACCACTCGCTTTCCCAGTCACGCCTTCCGCGCCTTCATGCAGGTCGGTTCGATGATGATGTTCTTTTCGGCGCTGCAGTTGGCGCCGCTGGCCGACGTCGTGGCGTTAAGCTTCGTGGCGCCTCTGTTCGCCACGATCGGCGCCATCATCTTCCTGGCCGAACGTCCAAAGCTCAGGCGGTGGTCTGCCTTGATCGTCGGTTTTATCGGCGCGTTCGTCATTCTACGTCCGGGCTTCCAGGAAATCAGTACCGGCTTGGTTCTGGTCCTCGCCGCGTCGGCCATTTGGGGCTTCTCCCTGCTGATCATCAAGTCACTGTCGCGGACCGATTCGAGCGTGACAATCACGGCTTACATGGGAATGCTGATGACTCCGTTATCGCTGGTCCCGGCGCTGTTTGTTTGGCAGATGCCGACGGCGGTGGAGTTCACCGGTCTTTTTGTCATTGGGGCTCTGGGTTCGGTGGGGCATCTGGCGTTGGCCCAGGCTTTCAAGGAAGCGGAGGCGACGGCCATCCTGCCGTTGGATTTCATGCGCCTGATCTGGGCCGCGGTATACGGCTACGTGTTCTTTGCCGAGGTGCCGGAAATTTGGACCTGGCTGGGCGGTGGAATCGTGTTCGCGGCGGCGACTTACGTGGCCTACCGCGAGGCCAAGCAGGGGAAGGACTAACGGCAGGGCAGGGACGTGTAGTAGGTCGCCATCGCCCGCATCTCCTGGTTAGACAGCGGCGCCGCGATCGCCGACATGAACTGATGATAGCGGCGGTTACGGAAGCGGAAGGCTTTGGGATCGCCCTTTGTCAGGCGAAACGCCTTCAGTTGCCTGATAAGGTAGTTCCGCTGCTGGCCGGCGAGGTTGGGGATATCCGGACGGCTGCTGATCCCCCTGATCCCGTGGCAGGCGACGCATATTTCGACCTTGGCAGGGGCGGTGAGGGGTTGATCGGCGGCGTTGCTGGGGAGCGGACATTCCTGTTTGCTGTAGTGCGCGGCAATCTTCCGGGCGTTTTCCGGGCGCAAAACATTTGTCTGGCTGACCATATCCTTGTGGGTCCGCAGGGCGAGGCCATAGGGGTAGGTCGCCACAGGCTTTTTCGAGGCAAAAGCGAGCATTTGATTGAGCAGGTATTTCTCCTGCTGCCCCGCCAAATGCGGCGTCATGTCGTCGTTTGATATTCCTGTCTCGCCGTGACAACTGTTACAGCCGATGCTTTCGATAAATTCATGGTCGATCGTCTTTTTGTCAGCTTGATCGGAGGAGGGGTATTTTGGCGTTACCTCGTCGGCCTGAGCCATCATTTGGCCGCGCAGGCAATAGGCGGCGTCGATACGGTTGCTGAGTCCTTTGATGTGTCGAATCAATTCCTTGCCCTTAAGCGCCTTACGTTTCTTGCCGAAGCGGACGATCAGCGCCTTACCACGAAAATAAATGTCCCGTGCGGTGTCGACCTGCCGTTCCCACCTCGCGATGTAGGTCGACCAGTCGCCGTTGTAATTTTTCGTAACCGTGGCGATGACGCTGGCGTGCTTGACGGCGGATCGCCACGGAGTCGCTTCGATTTCCGGGCATTGCGCGGCAAGGGGGCGCGCGCCGATCATCAGGGCTGCCACGAGTATGAAGCCAATCAGCGATCTTAAGACAATCGCCTGCCGTCCTATACGCATCGGTTATCCCAAGCCTTCCGGTCCAGGCGGTAATATGAGCAGCCCAGCCTCAAATTTCAGCGCGCCATATTGACGCATTGTCTGTTCGTTGATTCGTTTATACCCGAAAAGCCGAATCACGGGTTGCAGTTCCCGTACAAAGGTTCGAAACGCGGTTTTAGGCGTCGATTGAGAAGCCCAGCGTGCGGCTGATATGGCTCAGGGGCTTGCCGCTCTCGGCGGCCCACTCATTGAAGGCCGCTTGAACGGCGGCCAAATCGCGCTTGGATTTGGGCTCTTTGTCGACGACGCCGGCGGCGATGAGGGCAGCCGAAACATCTCGTCCGAGAACGAACGAGTCCTTGCCCATGAAACGCAGGAAGTACTGGCCCGTCGCCCCGCCCAACCGGCTGCCGCGTTTCTTCAGTACCTCCAGCAAGCCGACATAGTCGTCGTCGGGCCAGCCGGCGAAGAATTTACCGGCACTGCCGTGTTCGCGCGCAAGATCGTTTACGAATACGGCGTTGGCCCTCACTGACAAGATTTTCTGGGCGTGTCTGACGATGCTGGTGTCCTTCAGCAGCCGATCGATATCGTCGTCCGAAAACATGGCGACGCGCGCCGGGTTGAAAGCGTGAAAGGCTTCTTCGAACCCGGGCCATTTCGTTTCGATGACCTTCCAGGAAAATCCGGCCTGGAAAACCCGCTTCGCCATTTCCGCCAGCCAACGGTCGTCGGGAATAGCCGCCAGTTGGCGCGCGGTCTTAACCTCCGGCATTTTTGCCAGCAGCGCTTTTTCCCCCCCGTGGCGGGCCGCCGCCCGCTGCCAGATCGCGCTGAAATCTTCCATCGGTTCCCCACTTAAGCCAGATTGAGCAGTTGCCGCGCGGCTGCCGCCAATTCGGTCAGAACGCTCTCCCACGAATCGGTAACATCCTTGCGGAATATGTCCATGGCCGGATGCCAGATTGCACCGTTCGTGCCGAGCGATATGTAGTTTGGTTTACCGACCGCGAAAGTCAGCGTCTGCACGCCCAGGGCGGCGGCCAACTCACCGGCGGCGGTATCGCAGGCGATCACCAAATCGAGGTTGGATATCAATGCGGCAACCTCGTCCAAGTCGTTCTTCAGGTCGATGTCGTCCCAAGTCCGGATTTCGGCGCCATAAAGACGGCTGATTTCCGCCCGGTCTTCCGTACTGTCTACATATTGCAAATCAATGAATTGCACGCCGGAAAGTTCGAACAACGGGCCCAGGTCAGCGGGCGCCGCCACGGTTCGTTTGTTTTTTTCCGACTGCGGTGTGCTGCACCATGTCAGACCGACTTTCGGTTCAGGGCCGAGTTGCGCGAGACGATCAGCCCAACGATCCCGGCTGTCGGGGTCGGCTGTCAGATAGGATGTGACGGCGCCCTCGAAAGCCTCCACCGTCGGCCGCAGGTACCGTCCCAGGCAGGTAAAGGGGAATTGGTAATCGAACGGAACTTCTCCGGACAGCGCCGGTGAATACGGCCGCGGATGAACCTCCGCTTGCGGGAAGGAACGGGCAAACAGACCGGCCAGCCTCGGCTCGCACTGTACGACGATTTCGGCGCCGCTTCCCAGGAGGTCCGGAAACATCCCGGCGTAGCGGATTTCGTCGCCCACGCCCTGTTCGCCCCACAAGATGATGCGCTTGCCAGCTAGATCGGAGCCATCCCAGTGGGGCTGGGGGAAATTGCCTATCTCGCGGTCATACCGACTGGATTTGAAGCGCCACTCGAATTCAGCCCAGCCTTCGATTATCTCGCCCATGGCCAGCAGGGTCATGCCGAAATCGTAGTGTAGATCTGCATCCTCGGGGCGGCGGGCGAGGACGGCGCGATAGGTCGCCATGGCTTGATCCAAGTCCCCTTCCTCCCACAGCACGTTGGCCAGATTTCGATGGGCGTTGGGGTGGTCGGGCCGGATTGCAATCGCTGCGCGGCAGGCCTCGGCGGCGTCATCCAGGTTTCCCCATGCCAGCAGGATGCCGCTGAGGTTGCTCCAGGCATCGGCATGGCCGGCATCGAGTTCGATGGCGCGGCGGTAGCAAACCTCCGCGTCGGCGAGGTTCTCCAATTGTTTGTAGGCGTTGCCAAGATTGCTGTGTGCGTCCGCCTGGCCGGGATCGATTTCGATGGCCTTGTGAAAGGCGGCCAGGGCTTCGTCCGTCCGATCCAGCTCAAGCAGAACATTACCGAGATTGCTGTGGGCGACCGCGATGGACGGATCGTTTTCGATCGCTTTTTGAAAACTCTCGGCTGATTCCTGAAGCCGGTGCAGCGCCCACAGTGCATTGCCGAGATTGCTGTACGCCAGGGCGTAGTCGGGCTTCAGTACGACGGCCTGGGTAAAGCTCTGGAGTGCTTCCTCCGTCTGCTCCAACGCAAGATGCGCAAGTCCGAGATTGTTGTGGTAGACCGCATTGTCGGGAATTCCCCTGAGGGCCACGGAAATAAGCCGGACAGCGTCGTCGTTGCGGCCGGCATCATGTGCCAACATGCCAAGGAGATGGTTGGCGTCGGGATGATCGGGTACCAGCGTTACGACCTCGCGGTAAAGGCGTTCGGCCTCGGCCCGGTTGCCCTCCTGGTGAAGCTGAAATGCCCGCTGAAGAATTTCCGCCACGTGCTGGGGCGCGGATCCGCCCCGCCCACCCGCTTGCTTGGCGGCTTTTTTTGCCAACTTTTCCCGGCGTCGTCTTTCGGCTCTATTCAACGGGTACTTCCCATTCAATCCTCGGTCCGTTGGATGGTATCGAATTACCCACCCGACCGAAACGCTTTCCCCTTACGACGCCGGTCCGCGCAAGCCGGCCAAAAAGGTTCTGATGCGGTCGTAGAAGATTTCCGCTCCGACGCAACCGAGCACGACGGCGATGGCCAGCAACTGGATGCCGGTTATCACGTTGCCAAGTATGATGACTGCAAGAAGGGCGGCGATGACGGGCTTGAGAAAAAACAGGTAATTGGCCCGGCCGACGTCGGGCACCGTCGCCAGCCCCCAGAGCCATAGGATGAAGCCGAGGCAGGTGTTCCAGATGCCCAACGTCAGGATCGACAGATAGGCCTGGGGTTCGCGGTCGAACAGGGTAGCCGGATCAACCCATATCCCCCAGGCGATGCCCACCGTCGTCCATAGCGCAATGGCTCCGAGTAGGAATGTCAGGGTGGTCATGCGGATGGCGCCGTAACGACCGATCAACGGCCGGACAAGAACGAGGTAGACCGCGCCGATGGCGGCGCAGCCAACCGCCAGGATAACGCCTTTCAGGGATTCGCCCCCCATCTGCAACTGGGCGATATAACCGTCGGTGAGCAGGAATATGACTCCGCCGAAAGCGCCGATCCCACTGATGATTTTAGGCGCCGTCACGCGGTTGCCGTTGATCACGGCATCGGCGACGACGACCAGGATCGGCATGGTGGTGACAAGCGTGGCGACCTGGACAACGGACGCGAAATCCAGCGACCAATGAAACAGCAGTTGGCCCAGCGCCATGCCCGTCGTCGACAACAGCACGACCCGGATGGGTTCTTCCCGCAGCGGCTGCAGGAGGTCGCGGGTTTCCTTCCGCGCCAAGGCCACAAGTAGGAGTGCGAGACTGCCGATTAGATAGCGCCAGACCGAAACCTCGGGGCCCGCGATGCCGGAAAGGACAGCGAAAAACTCACTGGTTGCATGGGCGAAAACCCCGAGGAACGCAGCCGTGTAGGCCCAAAATACGAGAGTGCCGGATCGTTCCATGATTGCGTCATCCCTCCCCGAGGCAGGTCATGATCGAATTAACCGTATCGGAAGGAGGAACGCGCGTCCCGCGACAACCGGTCACGCCCCGACTATGGTAGCGCCGGGACAGGGAGGTCAGTTTTTCGATGAGCCGGACGAATAGCAACCGGAAAATTGGTGAAGACGCAGCCGGCGGGATTGGCGCGAAGCCGGAAAATGTGGGATTTGGTATCGCGCTTGCCGTCTTGGCGATGCTGTTGATCGCCGCCATGGACGCCACCGGCAAGCTTCTGACGCAGAACTACCCGATCGCCCAGGTGCTGGCCGTGCGCTTCGTCATATTTTCGGCGTTCGCCCTTTTCCTGGCGCTAAAAGGCGGAAGTCTGGTTCACTTCCGGACGCGGCAGTTGGGCGCGCAGGTGTTGCGGGCCGGTGTTCTCATCGTCGAAGTTTCCGTCTTCATCTGGGCTTTCAGCCTGATGCCGCTGGCGGACGCCCATGCCATCGCCGCCGTGGCGCCTTTGATCGCCACCATGTTGGCGGGGGTTTTTCTCGGCGAGAGAATAGGATTGCGAAGATGGATTTGCGTCGCGGCAGGATTTGTCGGCGCGCTGGTCATCATTCGGCCGGGCTTGGGTGTCATGACCTGGACGGCGGTTCTGCCGCTCGCCGGCGCCTTTCTTTGGGCGGGCTACCAGGTGC
>CAYOAD010000069.1:9311-17133 GCA_964401845.1 uncultured Rhodospirillaceae bacterium | reverse complement strand
AGATCGGCAACGACAGCGGCTATTCGACCAATCTAGTCGATACCGGCGCGGTCGATGTCGTCGATGCCACTGAGGCTTTCGGGGAATTGCAGTGGGGCGAATTTACATGGGGCGGCAAGCCGACCAACGCGGCTCTGGCTACCTTCCGACCGATAGCATTTTATTATACGGCCACGCCGGTCCTGGCCCAGTACGTCAAAATCTTGATCTCCGACACCGCGAACGGCGACGAGTATATCGAGGCCGGTCGCTGCTACGTCGCCGCCGCCTTCACCCCGACCAACAACGTGGCCTATGGCCTGGAAACGAGTTTCGTTGACAACAGCCGGTCGGTGATCAGCAGGGGCGGGCAGGTCTACGTCGATACGGTTCCGAAGCGGCGGCGCTTTGGTTTCCGCTTTCATTACATGGACGAGGATGAGGCGTTTTCTGAGGCCAATGAAATCCAGCGCCTGAAGGGGCTGTCGGGCGATGTCCTGATGGCCATCGATGTCGACGACACAACGCATCGGATGCGGCAGTCGTGCTACGGGCGGCTGGCAACCCTGCAACCGCTCACCGCTGAAACAACCGGCCAGTTCTCAATGGACATGGTAATAGAGGAATTAATCTGATGGCATTTTCGCACACAGTCGGCGGCACGACCTTCACCGAAGCCAATTTCGAGGGCAACGCCTACTCCAACGAAAGCACCGGCTTTCCGAAGGCGCTCGAAAAAATGGTCGAGCATGTCGCCAACGCCTATCGCGGAACATCGACGACCAGCAATACGGTTGGCACCGGTTCCAAGACTTGGACGGTGACAAACAGCAACAGCCAGATACCGGCTTTCGCGGTCGGGATGCCGGTGCGCGTGTCACGGACCAGCGCGCCGACGACGACCTACATGCAGGGTGAAATTACCGCCTTCACGGCGGCGACCGGCTCGACCACGGTCAACGTATCGTCGTCGCTGGGTAGCGGTACGCACACGGATTGGACGATTACCATCGGCGGGCATCAGACGACCGCTGCGGCGTCGCCGTTGGCTATTGCCGACGGCGGTACGGGCGCGGGTACTGCTGGCGCGGCCCTGACAGCGTTGGGCGGGGCAACAGACGGCGCCAATAGCGACATCACTTCATTAGCTGGGCTGACGACCCCATTGACTGTTGCACAGGGCGGCACCGGCGCGGCCACGCACACGGCAAATAGTGTTCTGGTCGGTGCCGGGACAAGTGCCGTCACCAGCGTTGCGCCATCGACATCAGGCAACGTCCTAACGTCGAACGGCACCACCTGGACTAGCGCCGCCTCATCTTCTCCCGCCAAGGCCATATTCCTCGCCCATAACAGCGCCGAAGACAGCAACGTGACGGGCAACGGCACCTCTCACACAGTAGATTTCGACACTGAAATCACGGACGCCGGAGGCGACTTTGCCAGCGATACCTTCACCGCCCCTAGAGCTGGCAGCTATTCCTTATCTTCAGCGGTGCAGCTATTAAACCTCACCACGCCAACTGAGGTCACCATCGATATCGTGACTTCAAACCGCACCTATCGGAAAATGTACCAGGGTATTACGGGCAGCCCTGGTTCACTGAGCCTAGGAATTACAGTCGCGGCGGCAGACATGGATGCTTCTGACACCGCTACGGTGGTCGTGACCGCGAGCGGCGCAGGTGCCGACACGGTCGATGTCCGTGGACGCACCAATTTTTACGAAACCTATTTTTCGGGGGCCGAGTTATGATCAGAGATTTGACCGATGACGAACGGGCTGTACTGAACGACATTGTCGTCGATGGTGACAATTGGTGGGCCGAGGCGCAAGGCCACTCCATCGTGAAGTATGGCGACACGGTGAAGGCCGAGAGCGACTTAGATGCCAAGGTGTCCCGTCATAGGCCTCTCTACGAGAGCCGCAAAGATGACGTCGACTACAAGAACCGCGCCGCCCGTGATGCCGCAGCATTGGCAGAAGGATGAGCGCGTTTGGCCATTAAATTTGAAGTCCCCGTTGTCCTCGCCGCCGCCGCCCTAACGGCTTTTTTAGTGCCTGTTGCCCAGGCGCAGCAGCGGGTGCCGTGCGCCCAGCGTTCCGCTGTCGTCGCCGAACTCAGCAGTCCTGAACATAATGAGCGCCCGATCTACAGGGGCATCGCCAACGACAACATGATCGAATTATGGATGGCCGATGGTGGCGGCTTCTCGGTGATAGTCACTCGGCCCGATGGTCTGGCCTGTATGTTGGCAGCGGGAACGGCACTACACGAGGTCAGTGCCCCCGCGCCGAAGCCGGGGGAGAAGTCGTGACCATGCGGCCCGCCGACATTGACACCGCTGCGACGACCGGCGGCGGCTTGGCGGCGGTCTGGAATTTTGTTATTGGCGGGCAGTTGAATATTTTGGTCGGTGCCATCGTCGGTATCCTTTCAATCGCGGTGCTGTTGCAGCGGTACGCGATCAACCAGCGCGACCTAAACAAGCGCGATCTGACCAAGGGCGACGATTGAAAGTTGACGTTGGCCGCGTTGGCGAATTTATGGCAGCCGCCCGCATCGAAATGGCGGGTTGGCGCGCTGTCCCGGCGGCGGCTGACGGCGTCGATCTTGTCGCCATGCGCGGCGACCGCGTCGTCCGGGTTCAAGTCAAATCAACGTCGCGCCTGATCGACGCCACGTATTATCAGTTTTCCACCAATCGAGGCCACGACCGGCGTGTGCTGTCGCTCGACGACTGCGACGTTGTCGCGATGGTCTGCACGGACATCGGTCGCTGCATCTTCCGCCGCGTTGAAGACGTGCCAATGCGGACCACGACAATCCCCAAGCGCAACGTCACCGCCGTCGCTGAAGCGGCGAGTTTTCAAAAATCATTCGAGGAATTTTGACCCATGATTGGCAGCATCCTTGCAAGCGTCGCTGGCCCGATTGTCCAGGGTCTTTTCGGCGTCATAGACCAAGCGGTCGAGGACAAAGACCTAGCTGGAAAACTCAAGGCTGAAATCGCTGCGCGCCAGCATGAACTGGTGCAGACTGAGATGCGCGGCGCTATCGAAATCATTCTTGCCGAAGCGCGTGGTGGCTGGCTACAACGCAACTGGCGACCATTGCTGATGATTTCTGTGATGGCCATCGTCGTGAATAACTACATCCTGTTCCCGTATCTATCCATGTGGACGGACAAGGTCGTCGTCCTCGAACTCCCAGGCGGGCTGTGGGCGCTGCTAACGACCGGCGTCGGCGGCTATGTCGTCGGTCGGTCTGGCGAGAAAATCGCCTCCCAGCTACGGGGCGACAAATGAGACTGAGTGACCATTTCACCCTCGCTGAAATGTGTAAGAGCCAAACGGCTGCGCGGCGCGGGATCGACCAGACGCCGCCAGCGGACGCCATCGCGGCGATGCGGAAACTGTGCGACGCGGTCTTAGAGCGGGTGCGGCAGGAATTCGGTGTGCCGATAATTCCGTCATCCGGCTACAGGTCGCCGGAGTTGAACCGCGCCATCGGCGGCGCCGACAAATCCCAACATTGCGACGGCGCGGCGGTCGATTTCGAGATTGCCGGTGTCCCCAACATCGATGTCGCGCGCTGGATTTCGCAGCAGTGCCAATTCGATCAAATCATCCTCGAATGCTACGACCCGAAGGCCGGTCCGAATTCCGGCTGGGTCCACGTCAGCTATGCCGACTGGCCAGACGCGCGCGGCGATATTCGCACCTTTTCGCGCCTCCACGGCTACTCGCCTGGGCTTCCATCCTGGATTGAGGCCGCTTAGAGGCCCGTACAGCGGAAAGTCGGTGCCCCGTGGGGGTGAAGCCCCCAAAGAAAAAGCGGCGCTGTACGGGCCTCTAAGCGGCGTTTTTCTGAACGGCGCTGGAAATCGCCGGATATTCCGGCGATGGCCTGGTATTCCGAAAATCGCCGAATATTCCGGCGATGACCTTCAGGGAATTTCTGCCCTGGTTGCAAAATGGTTGCAACCACCCACGGCCACCGGCGACCACCCACGACCACCAGCGACCACCGAAAACGGCGGCAATCTGCGCTGTACCGAGAAAATCTAGCGGCTACAATGGCTAACCACGACCGCCGTTTTTGGGGCTGAACATGCTCATAACCTGAAGGTCGTTGGTTCAAATCCAACCCCCGCAACCAACAAAATCAATGACTTAGCCGCCCTTCGGGGCGGCTTTTTTGTGTCCGGTTGCAAATTGGTTGCAAAAATCGTGATTACTGATGGAATGCATATTTCCTGAAGGTCGTGTTTTGCTTGCAACCGTAACGCAAAGTTACTATATTCTATATAGCAACAAACGGAAAACAGGAGAAAAACGATGAAAAAGATCACTTTCAAAGGCAAGACCGAAAAGATCACCGCACCATCCTCGCAGGCTGAAAAACGCGCGGTTAGGCTTTTTGCTGCGAGGCCGCGCGTTCAGCAGGCCGCAGTCGGCAATCCCCGCCGGATCAACGCGATATTGGCACGGCTGGAAACGGAGGAATCCGAATGAGCCATTTCAGAGAGCGAACAGACCGCCCCGGCCACTGGGTCGTCGACCTCCGCGACATTGGCGGCGGCCAGCGCACGGTCAAGGGCAAGGCCGCCGCCAAGGCGTTGCTGGCCAAGGCGCAAGCGCGCGGGCGCGCCTTCAAGCGAACCCGTTTCGTCGATGTCGTCGATGATTTCATGGCGGACCTCGACGTACGTTTCGAGCGCGGCGAGGTCGGATTTGGCTACCTCACCAATTTTCGTACATACGCCGCGCACCTGAAATCGGCGCTGGCGCTGCGGCGCGACATTGGCGACATCACGCCTGGCCTGATCAAGCGCAAGGCGGCGCCGGCGCTGCAACACGGGCGCTCCCCCAAAACGCTGGCCAATATCCTTGGCGCCCTGTCGCTGATTTTCGACCATGCGGTCGATGAGGGGCTGCTGCCGGCGAACCCGATGCCGAAGCAAAAACGCGCGCGCGGGCGGCGGAAGCAAGACCTTGTCGCAAAAATACAGCCCGCCACAATCCGCGCCATCATCGCCCACGCATCACCGACCTACCGCCTCGCGATCATGTTCGCCGCCGGCACCGGGCTGCGCGCCGGCGAACAGCGTGCGCTGCGCTGGGTCAATGTCGATCTTGATGCCCAGCGCGTGCATGTCAGCGAGGCGGTGAAACGCGGCCCGCGCGGCCTAGAGGTTGGCGCGCCGAAATCGTTTGCCGGCGTGCGGACCGTGCCAATCGGCGGCGCTCTGGTGACCTCACTCCAAGAATGGAAGCTGGCGCAGCCGGACGGGCAACGCGGCGGCGGTCTGGTTTTCCCCTCGCGCACCGGCAATTTTGCGGACAGCGGGAACTGGCGAAATCGCGGCCTTGCCGTCGCCTGCCACGCCGCCGGCGTCGAGCGCATTCGCTGGCACGATCTGCGGCACTATTATGCCTCGCAGTTACTCGATAAATTCGGGGACAATTTGCACGCGGTCGCGTCGATAATGGGCCACGAGGACATCACAACGACGCGGAAAATTTACGCCCATTGGCTGGCCGACGACGCGCGCGACCAGATCATCGGTGACGATCTGGCGCGGGCGATCTTTGATTAGAATTGACGCGGAACGCCCGCGCTGTATCGGCAGGTCCGCAAAATGGCCCGTCGTCATCAATGATTTCAGCCATCAGACCCTCCTATGTTTCCTGTTCTTCCGTCGCCTTGCGCGCGGCCCATTCTTCGGCTTCAGCCCTGGCGATCGCTCGATACAGTGTGGCCCGTGACACGCTCAACAGCGCGGCTACGCTGGCCATGTTGTGGCTGGGGTCGTCGCTCAACAGCTTGCGCGCCGTCTCCACCTGTTTGGGCTTCAGCTTGGGCCGGCGCCCGCCCTTCCGGCCGCGCCTCTTGGCTGCCGCCAGGCCAGCCATGGTGCGCTCCACGATCACGTCCCGCTCAAACTGGGCCACGGCGCCGAACATATGGAATATCAACCGTCCGCCTGCCGTCGTGGTATCAATGGCTTCGGTAAGGCTCCGGAAGCCGATATTGTGCTTTTCCAGCCGCTCGATGATGTCAGCGAGATCCCGCAGAGAGCGGCCCAGGCGGTCCAGCTTGTAGACAACCAGGGTGTCGCCCTTGCGCAAACATTTCAGGCATTCATCGAGCGCCGGCCGGGCAGAATGTTTGCCCGAAGTCTTCTCCTGATAAATCCAATCGGGCTCCACGCCGGCCTTGATCAGCGCATCAATCTGCAAATCCATCTTCTGGTCGTCGGTCGAAACTCTGGCGTACCCAATGTCCATTTATTCAGTTCCTCGGCTGTTTGAGGCCGTGCTTTTCTGCAATGGCCTGTGAGACAGCGAATTGCGAAACTCGGAAGTGTTCAATCCTGACAACTTCAAAAGATCATTCATTTGAGACGGCCCGCCCAACATTAGATATGCGGCTGCGGCTTGGAGCGGGACTTGGCCGTTTCCGAGTTGCCGGTAGCGGTGAACCCGATTGGCCACGCCAGCATCCATTCGTAGATTTCGGGGGTCAGCTTCCCACCACTCACCAGCGTCAGGCGGCGGCATGATGGCCATTTTTGCATCGTGTCGGCGCATTGATTGGCCTTTGTCGTGGGAGAAGCCAAGAGCCCAATATCGTCGCCTAGAATGCGGAGCACCCATGCTGGCAATATCGGTGATGAGCGGTCGCGTAAGGCTGTAATCGGCGCTTTTGAGATCGCTGGACACTCGCCCATGTTCTCGCTTGAAGCGCTCGACGCATTCCAGAAAGACAATTGCTGGTCGGCTTTGGCGGATGATGCGGAGGGTGTCGGGCCATCCGTCATAGGTGTCGCCGCGCCCTCGTCGTGCAGTAGACCAGCGCGGGCAAGGTACGCCCGCATGGAGCATATCCACTTTTCCCGCCCACTGAGATCCATCAAAGGTTCGCATGTCGGCACAGATGACCTTGAGGCCCGGGAACCACTCCCCTCGATCGATGAGGTCGCTACAAGTTCGTTCGTCATTGTCCACCGCGTAAATAGGTTCATGGCCAAGGATCAAGTCAGCAAGCAGTCCACCACCACCGCCAGCAAATATGTGTGCCGTTTTCACGACTTTTTTGCCTGTTCGGATACGGACCTTATGACAAATACACTATGGCTCGTTATTGAATTTCCGAAATTTGGACTTCCACGATTTCCACTCGCCGACCGGCGTTATAGACATTGAACTTTTCGGCGATCTCGAAGTCGGTGTGATCGCGCAAGACCATGTAATTGGCGTAACCACAGAGCCAATTAATTTCGGCCCCCCGCTCGGTAGGCGAAACGGTGTCCACGAGAATTGAACCGTCAACAATCTTGGCCGCATATCCTGTCTGCATCGTCATCTCCGCTCGTTTATGGTTCCAGGTTTTCAAAATCGATCTCTGGCAATTCCCTCCAGGGGACACAGACATCTTCGCCATCATCGCAGGCGTGAGGATGTTCCAAATAACAGTCGTGACAGACGGGGCGTTCCGCAAACAACCGCAACTGACCGATCGGAAAACAACATCGTTCGCCTGCATCCTCGCAGCTCGAACAAACCACCAACGCTTGATACTTCATGTCCTTCTCCGCTCCCTTGCGCGCCTGTTCGATCAAGCGGTCGAGATACCAGCGCGCCTTCTCTAAATCGACCACGCCGTTTTTGCGGCTAAAACGAAAGACATATTTGATGACGTTGCCAGCGGCGAAGCCCAGCGCGTTCGAATTGATGAAATCGAAAGGCTCGATGCCGCCGGCGACGACGTAGTGTTCGGGCCGCGTTATTTTGTCGAATTCGTCGGCCATGCCTGCCCCTGCCCCTGCCCCTGCC
>CAYOAD010000069.1:3315-9211 GCA_964401845.1 uncultured Rhodospirillaceae bacterium | reverse complement strand
CCTGCCCCTGCCCCTGCCCCTGCCATCGTTCCACGCTGGAGCGCGGCACCCAGACGCGGCGACCGACCCTGACGGTTGGGATTTGCCCCGCAGCGATGAGGCGGCGCAGGCGTCCGCGCGCGCCGTCCCGGCTGACGCCGTCGCCGAATAGTTCTCTGGCGGCGGCGTCCATCGCCAACAGCGCGGCGCTCATGTCAGCGCCATGTCGAGAATCGCGAAAAGCCAGATGGTGACCAGCCAGAGCGCGCCAATGGCGACTGCGCCGGTGATGATTTCCATTGCATCACGCATCGGCCGCGCCGCACTCGATATCGTGAAGGAAAGCCAGTTCGCCGCGAAGGACGATGATCTCAGCATCCAAGGTTTCGGCGTCGGCCAGGCCGCGCGCGCGCAGCCAGTCGATTTCTTCGAGCCGCCAATCGATGCGCGCGCGGAGATACCGCCGCAACTCGTTAATCGTGTCGGTGTTCATCATCGTGCCGCTCCCAAAAATCGCAAGTGGCGACAGAATAATTACGTCAATCGCAATTGTCAATTACTATTATCGAGAAAGGTTCAGGCGGATGATCCGACGATTAGATGTACGGCGGCGACCGAAGACGCGACATAGGTCAATTTTCGCGGCGGGTTGAATTGCTCGACGACCAGCGCGTCATGGCTGAGGCTGATGAAGCGTTTGATGATGCCGTGGGTCGTGCCGTCTTCGGCGGCAAGCTGGACGACGACGAAGTCGCCGCGCCGCGCTGGCCGGTTCGGATGCACGAACAAAGTTTCGCCTGGGTAATATCGCGGCTCCATGGATGAGCCGTTAGCATAAACGGCGTAGGCATCTTGCACTCCGATAAGATTGGCTGGCCGGTCGGTGTACGTCATGGCGGCCGCTCCATTGTCGAGGTCGAAGCCGTCGCTGCCGCCCCTGGCAGAGCCAAGGACGGGCAGGTCGCGCGGCCCCATCTGTGGCGGCGGGAAGGGCGGCGATGTTTCGGGTGGCGGCGTGGTCGAGGCTGCGTCTTCGAAAAGTTCGCCCATGTCGTCGACTTCGAACAGGTCACAAATCTTCCTCGCTACATCGATCGGGGGGCGATTTTCACCCCGCTCCCACGCGCGGTAAGTCGGCGGCGCGACACCAAGGTCGCGGGCGATTTTCGCTGCGCTTAGACCTGTGGCCACTCGCGCCATCCGCAATTTAGTCGCGCGTTCAATCATAGTGGGCCCATCCCCAGCCAAGATAAAGCACCGCCCACCGTAACTGGGTATTGCGCTGGCTGCAACAGTAATGGCTTGACATGTGCGCAATAAGAAATTACGACATATCGTAATGATCCACGAATACCTCAGAGCCCGCCACCTGACCCGCGCGGAATTCGCGCGGCGGCTTGGCGTCACCCCGCAAGCGGTCAGCCGTTGGGTCCACGGCGCATCGGTGCCGCGCCCTGGCCTGATGATGACCATTGCGGAAATAACCGGCGGCGAAATCCCGGTGGAATACTGGCTGCGCCGCGCGAGGGCGCGCGAGGTCACAAAGTGAGCGGCGAATATCCACACGCTGCCGCGCTGGCGCTGGAAGAATTCGAGGCCGGTGCTATCGATGCCCACCAAGCCGAACAGCGGCTCATGGACATCGGTTGGGACGTGCAAGCAATTTCAACATTCCTGGGTGAGCGCGATGGGGAAGCCTAGCCGCGACAAAGGCGCGCGGTTCGAGCGCGAGATCGTCGCCAGGGCGCGGTCGCACGGATTGACTGCCGTGCGCGTTCCACTATCGGGCGCGACCGAATTCGCCAAGGGCGATGTCATCGTCGGCAACAGCGTCGACGATTGGGTGGTCGAGGCGAAAAAACGCGCCGACGGCTTTAAGCAAATTTACCAATGGCTAGACGCCGACTGCGACGTGCTGGCCATTGCGGCGGATCGGCAACCAGCACTGGCGGTGCTGCCGCTGGAAGATTTCTTCGACCTGTTGGCGGGCAGGCATTCGTGATCGGCCCGTCCATGAAAGACCCAGTGACCGCGCGGAAGTGCTGGGTCGAGGCATTTGTCAAGAACGGAAAAGTGGGAATCACAGTATGTTCGGAATTGGAAAACACGACCGTCTTTCTGGAGCCGGGGGAGGCGACGACGCTGGCGGGCCTGCTGGCTGCCCGCGCAGCCACTATCACGAATACCACCTTGGATGTTTAGCGCGCGACCGCGAATTCGATCCGGTGCTGCATCACCACGCCGGTCAGCTATACCGGCGGGCCGCGCGCGGCGAAATAACACTTTTCCAGCGGCGCGTCGGCGCAAATAAATTCTCCTATTGTTACGCCTGGCCGCGCACATGAGCGCCGCCGACGGCTACAAAAAACACGGCTTCGAACACGGGTCGGCGTCGATGCTGAATTTGTGGGTCGAAGCACCTGACGTTTTCGTAGCGCAGAGGATTTTCAAAAGATGGTCCGAATTCGGCGCGGCGGCAAAGCGCGGCCTAGCGGCTGAAGCCGGTGTTGTCGCGGTCGTAGCGCGCGGCATGGCGGTCGCCGCCGCCACTGAACTCGCCGTCGAGCAATACAACCGGGACACCGCTTTGAGCGGCGACGAAAAACGCGACGCCGAACGCGAAAACATCGAGCCAATGATCGAACAGGCCGTCGGCGCGCTGAAGGATTACGGCGAGGCTGATGTGCCGACAGGGCGGCAGGAAAAGATTTCTATGATGTGCCGCACGGACGAATGGTCGCTGCCGATTATCGGTTACATCGATATGCGCTTTCCGCGCGTCGAGAAAATCGTCGATCTGAAGACGACGTTGCGTATGCCGTCAGTCATGCCAGCAAATCACCAGCGGCAGCGCGCGATCTACGCCAAGGCGACCGGCGAGGATGTCGAGTTCCTCTATGTGACGCCGAAAAAGTCGGAAATCAAAGCCGACGGCGACATCGAGGCGACCATAGCGGACATCAAGACGCACCTGATCAGGCTGGAGAAATTCCTGCGCCTCGACGAGGAAATGATCAAGGCCATCGTGCCGGTGAACCCGGACAGTTTCTACTGGCGCGGCGACGAGGCCGTGCGCGCCGAACTTTTCAATTTATGACCCTGGCCGCGAGGGCTTCGCAGTGAACGCAAACGCAAACTCGAACTAGGAGATGGACATGCCTTTAGATCTAGGTGGCGGTGGTTTCAATTCAATTCGATGGATGGCTTCGACGCGGTCGTGGCGATCCGGCGACGATGATGTCGAACTCGACAGGGCGATATTCGATCTGGAAAACATCAAGCAGGGCTGGGTTCTGCTGGCGCAAGGCGAGGCGCCGGAAGCGGTCTGGGACAACGGGAAACGCGGCCCGCGACCGGACGGCGGCGATTGGCGGCGCGGGTTCGAGGTGCAGGTATATGCGCCCAAATTATTCGGGGATGAGGAGCCGCGCCCATTTATGACCAACGCCACCGGCGCTTGCATGGGCTTGCAGTCGCTTTATGTGGAGTTCGAGGCGCAGAGCGGCGCGAACGCAGGCAAGGTTCCGCTGTGCAAATTCACCGGGGCGGAGGCCGCCAAGGTCGGCAAGGGCAACACCGCAATCCCGAAACTGGCGGTGGAAAAATGGGTCGACCGGCCCGACGCGCTGCAAGTGAACGCGGCTGCTGATGCGGCGGCGGATGAGCCACCGCAAGACGACGTGGAGTTTTGATTGTGCAAGACGCGGGCCTAGCCAGCCCGCGTCCCACCCCGGCAAAAATAAAGCTGCGCCCGAACGGTGGCCAGATGCTCCGGCATCTGAGCCACCTGTTTGGCGGTCCGCTCGACGGCTACCACGACGGGCTGATCGAATTAGCCTGGACGGATAAACAAACCGGCGCGCTGAAACACGCCGAACTGTTCGCCACAGACAAGACGGAAGAACTGGTTGAGGCTGCGCTGAAACTGAACGCTGTCGAAGGTCAGAACGTCTACATAGGGCAGGCGTTGCGGAAACCCGGCACGCCGCCTTTCGGGCGCTCGTCAGATGATGATTTCTACGCGCTCACAACGAATTACTGCGACCTTGACGCCGAAGGCGCGGTCGCGGCGGCGCGCGAAAACTACCGCTCCTGCGGATGCCCGCCGACGGCCGTCGTCGTTACCGGCACCAAGCCGCACACGCGCGCGCAGCTACACTGGCGGCTCGACGAGCCGGAAACCAACCCTGAAAGATGCCGGCAGCAGAATTCGGCACTTTGCGCGGCGCTCTCTGGCGACCCATCGGTCGTGAACCCTGGCCGCGTCATGCGGCTGGGCGGGTCGATTGCGTGGCCGGTGAAGAAAGGCCGTGTGGTCGAGGCCACGAAGTTCAAAACATTCGACGACAACCGGCCACGCACCTATGTGCCGGGGCAACTGGAGCGGGCCTTCCCGCTGCACACCGCACCCCAGGCACCCACCACGCCGGTGCTGGTCGGCGGGCTTGATCTGCGCGGCGAAGACGACACCGCCTTGATCGAGAAAATAAAGGGCGGCGAAAAGTGGCACGACAACGTCCTGGCGCTGACCGGGCGCTGGGTCACGCTTGGCTTGAGCGACGATGAAATCCTGGCGCGCGCTGGCGAACTGACGCTGGCAGGCTTCACGGTCGAGCAAACCGCCCGCGAATTGCGGGTGATGATAGGCGGCGCGCGGAAAAAAGGTTTCGACGACGGCGTCAAGCTGGTGCAACCCCCAGCCGCCGCCACTGACGTTTTCAGATCGTGGCAACCGACCGACGCCGCCGATATCCCGCCGCGCGACTTCCTGTATGGGCGACACTATATTAGAAAATTCGTCAGCGGTACGGTCGCGCAGGGCGGCGTCGGCAAATCCACCCTGGCGCTGTTCGAGGGCATCGCAATCGCTGCGCGGCTGGCGGAATACGGCTGCAAGGACAGCGACCTTGTGGTCGCCTACTACAATGCCGAAGACCCGCTGGACGAAATCAAGCGCCGCATCGTTGCGATCTGCCAGCATGCCCGCGTCAACCAACGCGATCTGGTCGACCGCCTGTTCATCGCCAGCGGGCGCGACGCCGATTTGCTGCTGGCGCAAGGCGAAGCCGGCGTCATCAACGAAAAGGTCTTTCAATTCCTGGGCGGCATGATCGAGCAAACCGGCGCGGATATTTTGGTTCTGGACCCGCTGGCAAATATGACAACCAGCCCAGAAACCAACGAGGTCTTCCGCCTGCTGGGCGCCCGCCTGTCGGCGCTTGCCGACGAACAAAACATCAGCATCGAGATCGTCCACCATACGCGGAAGCTGCAAAGCGGCGGCGAGGCCAACCACGAAGATGCCAGAGGCGGCGGCGCGCTGGTCAACGGTATGAGGTCGGTGCGCGTCTTGAACAATATGACCGCGTCAGAGGCCAGGACTGCGGGCCTTGAAACGCATGTCGATCATTTCAGGATCGAGGACGGCAAGGCAAATCTGGCGCGGCGGTCAGAGCGGGCGGCGTGGTGGCGCAAGGTCAGCGTCGAACTTGATAACGGCGACCATGTGGCGGCTCTGGAGCCGTGGCAATGGCCGGATTTCAGTGATCATTTCAAGTCGGTCGATATTGGCCGCGCGCTTGATTTGATGGCGCTGGAACGCGACGCCATGAAGTTGCGGGAATACCACACAAGCGAGGGCTGGGCTGGCGAAATCATCTGCAACGTCAAAGGCGACGCGCTGCAAGACCTTGATGCCAAGGAAGCGGCGGCGTGGCGCGAGGCTGCTGCGTCCAAAGACGCCAAGGCGCGGTCGCCATTGGCAAATCAATATCACGCTGCGACCAAGACCTTGCTGGCGGACCTCAAAAACAACGGTTTTTTGAAAATCATCAACGCGGCGGACCGGCGTGGCAACGACCGGAAATGCTACCAGCGGACGGACAAATATTACGAAATCGAGGGGAGTGGAGGATGA
>CAYOAD010000069.1:0-3215 GCA_964401845.1 uncultured Rhodospirillaceae bacterium | reverse complement strand
ACCCGCACCACACGAAATTTCTTCACCACGGCGCAGGCACCGACCTCGCCGCAGGTGGCATTATGGCGGGCCGTCATATTGCAGGCGATGCGCGACGCTGTCGGCGGCAAAACACACGCTGCTGCGGCGCGCGCTTGGCTAGAAAAAGACAGCCGATATTTTCGTTTTGTTTGCGGCAACGCTGATCTTGACCCAGATTGGGTTCGCCGACAGGCGCGCGAAATCGTGGCCGGTGGGAAGAAATTGCGGCGCTCCGGCCCCCGACCGGCGGTCAGGTGACGCCATGAAACGCCGAAAATCTTCCCCAGGTTTCACCAGGTTTCCCCAGGTTTCCCACACCCTGCACAACAGGGCGAAAACCCCCACAAATCACACCCCCCCCCCCTACCTGGGGGGGTGTGGGGGGGTGGGGGTGGATAGGATTATCAATCGATGAATACTGAAAAATCTTCACCAGGTTTCCACACCCCAGCGTCGAGGGCTATGAGGCTGATCGAAAGCGTCGACCACACAGCGCGCGAACTGGAATTGAAATGGGGACCGGGGCGGCTGCGGCTTCTGGTCGGTGAAGATTTGCGCGGCAAGTTCGACCGGCAGCGCGCAAAATTCAACGCCGCCGTCTGGGAGCCAGACGACAGGCAGACGGAAAAACATGCGGCGGCGATGCAGCGGGCCTGGCAGGCGCTTGACGCGGCGGCGGTGGAGGCCGGGGCTGCGCCGCTCGACCCAGACGTTTTCGAGACGACGCTGGAGGACGGGCGCGTCATCGCCGTGGCGCGCAACAGCGCAGAGGCATGGGTCGCCGCGCACCGCGCCGGCAGGGATGTAAGCGTCTGGTCGATGCAAGAAATAGCGCGCCTGATCGATGCATACCCCGAACTGGTCAAGATCAAGACCCACTGGCCGGGGGCGGCGGTCACGGCGGTGCGGACGCCGCTGCCCGATGCAATGGATGATGGGGTGCCATTTTGAAAAAACGCAACCGCGCGACAAAGCCCAGGGCGAAACGCGATGTCGGCGTGGCCGACGGGCCGACGCCCGAATGGCGGCGGCACCATGACGCGGTGGTCGAGAACCGCGACATCAAGGGCACCAGGGGCGTGCGGGCGCTGTCGCAGAATGCGTTCGATCGATACTATCGCCGAACCGAACTCGCCCCAGGTGACCGGCAACTAAACGCCGCCCGGTACCGCGCGGGGGAGCGGTTGCGCGACGATTGGGAGCGCGCCGGCCTGGACACCCGCGCCCGGCAATCATTCGAGCGGAAGGATGGCAGCGCGGAGGAATTCTCAGCCGCCCGCCTGGACGCGTGGACCCGGGTGCGGTCCGCGATGGCGGCGCTGGGGGCGACGCGGAACGTCGTTGTCAACGCCGCCGTTTACGGCGACCGCGTAGGGCGGGCGAAGATGGAGATGCTGCGAGCTGGCCTCGACGCGCTGGCGGATATGTATTTCGGTCGGAAATGAAACTGACAAGGAGTGAGAAAATGAAACTGATAAACGACACGCGCACTTGGACTATCGGGCTAGTCGTCGATGCCATCGCACCGGGGCTGACCGCCACGGATCGCGCCACTTTTGAAAATCGTGCGGCACGTTGGACTAGAGAGGGCATTTTAAAGGTTGAAGGGCCTAAATACGCTGGCAGAGGGCATCACCACCGCTACCCCGCCGCTGAGATCGCTTTGCTGGCCGTTGCGGAAACCCTGCACCAGCGCAGACTACAAATTGCCGCGATCGAAAACGTCATCGTCGCCCTTCGGTCGCAACTTACAGATACGCCGGGAGCCAACCCTATCGATTTGGCCGTTGACGCTGTCAATGGTTACACGGTCGATCCCCACAAGACTTCGATTGCGCTGATTTGGGCGTCCAACGAACCCGGCGGTGCCCAGGTGGTCGCCCGATATTGTGATCTTGGCGAATTGGCGCAGCACCCCATGAGCGTGAACCTCTGCCTGCACCATATCCTAAAGCCGCTCGCTAGTATGTTTTCTAGCCAAGGGGCGCGGGCAGGGTGGGGGAGAAAGTATCGGCTTGACAACTAGGGAACCTTACCCGTATATTCATTGTCATGATTCCGTTGGTGCGCCAGTAGCATGAGGCGAACCCATGAAATCCGCAAAATTTTTTCGAAAAAATGGAAATCCGGTCGCTCGCGCCCTGCGTTCGCGCCATTTGCGTGCGCGCATTGTCCGCAATCGGAAAACTTATTCGCGGAAGGGCAGGGATGCTTTCAGTCAACGTGACCAGCAATTATAAGAAGCTATCCCGGTCGCTGGATCAGTTGGGCAAGAAGCAGTTGCCGTTCGCCTTTGCTAAGACTTTGAACCAGACCATGAAGGCGGTCGGGAAATATACCGTCGCTCGAACCTATCCGCGCGCCTTCGATGTTCGGAACAAGGGTTTCTTCAAGGCCGCGATGTTTGCGGGCGACGCGGTGCGTTGGGCAACCAGGACGAAGCTACGGGTATCAGCCCGCGACCGATTTGATCGCGGCAACCTTCAGCTACACACGACAGGGGGAACCAAGCGGGCAAGGTCTGGACGCATTGCCATCCCATCCCGCTTCACCAAAGCGACACGGGGAGCCAGAGGGGTTCGGAAGACGCTGCGCCCACGCGCCGTGGTCAATACACCGAAGGGCTTCATCGACCGCGATGGTCCGCGCGATGCGATCTACCAGCGCTATGGGCGGGGCGGCAAGCAGGTCCGGTTGCTTTACGTTCTGCATCGCAGCGCGAAGATTAGAAAACGGTTCCGCTTCTATGAGGACGCGGAACGGATCACCCGACAGGTCTCGCCGAAGCTATTCGCCAAAAATTTCGCACACGCAGTCAAGACGGCGCGGCGATAGGCGAAGGCTGCCCGACGGTCGGTTTCAAACCGGGGTGTAGGAAGCGGTGTTGCCGGTGTTTTTTGCAGAAAACTGCCAATACACCGGTGTTTTGCCGGTGTTTGCCGGTGTAAATGGCGGAAAACTGCCATAGCAGGCGTTACACGGTGACAAAAAAACACCGGCATACACCGGCAAAACACCGGTCTTTACACCACTTAAATGGCAGTATTCTGCTGTTTATTGTTGTTTTACACCGATTTCCCTTATGTCTAGGGCTTTTTTCGATGATGGAGAGGCCGAAGGTACTACCTGGTCGATCTGCTGCGGGTAACGCGCGACCCCGGAAGTTTTTTAGCGGTAGAAATTTATGAAATGAC
>CAYOAD010000068.1:0-17195 GCA_964401845.1 uncultured Rhodospirillaceae bacterium | reverse complement strand
CGTCGACGCGGCACAGAATGACGCGGGCCGCGCCGGCCTGCGCCACCGATTTGCGGATCTTTTCGCAGCGCGCGTCCTGGCCTTCGTCGCTCAGGTCGGGCGCCCAGTACATCTTTTTCAGATCGACGCCTAGATCTTCGCGGTTGACCAGGGGGAAGGTGAGGTGGGTCAGGCCGTCGACGCAAAAACGGTAACCGCGGTCGTGGATGAACTCGCGGGCGAACATATAGGCGCCCATGTCGCTGAAGATATCGGCGGTCTGCAGTTCAAACACCACCGCCTTCTTGGTGGCCGCCCTGAGCTGCATGTCGAAGGCGAGAAATTCCGGCGACAGCAGCGTCGAGACGTTGACGTTCAAACTGAAGGCGCGCTCCAGGTCGGACTTCATGTCGGGCAGGGCGGCGAGCACGCGCTTGTCCAGGCTTTGGGTCAGGCGCTGGAACAGCGAACTGTCGGCGAACAGATCGACGCCCGGCATGAGTTGGCGCTTCAACTCGGCCATGGCGATGAAAAGCTCGTTGAACACCAGTTTCGGCTCATTGCCCGGAATGACCGCGCAGATGGGTTGGCGCCGGATCAGGCCGCGGATATCCATGCGGCCCAGCGCTTCCTCCAGCCGGCCCAACAATTCCGGCGTCAACGGTCCCGTGGTTTCCTGCGGACGGGCGATACCGACGGATTGCCCGTCTTCGCCCCGGCCCAGGCGTTCCCGCTCCCGCCGCTCCTCGCTGCGGGCATAAAGCTCATCGGCCAATTGCTTGAAGGCGTCGCGTTCCGGCGGACTGCCGATGTCGAACCAGGTCGTGAAGCGGGCGCCGCCGGTATCCCCGGACAGGGCGACGGGGTCTTCGCTGAACAGGGCGCGAAGCTTGTCGACGACGGCTTCAATATCGCTAACCTCGGCACCTTTGCAGGCAAACACGAAGTCGGCGTTTTCCAGGCGGAACAAGCGTCCGTCGAAACGGCGGATCAACTGCTCGAACGACGCCGCCGCCATGCGCTGATGGTGTTCCTGTCGGTTTTGCGCCCGCAAATTCGACAGGTGAATGTAGACGGCGCGCCAGCCCGTCGGGAACCGCGACAGACGGTGGGCGTGATCAGCCAGCTGCGCCTCATCGGCGCTGCGCTTCACATTACCGAAACTAGCTTCCGCCATGCTCATGACGTGTTCCCAATTCCCCGACCGACATATTCAGGCATAATCATCACTGATACTCCAAGGCCATTGAAGCAGCGACATTTTTTTGCTTCACCCGAATATCTAAATTATCTTGCCAAATAGTGAATTGATTCAATGATAAATTATCAAGTGCCATCATTTTTGTGTGCCAAATTATGACGAAATCATGGTGAATCCAAGCGTTCCGGACGGCTGGCGGCTGTACGCGGTCGGCGATATTCACGGCCGGGCCGACCTGCTGCGCAATCTGCATGCTCAAATCGTTGCGGATAGCGGCCGGCCTGATCCCGAAACCGGCGCTTCGGGCCCCAACATGAGGATTATTTACCTCGGCGACTATATCGACCGGGGGGGCCACAGCCGCCAGGTGGTGGATACCCTGATCGCTGACCGTCTGCCGGGCTTCGACCGGGTCTGCATCGGCGGCAACCACGAACAATATTTGTTGGAGTTTCTTGAAGATCCGGAGGTGTTTTCAGCCTGGCTGTTCAACGGCGGCGACGCTACGCTGCGCAGTTACGGCGTCGACATCGAGGATCCGGCCTTCGGACGGGAGGGCGAGGAATGGCTGCAGCGGCAGTTCCGTGAGGCTCTGCCGGACGAGCACTTGATGTTTTACCGAGATCTCGTGACCGGCCACAGCGCCGGCGATTATTTCTTTACCCATGCCGGGGTACGGCCGGGTATCGATATCGACGATCAGTCGGAGCGCGACCTCATGTGGATCCGGGACGAGTTTCTTTACGCCGCGACGGATTTCGGCAAGATCGTGGTGCACGGCCATTCGGTCACCGAGGATGTAGACTTTCGCGCCAACCGCATCGACATCGACACCGGGGCCTACCGGTCCGGCCGGCTGAGCTGCCTCGTCCTGGAAGGCGCCTCGCGCCGGGTCATCCAAACCTGAGGACCTGACGCGGGCGGCGTATTCCGCTACAAGGGGAGCGGAATTTTTGCGTGATCACGATAATTGGGGCGGCGGATGGATGTTGCGGCGTTTTTGAGCGGTGAGTTCAAGGCCCACCAGGAGGTGGTGGCCTCGACCCTCGACGCGGTCGCCGGGCCGTTTGAAGCGCTGCTCGGCGCTTGCGTCGCATCCGTCAGGGCGGGCGGCAAGATCCTCTTTCTCGGCAACGGCGGCAGCGCCGCCGACGCCCAACACCTGGCCACCGAACTCGTTGTGCGTTTCCGCCGCGACCGCGAGCCCATCGCGGCCCTGGCGCTGACCACCGATAGCTCGCTGCTGACGGCGGCCGGAAACGATCTGGGCTACGACAATGTTTTTGCCCGGCAGGTTCAGGCCCTGGTGACCGATGCCGATGTCGTCATCGGCATTTCGACGTCCGGCAACAGCGAAAACATCGTGCGTGCGCTGGCCGCGGCCCGGGCCATCGGGGCGGTTGCCGCGGCCTTCACGGGCGACGGCGGCGGTCGGCTCTCCAGCGTGGCCGAGCCCCTGATCGCCATACCCGCAACGGACACCGCGCGGATCCAGGAAATGCACATCGCCGTCGGGCATATGCTGTGCGCCGCCCTGGAAACCGAGCTTGGCCTGGTGGCGGAATAAAGCGATGCCGGATCACAGCACCGCCATGGACCTCATCGGCCGACTGGGCAGTGCCCGCGTTGCCGTCATCGGTGATCTGATGCTGGACCGCTACGTCTACGGTTCGGTCGAGCGGGTATCCCCGGAAGCGCCGATTCCGGTGCTGGGCATCGAGCGCGATGCCGTCATGCTGGGCGGGGCCGGCAACGTGGCCCGCAATATCGCGGCGCTGGGCGCCCGGGCCGTACTGATCGGCGTGGCCGGCCAGGACGACGCCGGCAAGGCCATCGCCGACTTGCTCGCCGGGGAAAACAATATCGAGGCCGACATCACGGTCTCCCGGGGACGCGCGACGTCGGTGAAAACCCGCTTTGTCGCGGCGGCCCAGCAGCTCCTGCGCACCGACCGCGACGACGGGACCGAACTCGGATCGCAAGACGCCGCCGCCGTCCGGCAATCGGCCCTGGCGGCGATCGACGGGGCCGGCGCCGTCGTGCTGTCGGATTACGCCAAAGGCGTCCTCGGCCCCGCTTTGATCGAGGCGGTCTGCGGCGCAGCGAAGGCTCAGGGCATTCCCGTTATCGCCGATCCCAAGGCCCGTGATTTCGGCCGCTACCGGGGCGCCGATATCATCACGCCCAACCGGGCGGAACTGGCGGCGGCGGGCGGTGCGGTAGTCGAGAGCGACGAGCAAGCCGCCGAAGCGGCGCGCCGGATCATCACGGAGTGCGGCATCGGGGCGGTCCTGGCGACGCGCGGCGCCGACGGCATGACGCTGGTGGAAGGCGCCTCCGAGCCGCTGCACATCGCCGCCCGCGCCCGTGAAGTCTTCGACGTTTCGGGCGCCGGCGATACCGTCGTCGCGGCCGTGGCGGCGGGCCTGGCTGCCGGCGCCGATTTGGCAACGGCGGCGGAACTGGCCAACAGCGCCGCCGGCGTCGTCGTCGGCAAGGTCGGCACGGCGGTCGTTTATGCCGACGATTTGGAGTCTTCGCTGCATGCTGGCGACCTGATGGATGCCGATGCCAAGGTGGCGTCGCTCAGCCGGGCCCTCGACCGGATTGAGAAATGGCGGGTAGCAGGCGACGCCGTCGTCTTCACCAACGGCTGCTTCGACCTGATCCATCCCGGCCACGTCGCCCTGCTGGCCGAGGCCCGCGCCTGCGGCGACCGGTTGATCGTCGGCCTCAACGCCGACGTCTCCGTCCGGCGGCTCAAGGGTGAGGGACGGCCGGTGCAGGGCGAAGCCGCGCGCGCCGCCGTGCTGGCCTCGTTCGCCGCCGTCGATCTCGTGGTGATCTTTGCCGAGGACACGCCGCTCAGCCTGATCGAGGCGCTGAAGCCGGACGTTCTCGTCAAGGGCGCCGATTATGCCGAAGACGAGGTGGTCGGCGCCGAGGCCGTCAAGGCCCACGGGGGCAAGGTCGTGTTGGCCAAAATCATCGACGGCCACAGCACGACCGAGACAATTTCCAGACTGAACGGCGGAGGCGCAACATGATTGTCGTGACGGGCGGCGCCGGGTTTATCGGCTCGAACATCGTTGCGGCGCTGGAGGTGCGCGGCCACCACGATGTCGTGGTCTGCGACTGGCTGGGCGCGGGGGACAAGTGGCGCAATATCGCCAAGCGCGAAATCGAGGCCGTGGTGCGGCCCGACCGTCTTTTCGAATTTCTCGACCGCGAAGGTGACAGGTTGGAGGCGGTCTTTCACATGGGGGCGATTTCGGCCACCACGGAGACCGACGGCGACAGGATCATCGAGAACAACTTCGATCTCTCCATGCACCTCTGGCAGTGGTGCATCGAGCATGGCGCCCGCTTCATCTATGCTTCTTCCGCGGCGACCTACGGCGACGGCAGCGCAGGCTTCGACGATGACGGTTCGATCGACGGTCTGGCCGGACTGCGGCCGCTCAACCTCTACGGCTGGTCCAAGCATCTCTTTGACCGCCGCATCGCCCGTTTGGTGAACGACGGCGCGCCGGCGCCGAGCCAGTGGGCCGGATTGAAATTCTTTAACGTCTACGGCCCCAACGAATACCACAAGGGCAACATGCGCAGCGTCGTCTGTCAGGTCCACGAGAGCGTCCACGACGGCCATCCCGTCATGTTGTTCCGTTCCCACCACCCCGACTACGAGGACGGCGGCCAGATGCGGGACTTCGTGTTCGTCGACGACTGCGTCGACGTGATGATGTGGCTTTATGACAATCCAGATGTGAGCGGCCTGTTCAATCTGGGCAGCGGCAAGGCCCGGACGTTTTCCGACCTGGCAACGGCGGTCTTTTCCGCCCTGGGCAAGGAGCCCGATATCAGCTTCGTCGACACCCCGGTCAATATCCGCGACAAGTACCAATACTTCACCGAAGCCGCCATGACCCGCTTGCGCGACGCCGGCTATGACCGGCCATTTACCGGCCTTGAGGACGGCGTGCGGGCCTACGTCGGCGATTTCCTCGAAATAGACGACCCCTACAAGTGAGCGTTAACCTTAATTAAGTGCCTGACACCAATTACTGACACCAATTACTGAAGACGACCGCTACAGATAGCCTTCATTCCGGCGGCGGGTCGAGCAGGGACGTCAGGCGGCGCGCTGCGGTTCGGGCGAAGGACAACGTCAGAGCTTTGCGCCGGGCGCCGTTGATCTTGTGTATTTCGGCCTCACGAACGATTTCGGCGCCGTAACGGTCGGCGATGATCAGTCCCTGCGCTTCGGGCAGGATTTCGATCGGGAACATTTCGTCGACAGCAAAGTAGAAGCGGTCACAATGGTCGAGGTAGTCCGGCCATTTGCTGTCGGCCCGGTAGTCAGCCGGCGAGGACTTGATCTCGACGATGACGACGTTGCCTTTGCGGTCGATGCCGGCAACATCGGTACGCCGGTTGTTGTTCAGCGGAAATTCCGTGATCGAGGCGTAACCGTGGTCCGCCAGCATGCGGGCCACGCCGCGGGCAAGCTGGCGGGCGGCGTCAGACCAATCCGCTGCTGGCGGCGGCATCGTAGAGCGTGGCGATCCCGAGCCCGACGGTGGCGCTGCCCACCGTCAGATTGAGGATGCGGTAGGTGCCGGTGACGGCCCTGGCGCCGGCACGCAACGGCAGGGCGATGGCGCAGGACAGGAGACCCATGCCGATCGTCGAACCGATGCCGAAGAGGGCGATGTAGCCCAATCCCGCAGCGACCGACGAAACAGTGTCGAGGGTGAGCAGGACCAGCGCGGCCGAGCCTGCTAGCCCGTGCATCAGCCCGAGCAACAATGCCCGCCGGGGCAGGTTGCGTGCGTGGCGGTGGCGGTGCGCCGAGGCGCGGTGCTCGCCCTCACCCCGGTGGGAGTGGGCATGCACGTGGACCTCGTCGCCGTGGGCATGGGCGTGGAAGTGAACCCGGTCGCGCCACAAGCGCCACAGCACGTCGCCGCCCAGCGCAATCAGCATGACACCGACGAAGGTTTCGGCGATCTGCGCCACCTCGCGCGCCGCTCCCCACTGAAACACCAGGACCGCCGCGCCGAAAATGCTCAGTGTGACGGTATGCCCCACGCCCCAGGCCAGCCCGAGCCGGACGGTCCGCCCGACCGACGAGCTCGCCGTGGCGAGGGAGGCGACGGCGGCGACGTGATCGGCTTCCAGCGCATGCTTCATGCCGATCAATAGGCCGAGGAACAGAATTGAGGTCATGGGGGAGAGAATCCGGGAAGGGGGGTAGACGTCGTCATTATAGGCGCTCCCGGCCCGTCTGCGCCATGCCGGAGTGCGATATCGGTGCCACGTGGCGAAATTTTATAACCATAGAATTTTTGTGGTTTAATTTATGCGTTGTGCTTGATCTGCGTCAAGTGACCTTTGGGGCGAAACCTTATCCTTCGGTCCCGGAGGATCAGTTTTCATGGAATACGTTTATTTCACGATTGTCGCCATCGGGGCCTACATAATTTCCGACCGTCTGCTCGATTGGCTGGAGCGCCGGCGCGGCGAGCGGTTCGAATATCGGCAAGTTTACTTCTTTGCCATCCTGTTGGTTCTGGCTGTCGGCTCGTTCCAAATCATCGGCTGGCTGTCGCAGCAATAGGCGAAGCGCCGTGATAACGATCCAAATCGGCAATTCAAGTGCGGCATTCCGTCGCACTTCACCCCTGGCACAAGACAATCTTGATCAACGTCAAGGCTCCGCCCGCGCGGACGGTGTGATGTGTCGAACACTTGGCTGGGAGCGCTGTTTCTGCGCCCGGCCCGCCATTCATTGGCAATATTTTTTTGGGAGGTAGCCCATGACCAATCAAGACGATGCGTCGCAGACCGGCGGCGAGGACGAGCAAATACCGTTTATGCAGCGTGTGCTCGACAACCATTTTTTGCTGCTCTTCATCGGCGTCGTGATGCCGACGGTTTTCTACATCCTCTGGGGGATTATGGAAATCGCCACAATCCCGATCGCCAGTTAGGAGGCCTGACCAATGGCAATATCCCCCCCTGATGTAAAGCTGTGGTGGAAAGAGCCCATCCACAGCATGGAAATCTGGTGGGCGCTGATCGCGCTCATCTGGTCATTGATCATGTTCGTGATGATGCCGTACTGGCATGTCTACGGAGAGCAGAACATCTCCAACGAAGCCTACCGCATTACGCCCGAGGCGTTCGGCGCCAAGGTCGAGGAGATGACCGAGAAGTACACGGTGCGCGAAGAAGGCGATACCGGCATCCCGGTCGTCCGTCCGCCGGCCGGCTCGGACGTCTATCTGCTGAGCCGCCTGTGGGAGTGGTGGCCGATCCTCGAGCTGCAAAAAGGCAAGAGCTATCGTTTGCACCTGAGTTCGATGGACTGGCAGCACGGCTTCTCGCTGCAGCCCACCAACCTCAATCTGCAGGTCCATCCCGGCTATGACTTCGTCGTCACCGTCAAGCCGAACGAAGCCGGCACGTTTTCCATCGTCTGCAATGAGTACTGCGGAGAAGGGCATCACACGATGCTTGGCCGCATGTACGTCACAGACAAGTAAGGGGAGGTCGCAATGTCGATACTTTCGAAATTCCGTATCTGCCCTGAGTCAGGTCTCTACTTTGACGATGCGGCGGAGAAGCTGATTAAGTGGAACGCCGTTACGGCGGTCGTGTTCCTGCTGGTCGGCGGTCTGTTCGGATTGCTGATGGCGCTGACGCGCTGGCCGGAGGTCCACATTCTGCCGGCAGACCTGTTCTATATGCTGCTGACCGCGCACGGCCTTGACGCCCTTGTCGTCTGGATCGTGTTCTTCGAGATGGCGGTGCTCTACTTCGCCTCGTCGACGCTTCTGAAGGTACGTCTTGCCGCGCCAAACTGGGCCTGGCTGGGCTACATCCTGATGCTGGTCGGCGCCGTTCTCACCAACGTCATGGTGCTGATGGGCGAATCGAGCGTCATGTTCACGGCCTATCCGCCGATGAAAGCCGATCCGCTGTTCTATCTCGGCATCATCCTGTTCGCGGTCGGCGCCTTGATCGGTTGCATGGTCTTCTTCGGCACCCTGGTGCTGGCGAAGGATCAGAAGACCTACGAAGGATCCGTCCCGTTGGTGACCTTCGGCGCTTTGACGGCGGCCATCATCGCCGTCTTCACGATCGCGTCGGGCGCCATCATCTTCGTGCCCACGCTGCTGTGGTCGCTCGGTTACATCGCCCACATCGATCCCTTGATGTACAAGACGGTGTTCTGGGCCTTCGGTCACTCGGCGCAGCAGATCAACGTCTCGGCGCACGTGGCGGTTTGGTACGCCATCGCGGCCATCGTCTTCGGCGCCAAGCCGTTGAGCGAAAAAGTCAGCCGCATGGCCTTCCTCTTCTACATCATGTTCCTGCAGCTCGCCTCGGCTCACCACTTGCTGGTGGAACCGGGCCTGTCGCCGGAGTGGAAGATCTTCAACACCTCCTACGCCATGTACCTCGCCGTGCTGGGCAGCATGATCCACGGTCTGACCGTGCCCGGCAGCATCGAGGCGGCGCAACGCAAGAAGGGGTTCACCAACGGCCTGTTCGAATGGCTGCGGCGTGCACCCTGGAGCAATCCGGTATTCTCCGGCATGTTCCTGTCTTTGGTCTTCTTCGGCTTCCTGGGCGGCATTACCGGCGTCATCATGGGCACCGAGCAGATCAACATCATCATGCACAACACCCTCTACGTCCCGGGTCACTTCCATGCCACGGTCGTCGCGGGTACCACGTTGGCCTTCATGGCGATCAGTTACTTCCTGGTGCCGTTGTTGTTCCGGCGTGAGTTGTGGTGGCCGGGACTGGCCCGTTGGCAGCCGTACCTCTTCGGCTTCGGCGTGGCCGGCAACTCGCTCTTCATGATGGGCGCCGGTACGCTCGGCGTGTCCCGCCGGCACTGGGATATCGGTTTCGCCGATGCCTCACTCGGTTTCGACTATCCGGCATCCGCCTACATGTTCCTGGCGCTTAACGGCCTCAGCGGCATTCTGGCGGCGGTTGGCGGTGCAGCCTTCTGCATCATCATGGTCGGCACCATCCTTTGGGGCAAACGCAAGGCTGATGCACCCGCACCGGCAGCCGAGCCCGCACCCGCGGCGGAACCCGCCCTGCACAGCGCAGGCGGCGCCCACTCGATGACGGTGCCCGGCACGTTCGTCCTGGCCTTGGTCTTCCTCGGCACTTTCGTTCTCTACTACTTCGTGAACTGGAAGTACCTCGCCGAAGTCTGGCCGATCTCGTAAGGACCGGATTATGGGTGCCGCCGTCGGTCAACTGCTCTCGGTATTCAAACTGCGCATCGGCGTGGTGATAATGCTCAGCGCGTTGGCCGGACTGGCGGTCACCCCCGGACCGCTACCGACTACCTTCCAAATGTTCGTGCTGGCCGCCGCCGTCTTGGTGTCGGCGGCCAGCGCGGGCGCTTTCAATCAATATGTCGAGCGCGACATCGACGGTCTGATGAAGCGCACGGCGGCCCGCCCGTTCGTCACGGGCGAGTACCTCGCCAGCCCCTATTGGCCGGCCGTCATCTGGGGCCTGATGGCGCTGGCTGTCGGGGCCGCGGCACTGGCCGTCAACGTCTGGGCGGCCCTCTACACGTTTCTCGGCGCCTTCACCTACGCCATCGTCTATACGGTTTGGCTGAAGCGCCGCACCTGGCTCAACATCGTATTCGGTGGCCTCGCCGGCAGTTTTGCTGTTCTTGCCGGTGCTGCAGCCGTAGACCCCGGCTTTGCCGCATTGCCGTTCCTCATGGCGTTTGTCTTGTTCCTGTGGACCCCCCCCCACTTTTGGAGCTTGGCGCTGGCGCTCAAGGACGATTATGCGGCGGCCGGGGTCCCCATGTTGCCCGTGGTCATCGGCTCCCGCGCCGCCGCCCGCGTCATCCTGGCGAGCACCATTGCGCTCGTCGCTGTCTCGCTCCTGCCCGCTTTCGCCGGGCTGGGCTGGATCTACTTCGCCGCCGCCGCCGGCGGCGGTCTGGTTTTTATCTATTTCAGCGTCCGCCTGGTTGCCCAACCGACCCGGCGGCGCGCCATGCTCAATTTTTTTGCCTCTTTGATTCAACTATCCCTGCTGCTGGCAGGGGCCATGCTTGATCGCTGGCTTTTATAGGATCGTGACGGTGATGATCGAGCTTAAGCGCCATATCCTGACGATCGGCGCCACGGTCGGCTTGTTGTCCGCCCTCGGCACGGGCACGGCGACCGCCGCCGGGACCACGGCGGCGCCCGCGCCTCAAACGGCTGCGCAAAGGACGTCGTTCGACGATAAATCGGCACTGGCGCAAAGCCAGGCCGCGATCGGCCGCAAATTGCGCGATCACCGCTTCGTCAGCGCCGACGGAAAGGCGTTTCGCATCGCCGATTTTTCCGGCAAGCCCTTGATCATCAGCCTGGTTTATTCCAGCTGCTACCACATCTGTCCGCAAATAACCCAGTCGCTGGCGCGCGCTGTCGATGTCGCCAATGACGCCCTTGGCGAGGGCACCTTCCAAGTGGCGACCATCGGCTTCGACACCGAATACGACAAGCCGTCCGCCATGCGCGCCTTCGCCAAGCAACAGGGCATCTCGTCCGACGACTGGCTTTTCCTCTCGGCCGACGCCCCCACGGTTTGGCGCCTCAGCGACGATATCGGCTTCAGTTTCACGCCGTCCTCCAAGGGCTTCGACCACCTCACGCAGACGACCATCATCGACCAGCAAGGCCGCGTCTACGCTCAGGTCTACGGCGAGGACTTCGCCACGCCCCAGCTGGTCGATCCCCTGAAGCACATGGTCTTCAAGGGCGGCCCCTGGACCGGAGTCCAGTCGCTTTTCGACCGCGTCCGTCTGGTCTGCACCATTTACGATCCGTCGCGGGACGCTTATTACTTCGACTATTCGCTCTTTATCGGCATGGCGATCGGTTTCGTCTGTGTCGCGTTCGTTGCCGGTTTTATTGTCCGGGAGTATGTCCGGAGCCGCCGGACCCCGACGGCGCAAGGTTCAAGCTAAGGATTTCACGACGTGTTGAAGATGGTGCAGCGCCCGCTGTTGCGGGGCTTCGAACTTGCCGAAATCGGCTTTGACAAGCTTTTCGGGCGGGAGTGGAACCCGCTGTTTTATCTGGGCGCTCTGGCCTGGTTCAACTTCTGGATCGTCGCGGCCAGCGGCATCTACCTCTACGTCGTTTTCGAAACCAGCATTCAGGGCGTTTACGACTCCATCGAGTACCTCACGCATGAACAGTGGTACCTCGGCGGCGTCATGCGCAGCCTGCACCGCTACGCCTCCGATGCCCTGATCCTGGTGACGATGATCCATCTGCTGCGCGAGTTTGCCCTCGACCGCTACCGCGGCGTGCGCTGGTTCACCTGGACGCTGGGCGTGCCGATGCTCTGGCTCATCGTGATGTCGGGTATCAATGGGTACTGGCTGGTGTGGGACGAAATGGCCCAGATGATCGCCGTCGCCACCGCCGAATTGATCGACTGGTTTCCCATCTTCGGCGAACCCATCGCCCAGAACTTCCTGACCAAGGGCAGCATGGGCGACCGCTTCTTCAGCCTGCTGATCTTCCTCCACATTGCGATGCCGCTGATCCTGTTGTTCCTGATGTGGCTCCATTTGCAGCGCATGACCAACGCCCGCATCAATCCGCCGATGGGATTGGGCGTCGGCACGTTCCTCATGCTACTGGGCCTCAGCCTGGTCTTTCCCGCCGTCAGCCATCAGCAGGCCGACCTTAGCCAGGTGCCGGCCGTCATCAATCTCGATTGGTACTATCTCTTCATCTATCCGTTGATCGATCTCTGGTCGGCCGGTCCGGTTTGGGGCCTGATCTACGGCCTCACCTTCCTGCTGATGCTGATGCCCTGGATGCCGCGCGAAAAACCGGGCGCACCGGCCGTCGTTTCGGACGAGCAGTGCAACGGCTGCGAGCGCTGTTATAACGATTGCCCCTACAGCGCCATCCAGATGATGCCGCGCGAGGATGACGGCCCCTACGACAAGATCGCCGTGGTCAACGACAGCCTGTGTTCGGCTTGCGGCATCTGCGTCGGCTCCTGTCCCACGCACACGCCGCTCAGGCGCGACGACCATATCGCCATCGGCATCGATCTGCCGGACCTGTCGCTGCACCAGATGCGCGGCCAGGCCGTCGCGGCCGTCGCTGGCTTGCCCGACGGCCAGGCCAAGGTTCTGCTGATCGGCTGTACCCGCGCCGTCAACGTCGAGCAACTCCGCCTCGACGGCATCGCCACGCTTGACCTGCCGTGCACGGGCGCCGTGCCGCCGGCGTTGCTGGACTTCATGATGCGGCGCGGCGGCGTCGACGGCATTTTCCTCACCGGCTGCGGCGACGGCGAGTGTTTCCACCGCATGGGCGGACGCTGGGTCGAACAGCGCCTCGACGGCACGCGGGAAACCTATCTGCGGACGCGGTTTTCGCGCGACCGCATCCGTTTGTCCTGGGCGGCGCCGGCCGACGCCGACCGCCTGCTGCAGGAGGTCATCGACTTCCGCGAACGGCTTGAACCGATCCCGGACGAAGACCGCGACGAGGTGGCGTCATGAGCAACTTACTCGACATGATCCGGCGTTACGCCGGCCAGGTGATTGCCTACATCGGCTTCGCCGCCCTGTTGGGATATTTCTCGGCGGCGCCCCAGTGGTCTTACTTTCCCGACGACAAGGCCCTCATCAAGCTCAGCCTGACGCACGGCGGCCAGCGCAAGGAAGCCTGCCGCGAACACACCGAGGCAGAACGCGCCAAATTGCCGCCCACCGCCAAGCCGCCCAAGATCTGTCCCCGCGAACGTCATCCGGTGCGGGTGTCGATCTGGCTGGACGACAAGCAGATTTACGACGCGCTGGAAAAGCCCATGGGGATCACCAGGGACGGGCCGTCCCAGTTTTACCAGCGCTTCCAGGTTGCGCCGGGCAAACGTCTGTTGAAGGTCGAAATAGAGGATAGCGGCGGCAACCGCCCGCCGGCGGTCCAATCGCGGGAAATCGAGCTGACCGCGCGCGGCGTCCTGGTCATCGAGGCCGACCACGGCAAACTGAAAATTCGATGAAGCCGTGGCGAATGGTCGCAGACTTGACCAAAGTCATGCCGAGGCGACGTTCCTGTGTTAGCCTTTTCCGTGAACAACGGACACTTGGGGTTTGCGCGGCATGAGCGCCAGCACACAGATCGGGGGATCGGCCGGGATGGAACCCGAAGTAATTTCGCGGGTTGCGAAAATTCCCCTGTTCGCCGGTCTCACCAAGGCGGCCATCGCGGCCCTGCTGGGCAACGCTGTGGTTGCCATAGCCCCCGCGGGAACGGTTCTGTTCGCCCAGGGCGACGTGGCCGACCGCTTCTATGTTCAACTTGACGGTCAGATCGAACTTTATGTCGTCGCGCCCGACGGGCGCGAGAGCGTGATCGATATCCTGGGGGCCGGCGAGACCTTCGCCGAGGAGGCCATCTTCGACACCGGCGTTTTTCCGGTCGGCGCCAAGGTGGTTAGCGACGCCCGCATCGTCGCCGTTGAGGCCGAGCCCTTCCTGGCCCAGCTGACCAGCGAGTTCGATCTGGTGCTGGCGATGATGGGCGGCATGTCACGCCATCTCAGGGTTTTGCTCTATCAGATCAGCGAACTCAAATTGAAGTCGACGGCCCAGCGCCTCGGCGGCTTCCTGCTGAGTTTGACCGAGGCGGACAACGGCGAAATCGTCGTCGAACTGCCCTATGACAAACGCCTGCTGGCCAACCGACTCGGCATGAAGCCCGAAAGCCTCTCCCGCGCTCTGGCCAAGCTCAGGGAAATCGGCGTGAAGGACGTCGAGGGCGTCCTGACCATTGCCGATGTCGGCAGCTTGCGCGATTTCTGCCTTGAGGGCGGCCCCGGAGACGCCGCTTGAGCAGCGCTTCGGCGCGGTGGGGTGATTTCGTCTTTGAGTGATTCACCTTGACCGCCGCCCCCGGCATCCGCTTGACTTCAGTTAACTTAGATTTGTCGGAGGCATCGGGTGCCGTCCCATCTGCTCGGACCTGAGGATATTGCGCGCATCGCGCACATCGGCCCGTTCGCCGACCTGCCGCTGGAAGACGTGGCGGGGCTGGTGGGCGGCGCACACGTGCGCGATCACGCCAAACACTCCCTGCTGTTCAGCCAGGGCGACGTCGCCGACCGCTTCTATGTCTGCCTCGACGGTCGGGTAAAGCTGTTCACCGCGACAGAGGAAGGCGACGAGAACGTTGTCGGCGTTTTCAGTTCGGGCCAATCCTTCGGCGAGGCCGCCATGTTCGCCTCCGGCCGCTTCCCGGTGAATGCCGAGGTCGTGGAAGACGCCCGCCTCGTGCAGATCATGGCAGAACCCATGATCCAGCATCTTTCCGACAACAAGGATCTGGCTTTTCGCATGCTCGGCTTGATGGCGCGCCGGCACCGCCGGTTTCAGAAAGACATCGCCGACTTCAAGTCAAAGTCCCCCGGCCAGCGCCTCGGCGGTTTTCTGCTTGCGCTGACGGACGTCGAAAGCGGACCGGTCAATGCGCAATTACCGTTCGACAAGGCCCTGATCGCCGCCCGCATCGGCATCAAGCCGGAAAGCCTGTCCCGGGCGCTGGCGCGGCTGCGTGAAATCGGCGTCGATTGCCGTGGCCGGGAAGTCGACATCGAGAATGTCGAAACGCTGAGGTCGTTTTGCGAAGAAGGCGACATGCAGGCCCGCCACAAGCTTTAGGGGCCTTAGCCGGGCCGGCCGTCGGGCCTCGGGCTCAGCAGCACCGGCGCATACACCACCACGAATATCGAGAACGCGGCGGTCCACAAGAGGCCGGCGACGTAGTTGGCTTCCACGTTCAGTTCCGGAGCAATTGAGGGCACGATGATCCTGATCAGGGCTGCCGCACTGACGGCGGCATAGGTCCAGGGAATGACCGGCCGGATATCGAGGGGACGTCCCGTGTGCCCCAGGGCAACACGCGTCATCATGCCAAGGGTGAGGGAGCCCACGGCGCCCAGCGTCAGGGCATGCAGCGCCGTGGCCATGGGCAGGACGTCGGTCAGCGCGGCAACGCCCCGCAAAGCAAAGCCCAGGACGACCCAGAGATAGGCCAGATGCAGGATCCAGAGCAGCGGCGTCTTGAGCGTCGCCATGCCGCCCCAGCCCGACAGCCGGATACCGTTGGCTAGCGCGGCAGCGAGGCAAAGCAGGCCAATCGCGACATCCGGCGCACTGACAAGGTCGGCGGCGGCGACGGCCAGGACCAGCGTCACGGCGGCCTTGTCGGCCGCCGGCCGGAGCACCGGTTGGGTGCCCAAGGCGTTGCGCGTAAAGGCCGGCGTGATCCGCCCGCCCACCATGACCATGATCAGCAGGACGAGGTCGAGCGCGGCGTAGAGGGCGGCGTCGGCGAAGCCATCGAGGTAACCGAGGGCTTCCAGATGAATAATCAGGTTGGCCAGCGCCATGAGGCCGAGCAGGAGGGTAAACGCCGTATTGGCGAACTTGCCCGCTTTCAAAAGCGCGGGCAGCAGGACCAGGGCGACGCCCGGCAGGAACAGCAAATCCGCCAGGGCAACCAGCGGGGCGGGCAGGGCGTCGGCAAACAGGAGGGCAAGACGCCCGGCCAGCCAGAACACCGCCAGCAGGGCAAGCGGTGCGCCCTTGACGTTTGCCGTGCCCGTCCAGTTGGCCACGGCGGTGAGGAGGAAGCCGGCGATCACGGCGGCCGAATAACCGAAAATCAGTTCATGGCCGTGCCAGCCGACGGCGCCGAGGTAGCCGGGGGCGCTGACGACGCCCTGAAGCATGACGACCCAGATGGGGATCAGCACGGCGGCGGCGATGCCGCCGAACAGAAAGAAAACGCGGAAGCCATAGGCGAAGAGAATTCTGTCGAACATCGAAGGGGTACCGTTGAGAAGTGAACTAAAGCGATTTCCGATTAATCGGAAACGCCTCGCCTCAAATATGCGAGGCAGCGAAATTTGTTAACGGCCCTCAGTGTTTCAAGCAAAACTTGAAACACCCTAGGCGTCGGCGTGGAAGGTGGCCCGGCCGCCGCCGGCAAAAGTGACATGGGCGGCTTCGCCGCCGGCCCGCCGCAACAGTTGGGAAATGGTGTCGGGCGGCATCATCGTCAATGCCGTCGACAACGCATCGGCAATGGTTGCGGTTTTGGCGATGACCGAAACCGAGCGGTAGCGCGCCGGCGACAGACCGTTGTGGGGATCGATCAGGTGGTGGAACCGGCCCTGCTTATCGAATCGCAGGCCGCCGCCGCCGGACGTGGCGACCGCGCCGCCGGCCAGGGGCACGATCGACCGTGCGGGTGCCTTAACGTCACCGTCCGCCAGGGCGATGCGCCAGGGTTTGCCGGGCGCGCGGGGACCCAAAGCTCGGAACTCCCCGAGATTGATCAGCACATGGCGAAGACCGGCGGCCCGCAATAGATCGGCGATGCGGTCGGTGATGAAGCCCTGGGCGATGCCGTTGAAGGTGAGCGCCTGTCCCGCTCCCAACCGGATGGCGGCGGGGGCGGCCGAGATGCGCCGCCAGTCGACCCGGCGCAAGGTCCGTTCGACGGACGCATGGGACGGGCCCTGCGCCGGCGCTTTGGGATTTTCGAAGTGATCGGCATACAAGCGCCACAAGGGCTGCACGGTGGGATCGAAAGCGCCGTCAGAAAGGTTTGCAACGTTGATGGCGTCACCGAGCAGCCGCAGCATGTCGGCGGAGGGAGCCTTGAACTCGCCCGCCGCGTTCAGCCGGCAGAGGGCGGAGTCTTCCCGGAACAGGCTGAATTCCGCCTCCAGCCGCCTTATTTCCGTAACGCAGGCGGCGATTACCTCGGCAGCCCGCCGTTCGTCAAGGCCGACGATCTTGATGCTGGCTTGGGTGCCCAGCGCCGCACCCCGCCATTGCCGTACAACCTGCCCCGAGGCGGCGGTGGAGCCGCCCGGCAGCAGGGCGACGCCCGCGGCGGCCACACACCAGAAGGCGATCAGGTCCGGGGCT
>CAYOAD010000067.1:0-17290 GCA_964401845.1 uncultured Rhodospirillaceae bacterium | reverse complement strand
CCTTGCGGAAATCGTTGATCTCCATTTTGGCGAAGGTCTTGTCGCGCAGGATGCCGGCATTGTTGATTAGGATGTCGACGCGGCCCCATTCATCCTGGGCCGCGGCCACCATGGCCTCCACCTGATAGAGGTCGGAGACGTCGGCGCCGTCCGCCATGGCGGTGCCCCCGGCGGCTTCGATCTCGGCCACCACGGCCTCGCCCGGCGTCCCCGAACCGCCGCTGCCGTCGAGTGCGCCGCCGAGATCGTTGACCACGACCTTGGCCCCGCGCGCCGCCAGCGCCAGGGCATGGGAGCGCCCCAGTCCCTGGCCCGCGCCGGTAATGATGGCGACGCGGTCGTCAAAACGAATGTCAGCCATACTCTTCGCCTCTAACAGATTTCAAACAGTCCGGCGGCGCCCATGCCGCCGCCGACGCACATGGTGATGACGGCGTACTTGTCGCCGCGCCGTTTGCCCTCGATCAGGGCATGGCCGGTCATGCGCGCGCCGCTCATGCCGTAGGGATGGCCGATGGAAATGGAGCCGCCGTTGACGTTGAGGTTTTCGTCCGGGATGCCGAGCTTGTCGCGGCAGTAGATGACCTGGACCGCGAAGGCCTCGTTCAATTCCCAAAGGCCGATGTCGTCCATCTTGAGACCGTTGCGTTCCAACAGTTTCGGTACGGCGAAGACGGGACCGATGCCCATCTCGTCCGGCTCGCAGCCAGCGACCGCCATGCCACGGAAGATGCCCAGGGGCTCAAGTCCTTTCTGTTCCGCCAGTTTGGCGTCCATCACGACGGAAGCCGAGGCACCGTCCGACAGCTGGCTCGCGTTGCCGGCCGTAATGACCTTGTCCTCGCCCAAAACCGGTTTAAGTCCGGCCAGGCCTTCGAGTGTCGTGCTGGCCCGGTTGCATTCGTCCTTGTCGATGGTGACGTCGTGGAAGGAGATTTCCTTGGTCTCCTTGTCCATCACGCCCATATTGGCGGTGGCGCTGACGATCTCATCGTCGAATTTGCCGGCCTGCTGGGCCGCCGCCGTGCGCATCTGGCTTTGCAGGCTGTATTCGTCCTGATCCTCGCGGCTAATGCCGTAGCGTGAGGCCACGGTCTCCGCAGTATCCAGCATGCTCATGTAGATGTCGGGCGCGATCTCCAGCAGCTCCGGGTCGCTGGCGCGGTACTGGTTCATGTGTTCGTTCTGCACCAGGCTGATGGAATCGAGGCCGCCGCCGACGACGATGGGCATGCCGTCGTCGGTGACCTGCTTCGACGCCGTGGCGATGGCCATCAGGCCGGAGGAACATTGCCGGTCCATGGTCATGCCGGATACTTCCACCGGGCAGCCTGCGCGCAGGGCGATTTGCCGGGCGACGTTGAGGCCCGTGCTGCCCTGCTGCAGAGCGGCGCCCATGACGACGTCATCGACCTCGCCCGGTTCGATGCCGGCGCGCTCGATGGCCGCCGAAACGGCGTGGGCGCCCAGGGTTTGGCCCTGGGTGTTGTTGAAACTGCCGCGGTAGGCTTTGCCGATGGGGGTGCGGGCGGTGGAGACGATAACGGCGTCGGACATGGTGAACTCCTGGGTCTGAGATATCGGAATGGCGATGGCCGTCTAGCGGCCCTTGAATACGGGTGGACGTTTGTCGACGAAGGCCTGGGCCGCTTCCTTGTGATCTTCCGTCATGCCGCAGCGGCTGTGATGAAGGGCCTCCAGATCGAGCATTTGGGCAAGCGGGGTATCGGCCTCGGCAGCGTTGAGATTGCGCTTCATGTAGCGGATGGCGATGCGCGGCCCGGCCGCCAGCCCCTCCGCCAGGCCCATGGTTTCGGCGCGCAGGGCGTCGTCGGGGAAGACATGGTTGACCATGCCGAGCGCGTGCGCTTCCTCGGCACCGAGCAAGGCGGCGGTATAGTAAAGCTCCCGTGCCTTGGCAGTGCCCACGAGGTTGGTGAGGTAATAGCTGCCGCCGAAATCACCGGAGTAGCCGACACGGGCGAAGGCCGTGGTGAACTTGGCGCCCTCACCGGCAATGCGCATGTCGCAGGCCAGCGCCAGCGACAGACCGGCGCCCGCCGCCGCTCCGCCGATCATGGCGATGGTGGGCTTTGGCATTTCATGCAGCAGGCGGGAGGTTTCCATGACATGGCGCAGCCCCTGGGTCATGGCCTCCAGCGTGTCTTCCTCGAATTCCTCGCCCTCGGCCATGGCCTTGACGTCACCGCCGGCACAAAAGGCAGGTTCGGTCCCGGTCAGCACGACGCAGCCGACGGCACTGTCGGCGGCGAGCCGCGCCAGGCTTTCCAGCATGGCCTCCAACATCGGACCGTTGAGGGCATTGCGCCGCTCCGGCCGGTTCATGGTGAGGACGGCGACGCCACCCTGAATGTCTTCAAGCAGATCGTCGGTCATGCCTCTTTCTTCTCCTCATCCCTGACCCGGCAAAGGCCTTCCTGCGCTACCGAGGCGATCAACGTGCCGTCGCTGGCGTAGATGGCCCCCCGGTTGAAGCCGCGCGCGCCCGATGCACTGGGGCTGTCCATCGAATATAGCATCCATTCGTCGGCCCGGAACGGGCGGTGAAACCACATGGCGTGGTCGAGGCTGGCCATCTGAATGCCGCGGCTGAGATAACTGTGCCCCGACGGTCCGAGGCAAGTTTCCAGCAGGTTCATGTCTGAAGCGTAGGCCAGCACGCACTGGTGGACCCGCGGGTCGTCCGGAAGTTCCCGCCGGGCCTTCAGCCAGACGTGTTTGATCGGCGATCGCTTTTGCGGGTCCAGCAGATCGACCGGGTCCACGGGGCGGGCTTCGATGGGACGCTCCCGCATGAACCAGCTTTTGAATTTTTCCGGGACCTGATCGATGATTTCCGCCCGCAGGTCGGCTTCCGACTTGAGGCCGTCCGGTGGGGGCACGTCGGGCATTTCACTTTGGTGCTCGAAACCGCCTTCATCGATTTGGAACGATACCGACATGTTGAAGATGGCCCGGCCGTGTTGGATGGCGACGACACGCCGCGTCGCGAAGCTCTTGCCGTCGCGGATGCGGTCGACGTCGTAGATGATCGGCACCTTGGGATCGCCCGGCCGCAGGAAATAGCCGTGCAGGGAATGGACGCCACGGTCCTCGACTGTGCGTGACGCCGCCACCAGAGCCTGACCCAGCACCTGGCCGCCGAACACCCGCTGGATCGTTTCCTTCGGGCTTTGGCCGCGATAGAGGTTGACCTCGATGGCTTCAAGGTCGAGGAGATTGACCAGTTTGTCGAGCGAATCGGCCACTAAGCGTCCTTCCAATAGGGTTCGCGCAGTTCACGCTTGAGGATCTTGCCGATGGTGCTGCGCGGCAGGTTGTCGCGGAACTCCACCGCGGAAATTCTTTGAGCCTTGCCCAGCCTTTCGTTTGTCCATGCCAGCAGGTCATCCTCGGCGGACGTGGAACCGTTTTCCGGCACTACCAGCGCCAGCGGCGTCTCGCCCCAACGATCCGACGGCACGCCGATCACCGCGACGTCGGCCACCTCTTCGTGCTTGGTCAATACCGCCTCGATATCGGCGGCATAGATGTTGAAGCCGCCGGAAATGATCATGTCCTTGATGCGATCGAGCAGGAAGAGAAAGCCTTCTTCGTCGAAACGCCCCATGTCACCGGTGCGGAAGAAGGTTTCGCCCTCGGGGCTTTGCCAGAGCAGGTCGTTGGTCAGGTCGTCGCGCTTGTAATAGCCCTTCATCATGCCCTGGGAGCGGCCGACGACCTCGCCGATCTCGCCTTGCGCCAATTCGTTGCCCTCGCCGTCGATGATGCGGATGTCGCAGGTTTCCGCCGGCACGCCGACGCTCTCAAGCTTATCGGGATGCTCGGTGCAGCTCAGGATCGTCGACCCCCCGCCTTCCGTCAGGCCGTAGACCTCGATCATCAGACCCGGCCAGCGCTCGACAATTTCCCGCTTGGTTCCGGCCCGCAACGGCGCGCTGGTGGAAAACTTGATTTCGAAGCTGGAAAGATCGGTCTTATCGAAATCGGGATGGTCGAGGATGCGGCGGTACTGCACCGGCACCAGCATGGCGACGTTGGTTTTCTCGGCCTCCGCCAGCCGCAGGAATTCACCGGCGTCGAACTTGTCCATCAGAACACAGGTGCCGCCCCAGGCCAGCGTCGGAATGGCGACCACCAAGGTGGTGTTGGAATAGAGCGGCGTCGAAACCAGCGAAATCGCGCTGTGATCGATGCCCGAAGCGCCAAAGCGCTCGACGTGGAAGGCCCGCATTCCCTGGCTTTGCAGGATGCCCTTGGGCACGCCCGTCGTACCCGACGAATAGATCAGGTTGAAACCGCTTTCCGGATCGATTTCGATGCCGGGATCGCTCGCCGGCGCGCCCTCGATGAAGTCGTCAAAACGCGTCCAGCCTTCATTGTCAAAATCGACGGATATCAGACCGTCCGGCAACAGACCGTCTAGCCGGTCCGTGAAACCGTTCACCAAATCGCGCATCTTTTCGGAGATCATCAAAACCCGCGAATCGGAATCGTTGATCATGACCTCAAGCTGTTCGGCCGAGGCCATGCCCGACAGCGGTACGACGCAGCCGCCCGCCCGCAGCGTGCCAATGAACATCTCAAGATAGGCCGGTGACGACGAAGCCAAGATTGCGACCTTGTCCAGCGGCTTAAGCCCCAAGCCGATCAGGGCATTGGCGGTCTGTTCGATGCGCCGTCCGAAATCGCCCCACAACACTGTTTTGCCCTGGTAAACGAGAGCCCGGGCGTCGGGCCTGATGCTTGCCTGCCGGACGATCTGCGAGGCAACGTCGGTCTCTGTCATGTCGATGGGGTCCTTGAAAAACGAAATTCCATTTTCACCGAACGAACGAACGTTTGGCAACAGATTATCGGGCGATACCGGCTAATTTCCGCCGATTGCGTCGACCCGCCGGATCGGTCATGATCGCCGCCCTCAGCACCCGTGACTTTAGCGACGAACCGACATTTCGAAAATGAACAATTTCCGTTCCAGAGACCGTGCCAGGATCGCCGATCTGGTCCGCCATTGGGCCAATGAGGCGCCGGAGGCAACCGCCCTGGTCGAAGGCTCGGAGAGCTGGACGTTCGCCCAATTCGACGACGCCATAGAGGCTGCCGCAGACTGGTTGCGGGCGGTCGGCGTTCGCGGGGGCGACCGGCTGATGCTGGTCAACGAGAACTGCCGCGCCGTCGTCGCCCTCATCCTGGCCGCCGGCCGCATCGACGCCTGGGCGGTGATCGTCAACGCCCGCCTCAGCGAGCGCGAAATCGACACCATGCGCGATCATTCGGGTGCCCGGCGCGTGGTCTATGCCACGACGGTTTCTAAGGACGCCAATGCCCATGCCATTCGCCACGGCGCTGAGGACGTGGATATCCCGGACGTCGGCACTGTTGCCCTGGGGCCTCTGGCGGAGGTCGAGCCCGAGCCCGTATTCGAAGACGGCGCCAAGCAGCCGGCGGCGATGATCTACACCACCGGCACCACAGGCACGCCCAAGGGCGTGATGTTGAGCCACGCCAATATCCTCTACATCGCCGATACCACCGGCGCCCTGCGCGGCGTAACGGCGACAGACCACGCGCTGGGTGTCCTGCCGGTCTCGCACATCTTCGGCCTGTCGTCGGTCCTGCTCGGCAGCCTGGCGGTGGGCGCGTGCGTTGAATTGATGTCCAAATTCGATCCCGCCTTCGTCGACGAGGCCCTGCGCACCCGCCTCACGATGTTCCAGGGGGTCCCCGCCATGCACGCACGTCTGCTGGAGTACGCGGAGGAACAGGGCGTCACGTTGTCGGCGCCCCACTTGCGCTACACCTCCGCCGGCGGCTCGCCGCTCGATCCCGACCTCAAACGCCGGGCCGAAGCGGCTCTGGGCTCACCGTTGCACAATGGCCTTGGCATGACGGAAGCCGCCCCCACCATCGCCGTCACCCGGGCGGCCGATCCTCTTGACGACATAAGCTGTGGTCCGTTGATCCCCGGCACCGAAGCTCGCATTGTCGATCCGGCCACCAAAAAGCGGTTGGCCGACACCGATACCGGCGAACTGTGGATTCGCGGCCCCGGCATCATGCTGGGCTATTACCGCGACGAGGCAGCGACCAAGGCGGTAATCGATGAGGAAGGCTGGCTGAATACCGGCGACCTTGCCCATTTCGACGGCAACGGATCGCTTTGGGTCGACGGCCGTTCGAAGGAACTGATCATCCGTTCCGGTTTCAACGTTTATCCGCCCGAGGTCGAAGCCGTCATCAACGCCCACCCCGACGTCGTGCAATCCGCCGTCGTCGGCCGCAACGTCGAGGACGGCAACGAGGAAATCCTGGCTTTTGTCGAGGTTCAGCCCGGCAGCAGCCCGGCCCCCGCCGATATCATCACCTTCGCGGCCGAACGGCTGGCGCCCTACAAGAAGCCCTCCGAGCTCACCATTCTCAACCGTTTGCCGGCCGGACCAACGGGGAAGTTGTTGAAGCATAAGTTGCTGGAATAAAACGAAAAACATCAACTCCCTCTGTTACGGGAGTGACGGTAGGGTGGTCTACTTTTGTTAGCGTCATTCCCGCGAAAGCGGGAATCCAATTTGTTTGTGTTTAAGCCGTCTTGGCAACGTCCAGGTTCATCTCTTCGATCATGGCGTCGCGCATGACGAATTTCTGCACCTTGCCGGTGACGGTCATGGGGTATTCGTTCACGAAGCGGACGTAGCGCGGCACCTTGTAGTGAGCGATCTGGCCCTTGCAGAACGCCTTGATTTCGTCTTCCGTCGCGGTTTCACCGGTGGACAGTACGATCCAGGCGCAGATTTCCTCGCCGTATTTCTGGTCGGGCACGCCGAAGACCTGAACGTCCTGGACCTTCGGATGGGTGTAGAGGTATTCCTCGATCTCACGCGGATAGACGTTTTCGCCGCCGCGGATGACCATGTCTTTCACCCGCCCGACGATATTACCGTAGCCCTGTTCGTCAATGGTGGCGAGGTCGCCGGTGTGCATCCAACCGGCGGAATCGATAGCCTCGGCGGTGCGTTCGTCATCATCCCAATAGCCCTGCATGACCGAATATCCGCGCGTCAGCAATTCGCCCTTCTGATCGGGCGGCAGGATCTTGCCGTCCTCGTCGATGATCTTGACCTCGACGTGGGGGAAGATGCGCCCGACCGTGGAGACGCGGCGCTCCAGGGGATCGTCGGTGCCGCTTTGGAAGCTGACGGGACTGGTTTCGGTCATGCCGTAGGCGATCGTGACCTCGGCCATGTTCATCTGATCGACCACGCTTTTCATCACCTCGATTGGACAGGGAGAGCCGGCCATGATGCCGGTACGCAGCGTCGCGAGATCGAAGTTCGCGAACTCGGGATGGTCCAGTTCGGCGATGAACATCGTGGGCACGCCATGTAACCCGGTGCATTTCTCCGCCTCGACGGTTTCCAGGACCGACAAAGGCTCGAACGCTTCGTCGGGGTAGACCATCACCGAGCCGTGCGTGATACACGCGAGATTGCCCAGGACCATGCCGAAACAATGGTAGAGCGGCACGGGGATACAGAGCCGGTCAGTTTCGTCCAGTTTCATGGCCTCGCCGACGAAGAAGCCGTTATTGAGGATGTTGAAGTGCGTCAGCGTCGCGCCCTTGGGGAACCCGGTGGTGCCGCTGGTGAACTGGATGTTGATGGGATCGTCGAACTGAAGCTCATCCTCGAGTTCCGCCAGCCGCTGTTTTTCAGCGTTCCCCGCCATGCCGGCAATCTCGCCATAGGCATACATCCCCGGAGCGGACTCACCACCGATTTGGATTACCGTCGTGAGGTGCGGCAGACGCGCACTTGTCAGCGCCCCCGGCTCGCAATCGTTAATTTCGGGCGCGATCTCCGCCAGCATACCGAGGTAATCACTGGTCTTGAACGAAGCCGCCGTGATCAGGGTTTTGCAGGAGACCTTGTTGAGCGCGTATTCCAGTTCCGTGATGCGGTAGGCGGGATTGATGTTGACCAGGATCAGGCCGGCCTTGGCCGTGGCGAACTGCGTCACCACCCATTCGGAATTATTGGGCGACCAGATGCCGATGCGGTCGCCGGGCTCAAGCCCGAGCGCCAACAGACCGGCGGCGAAAGCGTCGACCTCACGCTCCAAGTCGGCATAAGACCAACGGATATCCTGATGACGCACGACCAGCGCTTCCCGGTCGCCCCATCGCCGAACCGCCGATGAGAAATGAACGCCGATGGTTTCGCCGATCAGCGGCTTGGCGCTGGCTCCATGGACGTAAGATTGCGTGAGCATGGCCGATCCCTGTTGTGCTTTTTTCGGTTATCGGCCGATCTTATAGCCACAGATGCGGACAACGCCAGCCGGTGATTGTTTATCCGCCGCAGTTGGCCACGCTGGAAGCGTATTTCTTATCGAATTTTCCGTCAGGGCCGGCGCGCTCGAACCACACCAAGGAGCCATCCTCGAGGCAGGTGGTGGCCCCCTCCTTCAGACGATAGGTATGGCCGTCGATCCAGTTAAATGCGTCGGTGGTGCACCCCGCTATCGCCAAGCACCCTATGAGACAAAACACCTTTTGCATCTGCCGCCCTCCCAGAATACCCCGCGAATGACAACGTCTCCCCTTCCAAATGCCGCCCCCAAACGGCAACTATACGATTAGAAATAGGATGAAAAAGCCAATTTGAACAGGTCGGAAGCTACTTTTTCCGGCAGACCATTTTCATGCCGGGTTTAAATGCGATCCGGCGTTTGACGACCTCGAACCCGTGTCCCGCCATCAGCAGGCCCAAGCTGCGCGGGTTGAAGTAGATGCAATGCGAAGGCGGACTGAAGCCGTCCCAACTGACAAGATCGCGCGGCCGGCGCCAATGGCTGATATCGGGCGTGGTGAGGAACAGAACGCCACCGGGCCGCACGAGTTTGGCGATGCTGGCGACGAAGCCATGGATGTCGGGCACGTGCTCGATGACTTCCGAGCAGTAGGCGAGATCGAACAGCGTCGCATCGGCGGCAAAGTCCTCGACGCTGCCGTGGAAATATGTGTTTTGTGGATAATGCTCCCGTGCATAGGCGATCGACACGCCGTCGAGATCGAGGCCCTGGGCTTCGAAGCCCGCTTCCCGCGCCGCTTCGACCATGAAACCGCCGTTGCAGCCGATGTCGAGGAATTTTCCACCTGAGACGAAGCCCTTGAGATACTTCACGCGGCCGCGCGACCGCCGCATCTTCTTGTCGGGCTTGGAGAAATAGCCGGACGTCGCGCCATCGTAGGAATCATCGTAAAGCCCGGCGATATCCTCGGCTGTCGGCAACGGATGCATGAAGATGGTGGCACATTGCCCACAGGTGAAAAGCTCAAGCCCCTTGTGCGTCATGAAGTCGGTGCATTCCGCCGAGCGGCAAACCGGGCAAGCGAGGCTGTCGGGATTATGTTCTGTTTGTACGTTCGACATGCCGTCAGTGTATCTCCGGTTCCGGCACGGCTTCGGCCCCGCTTTCCAGATAGTCGAAGTCGCAACCCAGGTGGGCTTGGGTGACATGGGCCGCGTACATGGCGCCGAAGCCTCTGGGATAGACGGGCTTGGGCGGCGTCCAGGCGGCCCGGCGGCGCTCCAGTTCGGCGTCGTCGATGAGCAACTGTAACACCCGCTTGCGGACGTCGAGCCGGATGACATCCCCGTCCTCGACCAGTGCCAGCGGACCGCCGATGAAGCTCTCGGGCGAGACGTGCAGCACGCAGGTGCCGTAGGAGGTGCCGCTCATGCGGGCGTCGGAAATGCGCACCATGTCGCGAACGCCCTGTTCCAGCAGTTTCTTCGGGATGGGTAGCTGGCCCCATTCCGGCATACCCGGACCGCCCAACGGTCCGCCATGCTTGAGCACCAAAACCGAATCGGCCGTGACATCAAGTTCGGGGTCATCGATGCGCGCCGCCATGTCGTTGTAGTCGGCGAACACCACGGCCGGGCCCTCGTGCGACCAGAGTTCAGATTCCGCCGCCGAGGCCTTGATGACTGCCCCGTCGGGCGCCAGGTTGCCGCGCAGCACGGCGGTCGAGCCGGCCGGCGATACGGGGTTGTCGCGGGGCCGGATGACGTCGTCGTCAGCCACGCCCGCGCCTTCCAGGTTCTCCGCCAAAGTTCGCCCGTTGACTGTCATCTGAGCGCCGTCGAGAAGGTCGAGCATGCCTGCCATCAGGCCGCGCAACCCGCCGGCGTAGTAGAAATCCTCCATCAGGTAGGCACCGGAGGGGCGGATGTTGGCCAGCACCGGCACGCGCTCGGAGATTTCGTCGAAGCGGTCGATGGCAAGATCGACGCCGGCGCGGCGCGCCATGGCGACCAGATGCACGATGGCGTTGGTCGAGCCGCCCAGCGCCATGTCGACGGCGATGGCGTTGTCGAACGCGGAGGTTGTTAGAATGTCGGAAGGTTTGAGGTCCTCCCACACCATATCGACGATGCGCCGGCCACTGGCTGCGGCCATGCGAGAATGGTTGCTGTCGGGCGCCGGGATGGACGCCGCGCCCGGCAGCGTCAGGCCCAACGTTTCGGCCAGCGATGTCATGGTCGAGGCCGTGCCCATGGTCATGCAGTGGCCGGGCGAGCGCGCGATACCGCCTTCGATTTCCGACCAGTCGTCGTCCGTAATGTTGCCGGCGCGCAATTCGGCCCAATATTTCCAGGTATCGGAGCCCGACCCCAGCGTTTCACCGCGCCAGTTGCCGCGCAGCATCGGCCCGGCCGGCACGTAGACGGCGGGCAGGTCCATGCTGACGGCGCCCATGATCATGGCCGGCGTCGTCTTGTCGCATCCGCCCAGCAGCACGACGCCGTCGACCGGGTGGGAACGGATCAGTTCCTCCGTCTCCATGGCGAGAAAATTGCGGTAGAGCATGGTCGAGGGCTTGACGTAGGGCTCCGACAGCGACATGGCGGGCAACTCGATGGGGAAGCCGCCAGCTTGGTAAACGCCGCGTTTGATCTCCTCCACCCGCTGCGGGAAATGGCTGTGGCAGGGATTGATGTCGCTCCAGGTGTTGATGATGGCGATCACCGGCTTTCCGCCGAAGTCGGCCTCGTCATAGCCCATCTGCTTGGCGCGGCTGCGATGTCCGAAGGAACGCATGTCCTGCACGCCGTACCAGCGGAAACTGCGGAGATCTTCAGGCTTCTTCTTCCTGTCGGACACGTCCTACTCCTTTGCCGGGCCGGGAAACTGTTCCCGCAAGATGCGCTTGAGCGGTTTGCCGGTGGGATTACGCGGGATTTCGTCGACGAAGCCCACGCCCTTCGGCAGTTTATAACGGGCGAGCTTGCCGTCACAGAACTGCATCACGTCGGCCTCCGTCAAGTTTTCGTCGCCGCGCACCACGGCGGCAAAAGGAGATTCACCCCAAGCCTCGCTGGGCTGGCCGATAACGGCGACCTCGGCCACGCCTTCGTGCTGCAGGATGACGTTCTCGACCTCCGCCGGATAGACGTTCTCGCCGCCCGAGATGATCATGTCCTTGACCCGGTCATGGATGGTGACGAAACCCTCGGCGTCCATCAGCGCCACATCGCCGGTATGGAGCCACCCGTCGCGCATGGTCTCGGCGGTGGCCTCGGGCAGGTTCCAGTATTCCTTCATGTTGTGGCGCGCCCGCAGCAGCACCTGGCCGGGCTCGCCGGGAGCCACATCCGCGCCGTCCTCGTCCACGACGCGGACTTCCGTGTGATAGAAGGCCTTGCCGGTGGAGCCGATGTGCGTCATGGCGTCCGCGGTACCGATCACGCAGCCCGGACCGCCGCATTCGGTCAGGCCGTAGACCTGGTGAATTTCGATGCCGAGATCGGCGTACTTCTCGATCAGGCTGACCGGAACCGGTGACGCCCCGCTCATGATCCAGCGCAGGTGCGAATAATCGAACTGCTCGAACTCCGGTACCATCAGCATGAAGTTGAGCATGGCCGGCACGGCCAGCGTCGTGGTCGCCTTTTCGTCCGCGATGACCTGCCACATGGCCTTGGGATCGAATTGGCGCAACAGGATGCCGGTACAGCCGCTGTAGACCAGATTGATGGCCGGGGTGAGCGCGCCGACATGATACATCGGTAGGGCGATGACGTACCGGTCGCCCATCTGTTGATCGACCGTCGCGGCAATGGTGAGAATGGCCCAGGTGATTGTGTCGTGAGTATGCACCACGCCCTTGGGCCTGCCGGTGGTGCCGGAGGTGTACATGATGAACAAGAGATCATCGCCGCCGCCATCCGTAACGGGCTCGGTCGTCGAGGTGCCGGCCAATACGCTTTCGTAAGGTTCGGCAAAGGGTTGGCGATCATCGGCGTTTCCGACCTCGATCCAGGTTCCGACGTCCGACCCGCCCCCGGCCCGGTCGTGGAGATCGGCGGCGGTTTCGGCGAAATCGCTGCCATAAACCAGGCATTGAGCGCCGCTGTCCTTGAGAATGTAGGAAAGCTCATCCGCCACCAGCCGCCAGTTCAGGGGCACAATGACGGCTCCCAGCTTGGCCAGGCCGAAAAAACATTCGACAAACTCGTTGCCGTTGAGCAGCAACAGCGCCACCCGGTCTCCCTTTGCGATGCCGCGGTCGCTGAACGCATTCGCCGTGGCGTTGGCCCGGGCATTGAGTTCGGCGTAATTGAAACGCCGTCCCGTCGCCACGTCGACCAGAGCCTCCATTTCGGGATCGCGGTAAGCCCGTTTGGCCAGAAATCCGCCGACACCGCTCGCCATGGTGGCCCCCTTTTCTCGAAGCAGCCCCTAGGGCATCGGAATATCGGTGGTGTACTTGGGCACGTCGTAGCCCTTTTTGACGGCCTCCCGGCCGGCAACGGCGGTATACCAGCGCTTGACGTTGGGGAACTCGTTCATGTCGATGGTCTGCCACTCGAAACGCGAGATCCAGGGCCAGGTCGCCATGTCGGCGATGGAATAGTCGCCCACCATGTATTCGTGATCGTCGAGGCGCTTGTCGAGTACGCCGTAGAGCCGCTTGCCTTCGTTGAGATAGCGTTCGGAGGCGTACTCGCTCTTGTCGGGATTGAACTTCACGAAGTGATGGACCTGGCCGAGCATCGGGCCGACGCCGCCCATCTGCCACATCAGCCACTCAATGCATTCCCAGCGCGACTTGGTTTCCGTCGGCATGAACTGGCCGGTCTTTTCCGCCAGGTACATCAGGATGGCGCCCGATTCCATCATGGAAATACCGGTGTCGTGGTCGTGGATCGCCGGGATTTTCTGGTTCGGCGAAACGGCGGTGAAGGCTTCGCCGCGCTGATCGCCTTCCAGAATGTTGATGGCGTGGGTGGTGTATTCCAAACCGCATTCCTCCAGCATGATGGAGACCTTGCGGCCGTTGGGCGTCGTCCAGGTGTAGAAATCGATCATGGTCGGTATCCTATTTCGGAGTGGTCACTGGGCGGCGGCGAGGCCGCTTAATTTTTCCTTGGGCGTGATGGCTTCGGCGTCGGTCAGAAGTTCGATGACCGCCGGTTTTCCGCATTTCACCGCGCGATCGAAGGCCGCGGGAAAGTCATCTGTTCGCTCGACGGTTTCGCCGTGCGCGCCGAAGGCCTTGGCGAAGGCGGCGAAATCCGGGTTTTGCAGATCGGTGGCGATGGTGCGGCCGGGATAGCGGCGTTCCTGGTGCATGCGGATGGTGCCGAGCATGCCGTTGTTGGCGATGATGCAGATGACGTTGGCGCCGTACTGCACCGCTGTCGCCAATTCCTGGCCGTGCATCATGAAGCAGCCGTCGCCGGAGACGTTTATCACCATGCGTTCCGGCGCCGCCAGCTTGGCGGCGATGGCGGCGGGAAAGCCGTAGCCCATGGCCCCGGAGGTCGGCGCAAGCTGGCTGCGGAAGACCTTGTGCTGGAAGAAACGATGCACCCAAACGGTGTAGTTGCCCGCGCCGCCCGTCAACACGGTGTCTTCCGGCGTATTTTCGTTGAGGTAGGCCATGACCTGGCCGAGGTTGACGGCGCCGGGCACCTCGGTGGGCTGGATGTGGGCCTCATATTCCGCCCGCACCTGCGCGCGCCAATCGGCCCCGGCCGAACCGTCAACCGGTTCCAGAGCGGCGGCGGCGGCGGCAAACGCAGCCATGCCCGAATTGATCGCCAGTGCCGGCGCGTAGACCCGGCCCAGCTCCTCGGCGCCCGGGTGGATATGGATGAGGGTCTGTTCCGGGTTGGGGATGCCGACCAGTTCATAGCCGGAAGTCGTCATTTCGCCCAGGCGCGGTCCGGCCACGATCAAAAGGTCACAATCCCGTACGCGCTGGGCGAGCTTTGGGTTGATGCCGATGGCGACGTCGCCGACGTAGTGGTCGTGGCGGTTGTCGAAGCAGTCCTGGGCGCGCAGCGAGACCGTGACGGGCAGACCGTTGGCCTCGGCATATTTTTGCATGTCGCCGACGGCCTCAGATGTCCAGGTTGGCCCGCCCAGCATCAGCAACGGCCGTTCGGCTTTGACGAGGTGCGCCCGCAAGTCCGCCATCGCATCGGCGCCCGGGGCGGCCTGGACGACGTGAGCCGGCGGGGCGTCCGCCACCTCGACCACCTCGCGCAGCATGTCCTCGGGCAATGCCAGCACCACCGGGCCGGGCCGGCCGGCCTGGGCGACGTGGAAGGCATGGCTGATGTATTCCGGGATGCGCTCGGCCGTGTCGACCTGCGCCACCCACTTGGCCATTTCGCCGAACATACGGCGGTAGTCGACCTCCTGAAATGCCTCGCGGTCCGTCATGTCGCGGCCGACCTGGCCGATCAGCAACAGAACGGGTGTCGAATCCTGAAAGGCCGTATGGATGCCGACCGAGGCGTTGGTCGCTCCCGGTCCCCTCGTCACGGTGCAGACGCCGACCTTCCCCGTCAGCTTGGCGTAGGCGTCCGCCATATTGGACGCGCCGCCTTCCTGCCGCGTGGTAACGACGCGGATGGCGTTGCGGTGTTCATAAAGCCCATCCAGCAGAGCTAGAAAACTTTCACCGGGCACGCCGAAGATCGTATCGACGCCCTGGATGCGCAATTGATCGGCCAGCACGCGCCCGCCATGGCGCGAAATTAGGGGTTCGCTCATTATTCTCCGTCTTCTTCAAAGGGTTCGCGGGTGACGCGGTCCCCCGGCTTATAGGTAAACACGATGACCGCCATACAGAACACGGCGAGTGCCAGGAGTTCAAGGGCGAAGGGCACAAAATCCCGCACGTGCTGACTGTTGCTGCCCGTGACCAGAAAAACCACGCCGATCAAGGCCCAAAGCGCCCAGTGAATGGCCTTGCCGAGGAAGATGTCGCCGACTTTCATGCTGCCGCTCCCACCGCGCCGCGATAGCGGATCAATGTAAACGAACCCAGACCGATCAGACCGGCGCCGGCGATCACATAGCCCGGCAGGCCGCCGAAAACGGTGAGCATCGGCGGGAACATCAAGGCGACGGACATGACGCCGACCAGCAGCCGCATCGGCATGGTGAGGGCGCCCTTGCACCAACCCTCCAGCATCACGGAAAGCCCCCACAACCCGGCCATCGCCATCAGGCCGCTCAAAGCCGTCAGCCAGACCGGTCCCTCGAACAGGAGGCTCGGGTTATAGACGAAGACGAAGGGCACGAGGTACTTGGCGATGCCGATTCGGGCGGATTCCACCGCCGTCGCCATGGGCCGCGATCCGGCGATGGCGGCCGCCGCGAACGAAGCCAGCGCCACCGGCGGCGTGATGGTGGACACCACGCCGAAATAGAAGGCGAAAAGATGAGCCGCCATCGGTACCACGTCCATCTGGATCAGTGACGGCACGATCAAGGCGGCGACGGTGATGTAGACCGCCGTCGTCGTCATGCCCATGCCGAGGATGATGGCGGCGATGCCGGTGAGGATGAGCAGCGGGAAGAGGTAGCCGCCGGACAGCTCGATCACCTGGTTGGTGAATTTCAGGCCCAGCCCGGAGACGAAGATCGAGCCGATGATAATCCCGGCGCAGCCGCAGGCCACAGTGACGGGCATGGCGCTGCGCACCCCCGATTCCAGCGCCGCGAAGAGATCGACGGCGCTCATGCGGGTGCCCTTTTGCACGAAGCTCAAGGCCACCAACGTCAGGATCGCCCAGAAAGCCGACATCATGGGCGTGTACCCCACGGCCAGCAGGCCGACCAGCACCGCCAGCGTCAACAACTGGTGCCAGCCGTGCGACAGCACCTCCCAAACGCGCGGCAGGACGGATTTATCTAGCCGTTCGATGCCTTCCTTCTCGGCTTCGATATCGACCATGAAGTAGATCGTGGCGAAATAAAGCACGGTCGGCACGATGGCCGCGATGATCACCGTGAAATAACTGACGTGCATGAATTCAGCGATGATGAAGGCGGCGGCGCCCATGATGGGCGGCGTGATCTGGCCGCCCGAGGAGGCGCAGGCCTCGACGGCGCCGGAAAACTTAGGCCGGTATCCCAGGCGCTTCATCAGCGGGATCGTGAAGGATCCCGTCGTCACGACATTGGCCACCGCCGAGCCCGACACGGTGCCGAGGAAAGCGCTGGCGACGACCGAGGCCTTGGCCGGGCCGCCCGTGCGGTGGCCGGTCAGGGAAATCGCCAGATCGATGAACAATCGCCCGGCGCCCGAACGGATCAGGATGGCGCCGAACATGATGAACAGCACAATGTAGGTCGAGGCCACCAGCATCGGGATGCCGAAGATGCCTTCGGTACGGATGAAAACGACGTCGATGTACTTGGTGAACGACGTGGGCGGGCCGTAGAAGAAACCGAAAAAGTGGTTGGCGTAAAGCGAGTGGACGACAAAGAACGCCGTCACCAGAACCATCGGCACGCCGACGGCTCGCCGCGTCGCTTCCATCACGAGCAGAATGAGCGCCGAGCCCATCCAGAGATCACTGGTTATGAGATCGCCTTCCCGTTCGGCAAAGGCCGTAATGTCCCACAACGTGTAGATTTGAATGGCGATGCCAAGCGCCACCAGACAGAGGTCGAAGGCAAAACCCAGCAGCGCCCGGCCGCCTTCGATGGCATCGCGCGCCGATTTTCGCCCCAGCGGATTGAGCAAAATGGCCAGCACCAGCATGACCGTGAGGTGCGTGGAGCGGAACGAGCGCGTTTCGGGCGTTCCGTACAGCGCGGTGTAGAGATGGAACAGCGCCAAGGCCACGCTCAACGTGGCGCAAACGATCGTCACCCACCAAACGACGTCGAAGCGTTTGTCGCGCAAGGCATGCTCAAGAAAAGCGTACTCCCGCTCCTCATGATATTCGATGCGGCC
>CAYOAD010000066.1:0-17535 GCA_964401845.1 uncultured Rhodospirillaceae bacterium | reverse complement strand
GACAAGACCCGCAGTTCCCGGCCGGCGAGCGGTCATGACCGCGTCAGATACCCTGGTGAACGTTCCCTCGAGAGTTACCGGCAAGCCCAAGCTTCGGGGATAGAGCTTTCCCGCGACATTCAGGCTTTACTTGGAATTTCTCCGACCTGATATGGTCGCTTGAGGCGGCAATCATGGGTCATAATATGGCCTTTTTCGAAGACTTGAATGGGCAGGGAAGGAACCTGTCCGTCATTCGGAGGACGACCATGAAGCATCCCGTTTTGGCCTTCGTCGCCGTTTTTTCGGCGCTCGCTTTGCAAACCGCACCGGCTTGGGCGGACGATGATCCGGTCCCCTACATCGCCGTCACGGGTGTGGGCGCCGCCAGCGCCAAGCCCGACACCGCCCTGGTATCGCTTGGCGTTTTGTCCGAAGCCGATACCGCCGCCGAGGCCGCCGACGCCAATACCAAAGCCATGTCCAAGGTGCTGTCGGCGTTGAGAGCAGAGGGCGTCGATGACAAGGATATAAAGACCTCCAACTTTTCCATCCGGCCGCGATACAGACGGCCAAAACGGCAAAGCGACGGGCGTCAACCGCCGCCGCAAATCGTCGGCTACGCCGTGTCCAACGACCTCGCCGTACGCATCCGGGAACTTTCGAAAACGGGCATGCTTCTCGATCGGGCGATATCGCAGGGCGCCAACAAAGTCGGCAACATTGCCTTTACCGTCGACCAACCGGCCGGCCTGCTCACCGCCGCCCGGCGGGACGCCATGAAGGATGCCATCGCCAAAGCCAAGACACTGGCCGATGCCGCCGGCATTGCACTTGGGAAAATCCTTGAGATCAGGGAAGGCGCCGTCGCACCCCGTCCGCACATGAGAACGGACGCCCGCATGATGATGGCGCAAGCTGAAACCGAGGTGCCGATATCCGCCGGCGAGAACAAATATACGGTAAACGTAACGGTCCGCTGGGCACTCGTTCAATGAACGCGCAGATCGCGCCTCGTACGCCGAAGGTCTCTTGACTCCGGGCAAAATTCCTCATTATCATTATTGTTAGTATACAAACAAAAGTGAACGCCGATTAACGGCGCGTGTTTGGGGGGTGCTAACGATGACCGGGTATGCCCGCCCGCATACATTGGAGGCCGCGCTGGCCTGTCTCAGCGAGGGGACCCATACGGTCCTGGCGGGCGGCACCGACTTTTATCCGGCAATCGCAGGCAGGCATTTCGACCGACCGGTCCTCGACGCTTCGGCGATCAATGGGTTGCGCGGCATCACCCGTACCGACACCTCATGGCGCATTGGCGGCCTGACGACCTGGACGGACGTGGTCCAGACAAAGCTGCCGCCCGCCTTCGACGGCCTCAAGGCGGCCGCGCGCGAGGTCGGCTCCATACAAATCCAAAACGTCGCGACCGTCGCCGGCAATCTTTGCAACGCCTCACCGGCTGCCGACGGCGTGCCGCCGCTGCTGACGCTGGACGCGCGCGTGGAATTGTCATCCGCTGACGGTGCGCGGACCTTGCCGCTCGGCGACTTCATCACTGGCAACCGGCGCACGGTACGCCGGGCCGACGAGCTGCTTACGGCGATCCTTGTTCCGGCCACTGCGGACAACGCCGCGTCCGCCTTCCTCAAACTCGGCGCGCGGGAATACCTGGTGATCTCGATTGTCTCCGTCGCCGCCCTCTTGGCTGTGGACGACGGTGGACGGGTCGCCGAGGCCCACGTCGCGGTTGGCGCCTGTTCGGAGGTTCCCTGCCGCCTGCCTGCCCTGGAGGCGAGTTTGCTCGGCATGGCGGCCACGCCCGAAACGGAAATCACGGTAACCGACGAACATCTGGCCCCGCTCAGCCCGATCGACGATATCCGGGCCAGCGCATCCTATCGCCTTGAAGCGGCCAAGGATTTGATCGTGCGCGCCCTTGAGCGCTGCAGCGGAGGCTCGACATGAATGCGATCCTCGACGCCGTCAGGTTTACATTGAACGGACAGCCCGTCGAGACGTCGGTCAATCCCGTCGACCGTATGTCCGACGTGCTGCGCCGAAAACTCGGCGCCACCGGCACCAAGGTGGGTTGCGATGCCGGCGACTGCGGCGCCTGCACCGTGCTTATCGACGGTGAAGCCGTCTGCGCCTGCATGGTGCCCGCGGGCCGCCTGGCGGACCGCCAGGTCGAGACCGTCGAAGGCCTGGCCGCCAACGGCGACCTCAGCCGGCTGCAGAAATCCTTCCTGCATCATGGCGCGGCGCAGTGCGGCATTTGTACGCCCGGCATGCTGATGGCGGCCACGGCGCTGCTCAAGAACATTCCCGAGCCCAGCGAGGCCCAGGTCGAGGACGCCCTGGGTGGTGTGCTTTGCCGTTGCACGGGCTACCGCAAAATCATCGACGCCGTGATGGCGGCGCGGACATTCGACGCACCGGCGGTGACGGTGGAGAGCGGCGAAGCGGTCGGCGGTCGCATTCAACGCCTGGATGGTATACCGAAGGTGAGCGGCGCGGACATCTTCGGAGACGACGGCGCGCCTGCCGACGCACTGGTCGCCAAAATCGTGCGTTCGCCCCACCACAGCGCGACGTTTACGCTTGGCGATATCGGGACCTATGTCGAGGATCATCCGGGCATCGAATGCGTTTTGACGGCCGCTGACATACCCGGTGAGAACGTCTTCGGCGTCATCCCGCCGTTTGCCGATCAACCCGTGTTCGCGGAAGGTCACTGCCGTTTTCGCGGCGAGGCCGTGGCCGCCGTCGTGGGCCAGGCGGAAACCATGACGGTTCTGGATTTGGATCAATTCCCCGTTTCCTGGTCGCCGAGGGCCGAAGTCATGACCGTGGAGACCGCCGGGGCGGCGGGCGCGCCCGTGCTGTTCGAAGACCGTGCGGGCAACAGCTTGATCAGCGGTTTCGTCCAACGCGGCGATCTGGAGGCGGGCTTCGACGCCGCCGACGCCGTGATCGAGGCCGACTTTTCCACCGGCTACGTCGAACACGCCTACATCGAACCCGAAGCGGGCTGGGCCGAGCGCCGCGGCGATCGCGTCGAAATCCACGTCTGCACCCAGGCGCCTTACATGGACCGTGACGACACCGCCCGTATCCTCGGCGTCGATCCCGGCGATGTTCGAATATCGCCGACGTCGGCGGGCGGCGGCTTCGGCAGCAAACTGGACATCTCGGTACAACCTTTCATCGCCCTGGCGGCCTGGAAGCTGAATAAACCCGTCCGTATCGTCTACTCCAGGCCGGAATCGATGATGTCGACGACCAAGCGACATCCCGCCGAAATGCGCATTACGCTGGGCGCTTCGCGGGACGGCAAGATCACGGCTTTGAATTTCGACGGCGCCTTCAACACCGGCGCCTATGCCTCGTGGGGACCGACCGTGGCCAACCGCGTGCCCGTTCATGCCTCCGGCCCCTACGCCGTGCCCGCCTATCGCGCCAATGCCGAGGCCATCCATACCAACGGTCCGCCCAGCGGCGCCTTCAGAGGCTTTGGCGTACCGCAGGCATCGCTGGCGCAGGAAGTGATGTTCGACGAACTGGCCGACAAGATCGATATGGACCGTCTGGATTTCCGGCTCGCCAACGTGCTGGAAAACGGCGACAGCACCGTCTGCGGTCAAGTCCTGGAGGAAGGCGTCGGCATCCGGCAATGCCTGGAGGCCCTACGCAGCCATTGGGACCGGGCGCGAACCGACGCCAAAATGCACAATCAATCGAACGGAGGTGGCCGCCGCCGGGGTGTCGGTCTGGCCGGCATGTGGTACGGCTGCGGCAACACCTCCTTGCCGAACCCGTCGACCATCCGCGTCGGCATCAAGCCCGACGGCGCGCTGGTGCTGTTCCAGGGGGCGGTCGACATCGGACAGGGCGCCAACACGGTCATGACGCAGATCTGCGCCGACGCGGTCGGGTTGCCGGTCGACCAGTTCGAACTCGTGACCTGGGATACCGACCTTACGCCGGACGCCGGCAAGACATCGGCCTCCCGACAGACTTTCGTCTCGGGCAAAGCGTCGTACCTGGCGGGACAAGATTTGCGCAGCGCCATCCTGCACCTTTCCAATGCCGCGGAGGACGCATCGTTTGAGCTATCGGGCAGCAATCTGACGGTCCGCGATGAAAATGCGGAATCTGTTCTCGACCTGGCCGCCATGGATGTTGACGACGAAGGATTCGTCTTCATGGGCGAAGGCACGTTCGATCCGCCCACGGCGCCCCTGGACGAGGACGGTCAGGGCGTGCCCTACGCCACCTACGGCTACGGCGCCCACCTGGCCGAGGTCGAAGTCGACACCCGCCTGGGCCTGGTACGGGTTTTGAAGATCACCGCCGCCCATGACGTCGGCCGCGCCATCAATCCGACGCTGGTGGAGGGTCAGATCGAGGGCGGCGTTGCCCAGGGCCTCGGCATGGCGTTGATGGAGGAATACGTGCCGGGGCGCAGCGAGAACTTGCACGATTATCTCATTCCGACCATCGGCGACGTGCCGGCAATCGAGAGCATCCTGATCGAGGAAGCCGAACCGCTCGGCCCTTACGGCGCCAAGGGCATCGGCGAACAGGCCCTGATCCCGACTGCCCCGGCGCTGCTGAACGCCATCCGTGATGCCACCGGCGCCCAAATCAGGCGGCTGCCGGCCACGCCAGAACGGGTACGCGAAGCGATTTTGAAAGCAAGGGAGGCCTGACATGACGGACGCCAGCCCCGCTACCGCCAAAATCCGCTGTGATGCCTGCCCGGTCCTCTGCTACATCGCCGACGGCCGTGCCGGCGCCTGCGACCGCTACGCCAACGAAGGCGGCAACTTGGTTCGCGTCGATCCCCTGGTCATCGTCCAACAAGCCCGGGACGGCGAACACAAGCTTGTAGAGTTCCTCAAAGACGGCGACTGGGACGGCGATTTGGTCGCGGGCGACACCAACTTCGTCACCGCCGTCGGCGCCGGAACGACGTACCCAGACTACAAGCCCGCCCCCTTTATCGTTTCCAGCGAGATCGACGGGGTCGACATGGTCACGGTGGTCAGTGAAGCGATCTACAGCTATTGCGGCGTCAAGATAAAGATCGACACCGACCGCCATCTTGGCCCCGAACAGAGTACCGTTCGCGCCGAAGGTGAAGCGGTGGGCCACATGACGACGGGCGAGTACGGCTCGCAGATGTTGTCGTTGGGCGGCGTCAATCATCTCACCGGCGGCTCCAAGGCCGAGGGCCGGGTAACCTGCGACACCCTGATGAACCTCTGTAACGGCATGGCCGTCGAACTCAGCGTCGATGACGGCGTCAGCGTCCTGGTGCAGGCCGGCAAACCGCCCATCGTCGACGGAGTCCGCGAAGAACGCATGCGCGTCGGTTGCGGCTCCGCCGCCATCGGTATGTTCGCCAAGCAGTGGTTCGACCACGTCGATGAGGTTGTGGTGGTTGACGACCACATCACCGGCGTGCTCTCGGAACACCAGGCCGGCAAGATGCTGGACGTGCCGGAAACCGGCATACGCCTGCGCGGGCGGAAGTCGACGCCGGGGCGCTATTTCCAGGTGGCCGAACCGGGTTCGGGCTGGGGCGGCACCGACATCGACGATCCGCTCTCGATCATCGAACACTTCAATCCCAAGAAAGCCAAGCCGGGCCTCAGCATGCTGATGGTCAGCACCACGGGCGACCACAGCGCCTACTTCGAACTCGATGACAACGTTCAGCCGGTCGAACGCGACATGCCGGCGCCCCTTGTCGCCTCGGTCAAACGCGTGCAGGAGAATTGCGAACCGGCGCTCTGTTCGGTGCTGTTCATCGGCGGCGCCGGCGGCTCCCTGCGCGCGGGCGTTACGGAAAACCCGGTGGCCTTGACGCGGTCCGTGCGCGATACGCTGACCTATGTTTCGGCGGGCGGCGCGCCCGTGTACATCTGGCCGGGCGGCGGCATTACCTTCATGGTCGACGTCACCAGCATGCCGCGGAATTCCTTCGGCTACGTGCCGACGCCTGCGATCGTCGCCCCCATCGAATTCACCATGCGCCTGGACGACTATGAGGCCTTGGGCGGGCACATGGATTCGGTCGTACCGCTGGCGCAGGCGCTGGGCGGCGAGGATACCGAAACCGTGGGACAGAACGCAGACGCGCCCTGGCCGACGGCGGGCGGGAACTTCCCCTGGGGCAGAGACCCTGGGGGCAAACCTAATGGAGGTGGGCGATGACCGGCCCCGTCGCCGCGCTTTTGCCGGACGGCAAACGCCTGCACCTGCAGCACGGTCCGATCGACCTGGTGATCGAGGCCTTCGGGCCTTTGGCCGAGGTCCGGCAAGCCTATGCGCGAGCCGGCACCCGATTCGAAACGGTCCTGCCGGAACTGGTGGCGGAGTTGCCAATGCTGCGCACTGCAGCGAACGCCGACCTCGAATTTTCGAGCGTTGTCGCGCGTCGCATGCAGGCGGCGACCCAGCCTTTAAGCCGTGATTTCATCACACCCATGGCCGCCGTCGCCGGGGCCGTGGCCGACGAAATTCTGGACACGCTGGTCGCCGGCGGGGAATTGGAAAAGGCTTACGTCAACAACGGCGGTGACATCGCTCTTCATCTGGCGCCCGGTGCGAGCTTCGATGTGGGGATAGCCGCGGCGGAAGGCTCCACGGCGCTTTCCGGCACGATAACGCTTAGACAGGCCGATACCATCCGCGGTATCGCGACCAGCGGCTGTCGCGGACGCAGCCACTCGCTGGGCATCGCCGACGCCGTGACGGTGCTGACCTCCAGCGCCGCCCAAGCCGACGCCGCCGCCACCCTCATCGCCAATGCCGTCGACCTGCCTGGCCACGCGATGGTGAAGCGGGTTCCGGCGCGGGACATCGACCCCGACAGCGATCTGGGCGAGCGCTTGGTCACCGAACACGTCGGCCAGCTTGCACCCGGGGACGTCGATACCGCTTTGACAGCCGGTGAATTGACGGGCCAACAAATGTTCGAACGCGGCCTTATCGAAGCCGCCGCGCTCAATCTTAAAGGATCAGTCCGGTTTGTCGGCGGGGAGCGGCTCACCACCCTGCCAGGACCGGAAATGCAGAATATTATCGAAAGGGAGGCGGTTCATGCCTGAAATTGAAGTCCGCAAACGCGTGGTCTCGGTGGAGGAAATCTTCCATGAGGGCGGACCGCCGTCGAATGTCCCTGTCCAGCGCGCCGCCGCTCTCGCCGTCCTGCGCAATCCCTACGCCGGCCGCTATGTCGAGGACATCATGCCGATGATCGACGACATGAAACCGCTGGGTCTGGAGATGGCGGATCAACTGATCGCGGCGCTGGGCGGCGATCCGACCATCGTCGAGGGCTTCGGCAAGGGCGCCATCATCGGCGAGAACGGCGAGTTGGAGCATGGCGCTCTGTGGCATGCCCCCGGCGGCTATTCCATGCGGGCGCGACTCAACGATTCCAAGGCCATCGTGCCGTCCACCAAGAAGGTCGGCGGCATCGGGGCGCGGCTCGACGTGCCCGTGACGCACGTCAACGCCTCGTACGTGCGCAGCCATTTCGACGCCGTGGAGGTCGGCATCAACGACGCGCCGCGGGCCAACGAAATGCTGGTGGCCCTGGTCATGACGACCGGCCCCCGCATCCATGCCCGCGCCGGCGGCCTGGCCGTATCGGAAATCAAAGGAGAGGACGGATTGAGATGAGCAAGGCAAAAATCAGGAAAATCGCCGTCATCGTCGAGGAAACCCAGACGGAGATGAACAAGGTGATCAATCCGCCGACGCGCCGCGCCGCTGCCGTCGCCGTGATCGAAAATCCCTTCGCCGGCGAATACGTCGAGGACCTCGAACCCCTGATGGATATCGGCGCCGAACTCGGCGGTCTCTTGGGCGAAAAGTGCGTGGCCGCGCTGGGCATCACGCCGGCGCAGGCCGAGAGCTACGGCAAGGCCGCCATGGTCGGCGAAAACGGCGAACTGGAACATGCCGCTGCCATCCTGCATCCCAAGCTGGGCGCCCCCTTGCGCAAGGCCGTTGAAAAAGGCGCCGCCCTGGTGCCTTCGTCCAAGAAGCGCGGCGGGCCGGGTGCGCCGCTCGACGTACCCTTGGGCCACAAGGACGCGGCTTACGTGCGCAGCCACTTCGACGGCATGGAGGTGCGCCTCAACGATGCCCCCCGGGCCAACGAGATCATGGTCGCGGTCAGCGTCGCTGACAGCGGCCGGCCCCTGCCCCGCGTCGGCGGACTGGAGGCCAAGGACGCCAAAGGTGAGGACGGTTTGCGCTGAACATGGCGACCGTGGCGAAACAAGCGACCGATAACGCGGCGGAAGACAGCGTGGTGGACAGCTATGTGCTGGGTGAGCAGATCGGCTTCATCCTGCGCCGGGCGACGCAAAGACATAAAGGCATCTTTGCCGACCTGATCGATCCGCCTCTGACGGTGACCCAGTTCGCGGCGATGGCGAAGCTTTACGAGTTGGAGAGCTGCACGCAGAACCGCCTCGGCCGTCATACCGCACTGGATGCCGCCACCATCAAGGGCGTCGTCGACCGCCTGACCTCGCGCGGTTTTACCCGCACCTGGCCGGACCCGACCGACGCCCGGCGTTTCCTGGTCGGCCTGACCGACAAGGGTATGGAGGTGATCCGGCGGGCCATTCCGCTGGGCGTCGAGATTACAGAAAGCACGCTGGAGCCGCTGGACCAAACGGAACGCAAAACCTTAATCGGACTTCTGGAAAAGATTTGCTGAAGTGAACGGGGGAGAAAATGTCAGAAGAAAGCCAGAAAACCGTGATCCGCAACGTCGGTCTGATGTTGAGCGGGGACCTCGACAATCCCGTTCTGGATGCCGACACCGTCGTCGCCGTGGATGGCCGGATCACGGCCATCGGAAAAGCGGCAGACGTTGATGCCGACGGCGCCTCGACCACCGTCGACGCCAAGGGTACGACCCTGGCGCCGGGCCTGATCGACAGCCACGTCCATCCTGTGGCCGGCGACTGGACGCCCCGGCAAAGCCAGTTGAACTGGATCGATTCGTCGCTTCATGGCGGCGTCACAACCATGATTTCCGCCGGCGAAGTGCACACCCCGGGCCGGCCCAAGGACGTCGTCGGCCTCAAGGCGCTGGCGGTGGCCGCGCAGCGCTCGTTCGGCAACCTGCGGCCGTCGGGCGTTAAGGTTCACGCCGGTGCCCCGGTCATCGAACAGGGCATGGAGGAACAGGACTTCAAGGATCTCGCAGAGGCGGGTGTCAAATTGCTGGGCGAGGTCGGCCTCGGCAGCGTCAAGGCCGGGGAGGAAGCCAAGAAGATGGTGGGCTGGGCGCGCAAATACGGCATCCAGAGCACCATCCATACGGGCGGGCCGTCGATCCCGGGTTCCGGCCTGATCGACAAGGACGTCGTGCTGGAGGCTGACGCCGACATCATCGGACACATCAACGGCGGCCACACCGCCCTGCCCGACGATCAGATCACCTGCCTTTGCGAGCAGTGCTCGCGCGGTATCGAGATCGTTCACAACGGCAACGAACGGTCCGGTTTGTTGGCTTTGCGAACTGCCCGCGAACTCGGCCAGTTGGAACGCGTCATCCTGGGCACAGACGGTCCTGCCGGATCGGGCGTCCAGCCGTTGGGCATCCTGCGCATGGTGGCCATGCTCTCGAGCCTGGGTGACGTCCCGGCGGAGCAGGCGATCTGCTTCGCCACCGGCAACACCGCTCGCATGCGCGACCTCGACGTCGGTCTGATCGAGGTCGGCAGGTCCGCCGATTTCGTCGTCTTGGACCGCGCCCAGCATACGGCGGGTGCAACGATCCTCGAGAGTATCCAGATGGGCGACCTGCCGGGCGTCGGCATGACCATCATAGACGGCATCGTGCGCTCGCAGCGCAGCCGCAACACGCCGCCGGCGACGACGTTGCCGGAGATCGTCTAAGCACAAGCGTGAACAGGAGGGAATATCATGTCAGCGATGAGCATAAGACGGGATCAGGACGCCCTGGTCGTCATCGACGTGCAGAACGACTTTTGCCCCGGCGGCGCCCTGGAGGTCGCGGACGGCGATGCGGTCGTGGGCCTGAGCAACCGGCTGATGGACGCTTTCGACCACGTGCTGCTGACCCAGGACTGGCATCCGGCGGGGCACAGCTCTTTCGCTTCCAGCCACGACGGCAAGGGACCCTATGAAAGCGTCGAAGCCTCGTATGGCTCCCAGACGCTTTGGCCCGACCACTGCGTCCAGGGCACGGCCGGCGCCGCGTTTCACGCCGATCTATTGAGCGACCGGGCGGAACTCGTGATCCGCAAGGGCTTTCGCGGCCCGATCGATTCCTATTCGGCCTTCTTCGAGAACGACCACACGACACCGACAGGACTGGCGGGATATCTCCGGGAGCGCGGATTCCGCCGCCTGTTCATGACCGGTCTGGCTACCGATTTTTGTGTCGCCTATTCGGCTTTGGACGGCCGCAAGGAAGGCTTTGAGGTCACCGTCATCGACGATGCCTGCCGGGCCATCGACCTCGAAGGCTCGCTCGACGCCGCCTGGGAACAGATGAACACCAGCGGCGTCGAACGCATTGAAAGCATAAGCCTGATCGGCTGATGAGGATTTTGTCACATCCCACCGCGGGCCTGGTTGTGGCCTTGGGGCTGGTCGCCGGATCGGCGGGTGTGGCCTGGGCCCATACCAGTGAGCGGGCCTACGTCCTGTTGTTGCCGACGGACCTTTATATATTCGGCGGCGCGCTGGTGGTGGCGCTTTCTTTCGTCGTCATGGCGATAATCCCAAGCTCCGGCCTGATGGCGCTGGAACGCGCAAGAATTCGCCTGGGTTCCCTCCCCGGCTGGACCTCCTCGGTTCCGGCGTTCCTCACCCTGATCTTTATCATCGGCTTGATCGTGGCAGGTTACGTGGGCAGCCCGGACCCCCTGTTGAACCCTCTTCCGGTTGTCGTCTGGGGCATCTGGTGGGTCGGCTTCACTTTCGCGACGGCATTGTTCGGCAATCTCTGGGACTGGCTTAATCCGTGGCGGCCACTCTATCGCATCGCAACGGCAATCCCGGGCCTCCGGAACTGGCGGGAACGGCCGCCGCTCAGCTATCCCGCCAGGCTGGCCTATTGGCCCGCCGTCATTCTGCTGTTCGCCTTCGCCTGGTTCGAACTGATCTACCCGGCGCCCCAGGATCCCACCGTGCTGGCCGATGCCGTGACGGTCTACATCGTGATCACGCTTGCCGGCATGTTGTGGTTCGGCGGGGAGACCTGGCTCAAATACGGCGAGACCTTCAGCTTGTTCTTCCGCATCGTATCCAAGCTCTCGCCGTTCGATGCGCGGCGTCAATCAACGGAAGAGCGCTCGTCGCTCGCCGCAACGCTGCCCGGTATGCAGCTCCTGCAGGTCGAAACCTTGCCGATCAGCGGCGTCACGTTCGTCCTGCTGGCGCTGTCGGCGGTCTCGTTCGACGGTTTCTCCCGAACCTTTTGGTGGTTGGGGAGCATCGGCGTCAATCCGCTGGAGTTTCCGGGCCGCACGTCGCTCATGATGGCCAACACCTTGGGCTTCATCGCCTTGTTCCTGACGTTGATGGCGGTTTTCGTGGTCGCCGTCCTGGCCGGCCGGAGATTGAGCAACATCACCTGGTCGAACGCCGAAAGCCTGGGCCGCTTCGTCGCCTCCATCGTGCCTATCGCCTTTGGCTACCACTTCGCCCACTACCTGCCGGAATTCATGATTGATATCCAGTTCGCGCTGCGGGCGCTGTCGGATCCCTACCAGTTGGGTTGGGACCTGTTGGGCCTGCGCGATTACGAAGTCAACGCCGCTTTCCTGGGCAATCACGTACTGGTGCAGCTGGTCTGGAAGTTCCAGGTCGCCGCCATCGTGCTCGCCCATGTCGTAGCCGTCGGCGTCTCTCATCTGCTGGCGATGGGTCAACTCGAGAACCTCGGCCAGGCGGTCTTGAGCCAGGCGCCGATGACGGCCCTGATGATCGCCTACACACTCTTCGGTTTGTGGCTGTTGGCCACCCCAGTCGTCGGCTAAATATTTGAAAGAAGGTCGAAAAATGAAGAATAGTGCGATGTTTCGGCCCCCGTAAAATGCACATCGGTGGTATCGCGTTGTATGAATTCGAACGGAAATTGAAGAACAATCATCATCAATGGGGAATCATGTTATGACCAAGAAATTCAATAAGAAGGACACAGCCAAAACCGAAGGCGTCACGATCTCCAGACGTTCGGCCCTCAAAGGTGCCGGTCTCCTAGCCGGCGCAACAGCCGCGGGCAGCCTTGCCGCCCCCGCTCTGGCGCATACCGGCGGCAAGCCCATCAAGATCGGTTTCCAGGTGCACCGCACTGGCATCGGCGCCGCTTACGGCCGCTGGTACGAACGCACCACAGTGGCCGCCGTCAATCACATCAACGCCATGGGCGGCATCGCCGGCCGGCCCATTGAGCTGATCTCCGAGGACGACGGCACAGACCCCAAACGAGGTGCCGAGGTGGTCGAAAAACTGGCGACCAAGCACGGCGTCGACTTCATTTTCGGCACGCTGTTCAGCCACGTCGTGATCGGCTCCGCGCCGCGCGCCGGTGAACTCAAGATCCCCTACTTCGTGGTCAGCGAGGGCTATCACGTCGCCTCGGGCAAGATGAACCGTTACGTCTTCCAGCCCTGCATCACCGACGTTCGAGCGCAGATCCAGGCGATTTCGGGCTGGGTCTTCCAGAACCTCGGCAAAAAAGTCGCGATGATCTATCCCGACTATGCTTTCGGCTATAACCACCGCGATTACTTCGGCGCGGCGGCGAAGGAACACGGCGGCACCATCGGGACGCTCCTGCCGATCCCGCCGACGGAAAGCAGTTACACCAAGTATTTCGCCCGCATTCCGTCGGATACAGAGGTCATCTACCACGTCATGGTCGGTCCAGGCGTGCTAACCTTCGTCAAGGAAATGGGCGAGCATTTCGGTTCCAAGCGGCCGCAGATCTTCGGCTTCATGGACAGCCTGGAAGCCGTCGACATGGCGACCCCGGGTCTCGATTACCTCGATGGCACCTACTTCTGGGAAGCCATGCCGCGTTATGCCGGCGGCATCGACACCAGCCACGAACGCTTCTACCGCAACGCCGTCGGCGTCAACGACTCCGGCGCCAGCCTGAAGAACCCCAAGGACGTGTCGACTTATTCGCACATGTTCGGCTGCTGGGAGACGCTGTTCTTCATCAAGGACGCCGTCGAACAGAGCGGCTATCAGGAGCGTTCGCCGAAGGACGTCGCCATGATGATCGAAACCATGGAAAGCACCCAGTGGATGAACGAGGGCATCGCGCATCCACAGGGCGCCAAGCAGTTCAGCGGCCAGACGCACCAGTGCTATGGCCCGCAGTTCATCTCCAAGGTAGAGGGCAAGAAGCTCAACGTCGTGCACAAGACGTCCATCGAGGACGGCATGTACGCGCCCGAGGGCGATTACACCAAACAGTCCCTGTAGGTTCTAGTCCATAGGCGATGGGGGCGCGCAAACCCGCGCGCCCCCGCCAGCAAACAATGGATTTCGGACCTCATCTCTTCCTGGCCCTGTTGGAGGGCACTGTCACGGCCTTCGTATTGGCCGTGACGGCGCTCGGCCTGTCATTGGTGTTCGGCGTCATGCGCGTCGTCAACGTCAGCCACGGCCAGTTCTTCATGCTGGGCGCCGTGCTGGCCTGGTGGTGCGCCGACATCGCCGTCGATGCGCCGTTGGTCGGCTTTATCATGGCGCTGGTGGTGGCGCCGGCGGTCGTCGGTGTCGTCGCCGTCGCCTCTGATTATCTCATCCTCAGGCGCATCAACTACAACCCGGAAAGCACCATCGTCGCGACAATCGGGCTTCTCTACATCATCGAGCAGACCGTTCTGATCCTTTACGGTCCTGACGCTCATCCGGTCCAGGCGCCGTTTTATTTCCGCGTTTCGTTCCCCTGGTTCGGCTATTCCGGCTACAAATTCATCGTTGCCGGCGCCTCGGCGGCGCTGCTGCTGGCGACCTGGTACGGCATGTCACGCACCAAGCTGGGCCTTTACATGCGCGCGACGCAGCAGGACCAGGAAATGGCCCAGGCCTTCGGCGTACCGGTGCGGCGCATCTACGCAACCGTCTTCGCCCTCGGCGGCATGCTGGCGGCGGCGGCCGGTGTGCTGGTCGTGCCGATCCAGCAGGCACACTACCTTATGGGGCTCGACCCGCTGCTCTTGTCTTTCATCGTCGTCATCATCGGCGGCCTCGGCAGTCTCCGGGGCACCGTGCTAGCGGCCTTCATCATTGGCCTCAGCGACGGCGTGGTGTCGGTGTTCTTCTCTCCCACATTGGCGAAAATCCTCGCCACACTGCTGGTCGCCATGGTTCTGGTGGTGCGCCCCGGCGGCCTGTTCGGGGAGGAGGACAAATGACGAAGTCCGTCACCGCCAAGGTCCTGATCCTCCACATCGGTATTCTGGTGGTGCTGTTCCTGGCGCAGTTCGTGCTGCCGCCCTATCACCACGCCAATGCCGCCCGCATCATGATCCTGGCGGTCTATGCCGTGGGTTACAACGTGCTGCTGGGGTACACGGGCCTCCTCAGCCTGGGCCACGCGATGTTCTTCGCCGCCGGTCTCTACGGTACCGGCCTTACCATGTATTACCTCGAATTCGGGGTTCTGCAGGGACTGGCCTTCGGGATTGTCTGCGCCTTCGTCCTGGCGTTCCTGTTCGGCCTGATGGCACTGCGCACCAGCGGGCCGGCCTTTCTCATCGTTACCATGATGTTCGCCCAGGCGCTGTTTCTGACGACCCTCTATTTCAACGAAATCACGCTGGGCGATCAGGGATTCGTGCTGCCGGAAAAAAGCCGTGTCCTGGAATTCGGCGACGCGGCGATCAAGTTCGCCGACGCCGACGTGAAATACAATTTCGCCCTCCTCGTACTGGCTGTCTGTTTCCTGTTGGCCCTGGCCTTGGTGCGCTCGCCCACGGGGCGCATTCTCGTGGCGATCCGCGAGAACGAGGCCCGCACACGCATGCTCGGCTACGACACCTACCGCTACAAGCTGCTGGCGCTGGTTATATCCGGCGTCATTTCGGGTGCATCCGGTGCGGCCTACGCCGTCCTGTTCGCCTACATCGGCTCGACCTTCGCCTCCATCCAGTATTCCATCTTCCCGCTGCTGTGGGCTCTGCTCGGCGGCGTCGGCACGGCGATCGGACCGCTGCTGGGGACCGGACTGATGTTCTACCTCGTCGACATTTCCAGCGACTTCACGTCGAGCTACCTGATCGTCGTGGGCGCGGTGCTGGTTATCCTGATCCTCTGGTTCCCCAAGGGCATCATGGGCACGGTCAGGGAAAGGTGGATCAAATGGCTGCCGTGACGTTGCTGCAGACGACCGACCTCAGCAAGCATTTCGGCGGCCTGCAGGCCGTCGACAACGTGAACTTCACCCTGCCGCAGGGCGAGATCCGCGCCATCATCGGGCCCAACGGCGCCGGCAAGACGACGCTGGTCGGCAACATCAGCGGCCGCGTCAAACCGTCCTCCGGCACCATCGCCTTCAAGGGCCAAGACATCACCCGCATGCCCGCCAACGAACGCGTCCTGCAGGGCATCGTCTACACCTTCCAGGTGACCAGCGTTTACGGCAACCTAAGCTGTTACGAGAACGTTGCTTTGGCGGCCCAGCGCCGCCTGATGACCAGCCTCAAGCAGCGCGTCTCGCTCAACGAGCAGCACATCGCCGAGCGCGTCGAGCATGTGCTCGGGGAGGTCGGTTTGGCCGATAGCGCGGATCGGCTGGCCGCTGAACTACCCTACGGCTATCAGCGCCTGTTGGAGGTCGCCATGGGCCTGGCGCTGGACCCCGAACTGCTGATCATGGATGAGCCGACACAGGGGCTGGCGGTGGAGGAGATTGCCGGATTCTGCGATCTCACGCGACGCATCGCCAAGGAGGCGACGGTGCTGCTGATCGAACACAACATGTCCGTGGTCCTCGAACTGGCGGAAAAGATCACGGTGATGGACCGCGGCGCGGTGATCGCCGAAGGCACACCCGCCGAGATCGAAGCCGATCCGGATGTCCAACGCGCCTATCTGGGGAAATGATGCTGAAGGTCGACAACATCAACTGCTTCTACGGCGGCATCCAGGTGCTCAAGGATGTTTCGCTCGGCATTGCGCCGGGCGAAATCGTCGGCCTGCTGGGCCGCAACGGCGCCGGCAAGACCACGACCCTCAACGCCATCATGGGCCTGATGAAGCCGCGCTCCGGCCGCGTCGCGCTGGATGACTTCGATCTTACCGGTCTCGCTCCCCACGACGTGCCGAAGCATGGCGTCGCCTACGTTCCGCAGGGCCGGCGTCTGTTCCCCGAACTCAGCGTCGAAGAGAACCTACGCATGGGATTGCTGGTGCGGGACAGCAGCGCGGAAACTTTTGACAAAGTGCTATCGTTGTTCCCGGTTCTCACCGAACGCCTCGACCAGTTGGCCGGAACTTTAAGCGGCGGCGAACAGCAGATGCTGGCGACGGGCCGGGCGCTTTGTCTTGAGCCCAAGATCCTGTTGCTTGACGAACCCAGCGAAGGCCTTATGCCCCGCGTCGTCGAACAGATCCTCGAAACCGTTCGCGGCCTCAAGGCCCAGGGTGTCGGCGCGTTGCTGGTGGAACAGAAGGTCGAAGCCGCCCTTTCGACCGCCGACCGCATCGTCTTCATCGAAAACGGCGAAATCAAAGCTGAAGCGACCCCCACCGAACTGGAGGCCGACCCCGAACCGCTGCACAAGTACGTGGGCGTGAGACGGTAGCCTTCGAGCTATCCGCCGCCCCCATCCCGAATGAAATCATAGATGCGGGTGAAGTCGCTGCCGGGGTGGGCCTCGTCGCACCGGGTCCACATCTCCGATATCAGCGCGCCGACACGGTCCGGCGTGCCGGCCGCGCGCACTCCTTCGAGGTAGAGTTTGACGTCCTTGGCCTCCAGTGCGGTCTGGAAGCCGGCATCGTACGTACCGGTAAGGATGCGCTCGGGGAATTTGTCGCGGCTGGCCGTATTCTGGCCGGTCGAGACGTTGATGACGTCGAGCATGGTTTTCATATCGAGGCCCTGCGACAAGCCGAACAGGATGGCCTCCGACGTTGCCGCCATAGCCGTACCGGAGAGGAAGTTGTTGAGGACCTTCAAAGCCTGTCCCTGACCCGCCTGTTCGCCGACATGAAAGATGTTCTTGGCGAAAGATTTCAGCACCGCGTCGTGGCGTTCCATTTCAGCGCGCGGTCCGGCCCACATCAGCGTGACGGTACCGGCGCGCGCGCCGGCCTGCCCGCCGCTCACCGGTGCGTCGATATAGGTGAGACCAGCATCGTTCGCAATCCTCCCGGCTTCACGCGAATGCTCGGGACCGGTGGTGGTGAGGTCTATTACCGTAGTGACGCGGCGTTCGGATAGTTCCGATAGCTCACCCACAACCGATATGGAGACGGGCCCGTCGGGAACGCTCAGAAACAGGGTATCGGTTGCCCCGG
>CAYOAD010000065.1:15774-17713 GCA_964401845.1 uncultured Rhodospirillaceae bacterium | reverse complement strand
AGAAATCAAAGAGCTGCAGTCACAAGCCGACGACCTTGGCGCACAAATTACGGAGGTGACGGGAACGCCTCCCTCTTTCTAGTGAGGGATCGTGGGAGGGTCATTGAACAGCTATTTTTTCGTCTCTCAACAATGAAGTAGGTAAAATTGATGATGGATTCTTATATTGAAGAGCACTCTCACAGCAACTGAACATCAAATCTCAGCAGGATAAGGTGCAATCTGAAATTCATTTTTTTGGTGACTAAATGGTGACTATTTCTTGCAGATCTCTTTCAAGTTACAAAACTATTAAAAAAAGTTATTTATTTTCAATATGATAAATGGGGTGGCTGAGGGGACTTGAACCCCCGACCCCTAGATCCACAATCTAGTGCTCTAACCAACTGAGCTACAGCCACCACAAATAGGCGGAGTTTCTTTAGACCCGCGCCCGGCGCACGTCAAGCGCCGCGTGGGCCGAATCCGTTCACAACCCGGCGCGCCGGCGCAAATCCCCGGCCAGTGCGCTGTGGCGCGCGATCAAATCCGCCTCGTCGATATGCGGCGCAAGGCCGTCGATCACCCGCCACTCGCCCGCCACCATGACACGGTCGGCCCGGTTGGCGCCGCACAACACCAGCGCCGCCAGGGCGTCGTCGTAACCCGAGTGCCGGAGTTCATCCAGGCGGAACAGCGCGAGATCGGCCTGGGCGCCGGGCGTGATGCGCCCAAGGTCGGCGCGGTTGAGGCAGTTGGCCGACCCCTCGGTCGCCCAGCGCAGGGCGTCGATATGCGAGACCCTGGCGGAACCGTAGCGCAGGCGCTGCAACATAAGGGCCTGGCGCACTTCCTCGATCATGTTGGAAGCGTCGTTGGAGGCCGAGCCGTCGACGCCCAACCCCACCGACATTCCCGCCCCTTCCATGTCGCATACCGGGCAGATGCCTGAGGCCAGCGTCATGTTGGAATGGGGGCAAGTAGATACCGCTACCCCCGCCGCCGCCATGCGTCCGATCTCAGCCTCGTCGAAGTGGATGCCGTGGGCCAGCCAGGTTCGCTCTCCCAGCCAGCCGCAGTCTTCAAGATAATCCAAGGGCCGCATGCCGAAGGTTTCCCGGCAGAAGGCGTTCTCGTCCTCGGTTTCCGCCAGATGGGTATGCAGCAGGACACCCTCACGCCCTGCCAACTCTGCGGTTTCCCGCATCAATTCCCGGGTCACGGAGAACGGCGAACACGGTGCCAAGGCGATCTGCACCATCGCGCCCTCCTCCGCTTGGTGGTGGGCCGCGATCATCTTTTCGCTGTCGAGCAGGATCGCTTCGGCGTCCTGCACCACGCTGTCGGGCGGCAGGCCGCCGTCCTTTTCGGATAAATTCATCGACCCCCGCGTCAATACGGCGCGGATGCCGACCCTCGAAGCACCCTCGATCTGGGGATCGAGCCCGCCGGTGAGGCCCGGCGGGAAGACGTAGTGATGATCGGTCGTCGTCGTGCAGCCGGACAACAGCAGTTCCGCCATGGCGAGTTCCGTCGCCGTGGCAAGCATGTCGTCGTCAAGGTGCGCCCAGACTGGATAGAGCGCCTTGAGCCAATCGAACAGTTCCCTGTTGAGGGCCGGGCCGAGCGCCCGCGTCAGGTTTTGGTAGAAATGATGATGGGTGTTGATCAGGCCCGGCAACACGACGTGCTCGGAGGCGTCGATGGTCTGGTCGGGCTTGGCGGCGGGCTCCGCTCCGGCCGGCACCAGTTCAGCGATCCTGCCATCCTGCACGACGATGCCGCCCTCAGCCCCCTCTGCGAAGACGGCAAGCGGTGACTTGATCCAAAGCGTCGGAGGACGGCCGGGCATCAGCCCTTGCCGAAGTGCTTGGCCAGGCGGGCCACGGCTTCCTCGAGGATGTCATCCTCCTTGCAGAAACAGAAGCGGGCGAAATGATCGACGCCGGGGCCGGAATAA
>CAYOAD010000065.1:0-15764 GCA_964401845.1 uncultured Rhodospirillaceae bacterium | reverse complement strand
GACACCCGCCTCCAGCGTGATCATGCGGCAGAACTCCTCGTCCGTTCCGTTGAACCCCAGGGGCCGGAAATCGGCGTTGATGAAGTAGGTGCCGCCGCAGTCCATGGCCTCGAACCCGACGCCCTCGAGACCTTCTTTCACAAGGTCACGTTTTGCTTGAAGTTCGCCAGATAAATCGTTGAAATATTTATCATCTTTGCCTAGTCCATAGGCGGCGGCACGTTGCAGGTTTGGGGCCGTCGTGAAGGTCAGAAACTGGTGCGCCTTGGCCACCGGCGCCATCAGTTCGGGCGACGCCGTGGCGTAGCCGACCTTCCAACCCGTCAGCGAAAACGTTTTGCCGGCGGAACCGATGCGCACGCAGCGCTCGCGCATGCCCGGCTGGTTCATCAACGGCAGATGCTTGCGCCCGTCAAACACCAGATGCTCGTAAACCTCGTCGCACACGGCATAGGCATCGAAACCACAGACCAGATCGGCGATGAAAGCCAACTCGTCTTCGTCGAACACCTTGCCCGAGGGGTTTTGCGGATTATTGAGCAGCAAGAGCTTGGTCTTGGTGCTGAACACCGCCGCCAGTTCCTTGCGCGGCAGTTCCCAGTGCGGCGGCTCGACCCGGACCAGGCGGGGAATGCCACCGGCGCGCCGAATGATCGGCAGATAGCAATCGTAGAGGGGCTCGATCAACACCACCTCGTCGCCCGGCTCGATCAGCCCGAACATCGCCGCCGCCAGGGCTTCCGTGGCGCCCGAGGTAACGATGGTCTCGGTCTGCCAGTCGGCGTCGATGTCGTAGAAGCGCTTGGCATGCGCAGCCACGGCCTGGCGCAGCTCCGGCATGCCCATCATCGGCGGGTACTGGTTGGCGTTCATCTCCAGGGCGTCGTGGGCGGCCTTGCGCACATCCTCCGGCCCGTTGCCGTCGGGGAAGCCCTGGCCGAGGTTGATCGAGCCGTGCTCGATGGCCAGACGGCTCATGACCTCGAAAACCGTCGTGCCGTAGCCGGATAATATGCTGTTGCCGGGTTTCACGCCCCACTCCTCTGTGCCCAGCGCACCTTCCCAAAAGTCAGGGCTTTGTGCAAGCTCGGGTACGCGTTTGCATGCATCCCCGGCTTCTGGCATAAGCCTTGGCCATGATTATTGCCGAACGCATGGCCCGTCTGGGCACCGAAAGCGCCTTCGAGGTTCTGGCCCGCGCCAATGCGCTGGCCCAGGAAGGCCGCGACATCATCAATCTCGGCATCGGCCAGCCCGACTTCGCAACGCCGGACAACATCGTCGAGGCCGGGCGGAAGGCGCTGGCCGACGGCCATCACGGCTATACGCCGGCGAACGGTATCCTGCACTTGCGCGAAGCTGTTGCCGCCGATATCGCGGAGCGGCGCGGAACGGAGGTCGATCCGGGCCACATCCTGATCGTGCCGGGCGGCAAGCCGACGATGTTCTTCGCCTGCCTGATGTTCGGCGAGGCCGGCGTCGAGATCATGTACCCCAACCCGGGCTTTCCCATCTACGAGAGCGCCATCCGCTTTTCCGGCGCCACGCCCGTGCCGATCAAACTGCACGAGGAGGCGGGCTATGCCTTCGACGCCAACGAGGTGCTGGCCGCCATCACACCGCGGACCAAGCTGATCATTCTCAATTCGCCAGCCAACCCCACAGGCGGCGTGGTGCCCGAGAGCGAACTGGAAAAGCTCGCCTTTGGCCTGGAGAGCCATCCCGACGTCGCCGTGATGTCGGACGAGATTTACAGCCGCATGGTCTACGACAACCAGCCGCACCATACGATGATGGCCTATGAGCACCTGCGCGACCGCCTGATCCTGCTCGACGGCTGGTCAAAGACCTATGCCATGACGGGCTGGCGCATCGGCTATTCGGTCTGGCCCGACAGCCTGATCGAAATGGCCACGCGGCTGTGCATCAACGATCATTCCTGCGTCAACGCCGCCACCCAGTTCGCCGCCGTCGAGGCCTTGCAGGGCCCGCAAGACGCAGTGGACGAAATGGTCGCGGCCTTCGACGAGCGCCGCGGCGTCATCGTCGAAGAGCTGAACGCCCTGCCCGGTTTCCGCTGCCCCCGGCCCGGCGGTGCCTTCTATGCCTTCCCCAATATCGAGGGGACCGGCAGGACCTCGCGCGAACTGCAGGACCTGTTCCTGGAGGAAGCCGGCGTGGCAACCGTGTCCGGCACGAGTTTTGGCGAATTCGGCGAGGGATTTTTGCGCTTTTCCTACGCCAATTCGACCGACAACATCCGCGAGGCCGTGCGCCGGATCCGCGATGTGCTCTCGTGAGCGGCTGCTCGATTTGATTACCGGGAATGCAAATGCACAATAATTAGGCACTAATATTTGCCTAAATTTGTCGCTTACGCTGGAAAAGCTGAGTTTTCCGCGGATTTCGACGACCGCCGGAATTGGCACGCCTCCTGCTATGTACGCACCAACGCGCGCGCGTTCTCGGTTACGGGAACGCGCGCTCCGTCATGTCATGACTGAGATTTAGTTAGTCCGGGACGAGATAACGATGAAAAAAATCGAGGCGATCATTAAGCCCTTCAAACTCGACGAGGTGAAGGAAGCCCTTCACGAAATCGGCCTGCAGGGCATCACGGTGACCGAAGCCAAGGGCTTCGGACGCCAAAAAGGCCATACCGAACTCTACCGCGGCGCCGAGTACGTGGTCGATTTTCTGCCCAAGGTGAAAATCGAAATCGTACTGGAGGACAATCTGGTGGAGCGGGCCGTCGAAGCCGTCCAGCAGGCGGCCCAAACCGGTCGCATCGGTGACGGCAAGATCTTCATCACCACGGTGGAGGACGCGATCCGCATCCGCACCGGCGAACGCGGCGGCGAGGCGATCTAAGCCCTGCCGATCCGCTCTAATTCAGCCATCAACCAACACTCCGCTTTCGAGTAACAGACAAAATACGGGAAAATCACCATGTCCGACGTAAAATCAGTTCTACAGACCATCAAGGACGACGACGTCAAGTACGTTGACCTGCGCTTCACCGACCCGCGCGGCAAATGGCAGCATCTCGCCATCGACTGCCGGGTGGTCGACGAAGACATGTTCGCCGACGGCATCATGTTTGACGGCTCCTCCATCGAGGGCTGGAAGGACATCAACGAAAGTGACATGACGTTGATGCCGGATGCCACCAGCGCCACCATGGATCCCTTCGCGGCCCAAAGCTCTTTGATCCTGTTCTGCGACGTCGTCGAGCCCACCACCGGCGAAGGCTACGGCCGCGATCCGCGCTCGACGGCGCGCCGGGCGGAGAACTATCTCAATTTCTCCGGTCTGGGCGATACCGCCTACTTCGGACCGGAAGCCGAATTCTTCATGTTCGATGACGTGCGCTACGACGTCTCCATGAACAACACGTTCTACTCCATCGACGAAGGCGAAGGCCCCTACAACACGGGGAAGCACTTCGAAGGCGGCAACCCCGGCCACCGTCCCGCCATCAAGGGCGGCTACTTCCCGGTGCCGCCGGTCGACGCGGCCTCGGACATCCGGGCCGAGATGCTCTCGATCATGCAGGAAATGGGCTTGCGCACCGAGAAGCACCACCACGAGGTGGCGCCCTCGCAGCATGAACTCGGCATGGAATTCGGCCCGCTGCTGCAGGTGGCCGACGAGTTGCAGATCTACAAGTACGTCGTGCACAACGTGGCGCACTCCTACGGCAAAACGGCGACCTTCATGCCGAAACCGGTGATCGACGACAACGGCTCGGGCATGCACACCCACCAGTCGATCTGGAAGGACGGCAAACCGACGTTCGCCGGTTCGGGCTACGCCGATCTGTCGGAAACCGCGCTCTATTACATCGGCGGCATCGTCAAACACGCCAAGGCGTTGAATGCCTTCACCAACCCGCTGACCAACAGCTACAAGCGGTTGATCCCGGGTTTCGAGGCGCCCGTGCTGCTGGCCTACTCGGCGCGGAACCGGTCGGCTTCCTGCCGCATCCCCTTCGCGACCAGCCCCAACGGCAAGCGCGTCGAGGTGCGTTTCCCGGATGCCGGCGCCAATCCCTACCTGGCGTTCTCGGCCATGCTGATGGCCGGCATCGACGGCATCGAGAACAAGATCCATCCGGGCGACCCGATGGACAAGAACCTGTACGACCTGCCGCCGGAAGAACTCGCCGAAGTGCCGACGGTTTGCGGCAGCTTGCGCGAGGCGCTCGACGCGCTCGACGCGGACCGCGACTTCCTCAAGAAGGGCGACGTCTTCACCGACGACCAGATTGACGGCTACATGGAACTCAAGTGGGGCGAAGTGCTGGCTTTCGAGCACACCCCGCACCCGATCGAGTTCGACATGTACTACTCGGTCTAAGCTAGACCAAATCGATCAAAGATCAGGCCGGGCGGCAACGCCCGGCCTTTTCTTATGGCGCCTCATCGGGGGGCTTGCGCCGGTACATGGCGAACCAGAGAAAAACGCTGGTGACGCCAAACCATGCGATTGCATGGAGATAACGCGCGGCCGTGATCTCATAGACCACCAGGGCGAGAAGACCGGCCACGATGACCGCCATGATGGCTACTAGGAATTTTCGCATGCCACTTGTTCTATTCTCCGCGCCCGCATCCCAACGCAATATCTGACAAACATTCGACTCGACAATCAATATCAATCCAACTACTCTAATACTAGAATAGTTGGATTGAACACATGACAAACGCCGAATTCGCCATCCTCAGCCTGATCGCCGAGCATCCTCGCCACGGCTACGAGATCGAACAATTGATCCAGGCACGGGGGATGCGGGAGTGGACTGAGATCGGTTTTTCCTCGATCTACTATCTACTCAAGAAGCTGGAGAAATCGGGCCTGATCGAGGCCGACCCAGATGCCCGCGGCGCAAAAGGGCCGAAGCGCAAAGTCTACAGGCTGACGGAGAACGGCGGGACGGCCTGCCGGGCGGCCACGTTGGAGGCGCTGTCCCGACCCCACAAGAGCTACCCGCCCGTTTTGCTCGGTATGGCAAACCTGCCGGCCCTCGCCCCATCCGATGCCCTGGCGGCACTGCAAAGCCACCGCGATGATTTGCGAAACCAATTGCGAGGGGTGGACACGCGCCAGGCGAGCCAACAGCCCCTGCCCTTTTTTGTCGACGCCATGTTCGACCACGGCCGCACGATGCTGGCGGCCGAAATCGACTGGCTTGAAAGAACGATTGACCTGTTGGAGAGACGAGATGACCAAAACTGATTTCAGGAAGGAACTCAAACACCTCTACAACCCCTCGGCCAAGGATTTCAGCGTTGTCGACGTGCCGGCCATGCAGTTCCTGATGGTCGACGGCAAGGGCAGCCCCGCCGGGCCGGAATACGCCGACGCCGTCGCGGCGCTTTACCCCGTTGCCTATAAGCTCAAATTCATGAGCAAGAAGAGTTTGGAGAAGGACTACACCGTGCCGCCCCTGGAGGGATTGTGGTGGGCTGACGACATGAATGACTTCGTCGCGCGCCGCAAGGACAACTGGATCTGGACCATGATGATCATGCAGCCGGACTGGATCACACGGGAGATGTTCGAGGAAGCCCACGAACTTGTCGCCAAGGCCAAGGAATTGCCGGCTTTGTCCAAGGTTCGGCTGGAGACCTACGCGGAAGGCGAAACCGTGCAGATCCTGCACATCGGATCGTACGACGACGAAACGCCGGTGCTCCATCGCATGCACCACGAATTCATCCCGCAAAACGGCCTCGCGATGACGGGCAAGCATCACGAGATTTACATCAGCGATCCGCGCAAGGTGGCGCCCGAGAAGCTCAAGACAGTGCTGCGACAGCCGGTGGCCGCGGCGGCTTAGCCGGGCTTTTTGTTGGGCCTGGCGATCAGGACCAATCCGACGCCGACGCAAGCCGTGCCCAGGGCGATGATCCAGGTGAGTTGCTCGCCCAGCAGCCAGGCCGACAGCAACACGCCCGACAGCGGCGAAACGAAGCCGAAGCTCGAAATCAGGGTCGGGCTGTAGCGCCTCATCAATATGCTGTTGATCATGAAGCCGAGGCCGGCGATGACTACGCCCTGATAGAGGATGCCGGCCACGGGCTGCCACGAAAGCGCTTCCCAGACGATTTCTTCAAACACCAAGCCGCCCAACAGAAAGGCCCAAAGCGGCAGGATCATCATCCAGACGACAACCTTTGTCGGTTCCATCTGGCGCACCAGGCGCGCCGACATGATGAGGCGGAAGCCCAGCAGGAACGAGCTGAACAAGATGATCCAGGCGCCCAGGATCGAGAATTCGTCGCCGACCCCGCCGCCCCGCAGCACGATCAGGCTAGTGCCGCCGAACGCCGTCAGCAGACCGATCACGCGGCTGGTCGACAGCCGGTCGTCCGAGATCATGAAGTGGGAAAAGACCGCAGCGAACAGCGGCCAGGTTGAGATCAGCACCGAGGAGATGGCACCGCTGGAGAGCCCGAAGCCGTAGTTCATCGTCCAGATCTGGATAAAGAAGAAGAACCCGAGCCAGGCCAGCGGCCGCCACTCCTCGCGCGCCGGCATCATGCGAATACGGCTGATGCGGGCCCAGATCAGAATGCAGACGATGGCGATGGCGAAGCGTAGGAAGCCGCTCCACAGCGGCGGAAAGGCCAGCAGGCCGAACTTGACGGCAACGGGATTGCCGCCCCAAAGCGCCTGAATGACCGAGATGGCGATAATCGCCTGAAGAGAAATCGACATGCGCCTGCGCGAATTGGATTATCGGGAAATCGCGATCTTCATAGATCACGGCGCGGGTCACGGGTCAATGCCGCCGGGCGATCAGCCTAAAGAGCGCCAGGAATCCCAACGCACAGAGAATCATCAAGGCGGCGAAATAAATGGGCGACGCCGTGTCCTGCGTGACGTCCCGCGTCCAACCGGCAACACCCGGCAGCGTCGCCATGCCGATGTAGAAATAGGTGAAGTAAAGCCCCATGCCCGGCCCCCGGTTCTCCGGACGCAGCGCTTCCACCGGCAGCGCCATGATCGAGCCGGCCGGCATGGCGACGACGGCGCCGGTCAATACCACCACCGCGAGGGGCCAATCGGTCATCGGCAGATAGACGAAGCCAAAACCGCCCAGGATGAACGTGACAACCATGAACAGCGTCGGTCGGCCCGATTTGGCGGCGATGTAGCCGCCCAAGGGCACCATGGGTATCAGCAGCCAACTCGCCAGGCTGATGGCGAAGCCGGCCTCGACGGGGCTGAACCCCCGTTCGACGAAGAGATCGGGACCGAAGCTGATGACCGAAATGAAGCCGACGTTGTAGACCGCCCACGTCGCGCCCGCCAGCGACACCAGCACCCATTCCCTTGCACTAAAATTGAGGGAGATACCGCCGCCGCCGGCCTGAATCAGATCGGGTGGATCGCGGTAGCCGATTGCCAACAGGATGAAGGAGGCCGCCCCGGCCAGGCTGCCGGCCCAGAACACGGCCTCCCCGCCCATTGCACCGGCCAACGGCGCAAAGGCGATCAGACCGATACTGAGGCCGACCGGCCAGCTGGTGATCATGACAGACATGGCGGTCACAAGCTGCGGGCCGGTAAACCAATCGGCCAGCATCTTGGCCGTCAACACGTTCATCAGCACGGCGCCGACACCGCTCAGGATACGTCCCGCCGACATTCCTGCGTAAGTGTCCGACCAGGCCATCAGCGCCCCGCCGATGGCCATCAAAGCGAAGCCCAGGACGACCATGCGCTTTTCGCCGAATTGCCGGCCCAACAGTCCGCCCGGCAGCGCGATGATCATGCCGGGCAGCATGTAGAAGCCGATCAGCGTGCCGAGCTCGGCGTAATCGATGCTGAGCCCGTCAACCAGTTGGGCCGACAGCGAACCCACAGTCTGGAACTGGAAGCCCATCGTGACGCGCGCCACGAACAGCACCGCCAGAATGAACCAGCGATTGCGCAGCAAGCCGGTGGACGAAACGGTAATGTGGAGCTCCTAGGACTCTTCGATCTGGCGCGGATTGCCGTCCTCGTCGATGGCGACGAAGATGTACTTGCCTTCGGTGACCTTGATCTCGCCCGGCTCGAGCCGGCGCTCAACGATGGTTTCCAAATCGACCGTAATGGACGTGCGGCCGACCTTGCTCACCTGGCCGTAAATGCTGACGAGGTCGCCGACCTGGATGGGGCGGTGAAAGGTCATGGCGTCGACCGCCACGGTAACCACGCGGCCCTTGGCCACCCGCGCCGCGATGGTGCCCCCCGCGATGTCCATCTGCGACAAAACCCAGCCGCCGAATATGTCGCCGTTGTTGTTGGAATCCGACGGCATCGGCACGGTGCGCACGGCGGGTTCGCCGCGTCCGGCCTTGGGGGCGTTATTTTCACTCATGTCCCGAAATATACCAGATTTTGATGTTGAACAAACGGTAAACACCGTATAATGCGTGTGCAGGGGCGGTCAGTGCCCTGCAAACGCTTTAAATACCAGTGTGGACGGATGAACGACCTCTTTCAACAGGCCGACGACAGACGCGGCGGATCTTCTGCTAAAACCAGGCGCAAATCCGGCGCCGCCAAGGATAATTACTCGGCCAAGGATATCGAGGTTCTGGAGGGTCTGGAACCCGTCCGCCGCCGCCCGGGCATGTACATCGGCGGCACCGACGAGACCGCCCTGCACCATCTCGCGGCGGAAGTTCTGGACAATTCCATGGACGAGGCCGTGGCCGGTCATGCCCAGCGCATCTCGATCGAACTCAATGCCGACGGCTCGCTCTCCATCGAAGACAACGGCCGGGGCGTACCCGTCGACCCGCACCCCAAATTCAAGAACAAATCGGCGCTCGAGGTCATCCTCACGACGTTGCATTCGGGGGGCAAGTTCTCCGACAAGGTCTATCACACGGCGGGCGGTTTGCACGGGGTCGGCATCTCGGTGGTGAACGCGCTGTCGGAGTGGCTGGAGATCGAAGTCGCGCGGGACAAGCAGCTTTGGCAGCAACGCTATTCCCGGGGCAATGCCAAGAGTAAACTCAAGGCCGCCGGGTCGGTCAATAACCGGCGCGGCACCCGCGTTTCGTTCCTCCCCGACGCCGACATATTCGGCGCCGCTACGAAGTTCCGCCCTGCCACGCTGTTCCGCATGGCGCGTTCCAAGGCTTATCTTTACGGCGGCGTCGAGATCCGCTGGTCCTGCGCGCCCGAGCTGATCACCGGCAAGGACCAAACGCCGGCGGAGGAAACGCTGCACTTCCCCAACGGTATCGAGGACTTCCTGAGCCTGCAGATCGGCGAGGAGCCGACGGTTACACCCAAGCCCTTCGTCGGCCACATATCGCTCAACGGCAAGGGGGGGCGCGTCGAATGGGCCATCGCCTGGACCGGCGGCGGCGGCGCCTCCATGAACTCCTACGGCAACACCGTGCCGACGCCCGAAGGCGGCACCCACGAGGCGGGTTTGCGCGCCGCCCTGACAAAGGGCCTTAAATCCTACGGCGAAATGGTCAAGACCAAGGGCGCGGGGCAGATCAACGCCGACGATATTCTCGGTCCTGCCGGCGCCGTGTTGTCGATCTTCATTTCCGATCCACAGTTCCAGGGCCAGACCAAGGAGAAACTTTCCAGCGCTTCGGCCGCCAAACTCGTGGAAAGCGTGGTGCGCGATCACTTCGATCATTGGCTGTCGGGCGACCCGGCCACCGCCGATAAGCTTCTGGCCTTCGTCATCGACCGGGCCGAGGAACGCCTGCGCCGCCGCCAGGAGAAAGAGGTTTCGCGCAAGACCGCCACACGCAAATTGCGGTTGCCCGGCAAGCTGGCCGATTGTTCGACCGGCGGTGCTGAGGGGACGGAACTGTTTATCGTCGAGGGCGATTCGGCCGGCGGCTCGGCCAAGCAGGCGCGCGACCGCAAGACCCAGGCGGTGCTTCCGCTACGCGGCAAGATCCTCAACGTCGCCACGGCGGGCGCCGACAAGATGCGCGCCAACCAGGAACTCACCGACCTGATCCAGGCCTTGGGAACGGGACTGCGCGACCGCTACACCTCTTCTGATCTGCGTTACGACCGCGTCATCATCATGACGGACGCCGACGTCGACGGCGCGCACATCGCGGCTCTGCTGATGACCTTCTTCTTCCGCGAAATGCCGGGCCTGATCGAGGACGGCCATCTCTATCTCGCCGTGCCGCCGCTCTACCGCATCTCCCAAGGCGGCAAGACCATCTACGCCCGCGACGACGCCCACCGCGAGGTGCTGATGGAAAGCGAATTCGCCGGTCGGGGCAAGGTCGAGGTCAGCCGCTTCAAGGGCTTGGGCGAAATGCCGCCGACCCAGCTTCGCGACACCACCATGGCGCCCGACAAACGCACGCTCCTAAGGGTCGTGGTGCCGGACGACGAGACCAAGGGCACCAACACCCTGGTCGAACACCTGATGGGCCGCAAACCTGAACTCCGCCTTGCCTTCATCCAGGAGCACGCGGCGGACGCGGGCGATCTGGATATTTAGCGGGAAACGAAATTCCGCGCGCTCTCCAGCAACACGCCGTTCTGCTCTTCCGTTCCGACGGTGATCCGCAGGAACGTTTCCAGGCCGGCTTCGCGGGTCGGGCGGAGGATGATGCCGGCGTCGTCGTAAAGGTGATCGGCCAGGGTGCTCATCGAACCGGTTTCACCGTCAAACGAGGTCAGCACGAAGTTCGTCCGGCCGGGCAAGCACGATAGGCCCATGCCCTTGAGCGCCGTAACGATGCGCGCGCGTTCCGCCATGATGCGGTCGATGCAGGATTGCACGTAGGCGGTCTCTCCCAAGGCCGCCTCCCCAGCCGCCTGGGCCGCCGCGTTGACGCTGCACAGTCCGCGCACGGCATAGAGCGACGGGATCAGCTCCGGCCGGGCATGGCACCAGCCGAGTCGCAAACCCGCGAGACCGAACGCCTTGGAAAACGTTCTGATGACCAGTACGTTCCGGTGGCGCTCGACCAACTCGTGCATGGCGGCGCAATAATCCCAGCCCGCGAACTCGGCGTAGGCGAGGTCGAGCGCCAAAACCACGTTATCGGGTAGCGCCGAAGCCAGCCGATCCGCTTCCCGCACCGGCAGTTCGCCGGCGGTCGGATTGTTCGGCGTCGCCAGGAAAACGAGTTTCGTCTTATCGTCCACGCATCCCAGCAAACAATCGACGTCGACCGCGTAGTCCGGCTCCGGCGCCTTGACCAGTTCCGCGCCGATCCGGTTGGCGATCATGGCGAACTGGATGTAGCCGAACTGCGATATCAGGATCCGGTCGCCGGGGCGCACAAACGTCCGGGCGACAACATCCAAAAGCTCCTCGGCGCCGTTGCCGCAGATAAGATCGCCGGCAGCCAGATCGTATGCTTTCGCCAGGGCCTCCCGAAGTTTGAGGCAAACGGGATCGCTGTAGCGGTTGGCGCCGGCGGCGGCGCGGGCCGCCGCGTTGACGGCCGCGGGCGGCGGTGGATAGGGCAATTCGTTCAGGCCCATGCCGATGGGCGGCAAACCCTTGGGCTGCGGCCTGAATGCAGCCGCCGGAAACTCGAGCGGCAGGACGAGAGGTGTCGGAAGCGTTGCCGGCATGGCCGAGCCTTTCGATAAACGGTTCAACGTCAACGCCATTTTTGGTACTTCTACGTCCGCTTATCAACCTTGCTCCGGAACCACCCTCATGCAAATCCGCCATTCCGTTCCCGGCGATCTCGCCGAGCTGCACCGCATCAACGAGGCCAACGCGCCGAAGGTCGGGAACATCACTGCCGAAGATCTTGCGGCGTTAATCGACATATCGTTCGCGACGCTGGTTGCGACCCGGGACGGCGCCCTGGCAGGCTTTGTCCTCTCCCTCGTCGAAAAGGCCGACTACGACAGCCTGAATTACGCCTGGATCAGCGACAAACACGAGAGCTTCGCATACGTCGACCGCGTCGCCGTCGACGCTGCTTTCCGTAACCAGGGCGTGGGGCAGCTGTTATACGAAGCGCTGGAGCGCGAAATCGACGGCCAGCGTCCGGTGCTGACCTGCGAGGTCAACGCGTTGCCGCCGAATCCGGGCTCGATGCGCTTTCATGAACGGCTCGGTTTCCGCGATATCGGACGGCGTGATTACGACGACGGCGCCAAGGCCGTGGTCTATTATGAAAAGCTGCTCTGAAGGGGGAATTTCGTGTACCAGCTCTATTACTATCCCGGCAACGCCAGTTTCGCGCCGCACGTCTGTTTGGAGGAAGCCGGCGCGCCCTACGAACTGGTGCTGGTCGACCGCACCGTGGATGGTCACAAATCACCGGACTATATGAAACTCAACCCGAGCGGCCGCATCCCGACTCTGATCGACGGCGACCTCGTGCTGTTCGAAACGGCCGCGATCTGCCTCCACATCGCTGACAACCATCCTGACAGTGGTCTCGCGCCTGCCCCGGCGACCAACAGACGGTCGGAATTCCACAAGTGGCTGTTCTACCTCGCAACGACCGTCCAGACCGAACTTCTGCTCTGTTTCTATCCCTCCCGCCACGCCGTCGACGATGCCGGCAAGGACGCGGTGAAGGCCGGCGCTTCCGCCCGGTTGGCGGATATGCTGACCGTGATGGATGACGCCGTCGGCGACGGACCGTTCCTCATGGGTGATCAATTCACCCTCCTGGACCCCTACCTCGCCATGCTCTGCCGCTGGGCGGGGCTTGCCGGCAATCCGCCGCGCCATCTGCCCAGCCTCGACCCCTACCTCGACCGCGTCGTTGGCCACCCGAGCGTCGCCCGCACCATCGAACAGGAAGAACTAAAGTCACCCTTCGTTTGAATTAAGGCGAGGATCAAGCCAAGTTCAGCTAATCGTGAAGTAATCGAGGCTTTTCCGCGCGTATAATCGTACCTATCTGATAACAACCTGGAGAATAAAAGCGCGGGGCGTCGGCATGGCCACGAGATTGATATTGTTATTGGGTTTGTCTGCCCTCGTGGCCGCTTGCGCCGCCGAGACGGGGTCGATATCGCGGGCCAACAAGGGCCATGTATTCGACCGCAGTCTGGTACAATATGCCATTCGGGACGGCAACATGCTGACGACCATCGACGCCAATTTCGCTGGCGTGGAAGGCGGTTCCGCTTCGTCCGTCGCAACGGGGCTGCAAATGCCGCCACGGTTTTCGCCGGCGAACTTCGTGACCGCTTCGCCGTCCGCCGCAGTAAGCGCACAGCGAATTGTCCTGTTGATCAACCCGGCAAAGATAAGCTGGTCCGGCAGGCACGCTTGCTCGACGGACAAGGCCCTGTCAGTCGAACCCATTGCCGGCAACTCGACCGTGGTGGCGGCGTTTTGCAGCGGTGATCGCGTGATCTCGGAGGTTCGGGCAAGATTGCCGAACAATTTGGGCGGCGTTGCGGGCTTGACGGCCTTCCTCAATAACGTTATCGCCGAACTGCTGCCCCGGAAAGTATCCGCTGCACCCCGCGGAAGATAAAGAACAAGAGGCCTACCCGTTCACTGTATGGGAGTATCGCCATGAATTTTTCGATCAAAAACCTACTAAGGATAGCCGGCGCCAGCGCCGTACTTGTTCTCGGCGGTTGCGTTACCGTCCATACCGTCGAAGTCGAAAACTATGATCCGGTCTATGTCGGTTACGCCGCCCAAGCGGGCGCCATGCCGCTGGAAATCGTTGGCAACCCTTTCGGGTCAACAGATGCCGACGACGGCATTCTGGTTGACGCCCTGAGCATGCCGGCGTGGCACGGAACCCAGAAATTCCGCCAGTCTCAGCGGTCGGACGACAAATGGAGCAACACGCGTGTCGTCTTGTTCTTCGATGCCGCCGACAAGCTGACCGCCGGGCGGGACCTTTGTGAAGGCGTGACGGGAGTGACGCACCGCGAGGTTGACCACATCAACGTCCGCGCGGCTTTGTGCGCCGGCGACAAAACGGTCAGTTCCGCAATCGGTGAAGGGGCACGCCCCAAGGCGCCCGGAGATTCCGAGTTTCAATCTCTCATGGATACCGTGTTTGCCAGCTTGATGCCCCACGAAAACCCCAACCGGGGCCAGGATTGCCAGATCGCCGACTGCGGTTGAGCGTTCAGTGAGCGAGCCAGCGGCGCAGCGCGGCGTTGGTTTGCTCCGGCTCCTCCAACGTCGTGAGGTGGCCGCAGTCCTCGATCACGACCAATTCGGCGCCGGGGATGCCGGCGGCGATCTCCTCGGCACAATCCACGGGTGTTAACGCGTCCTGACGGCCGACGACGACCACGGCCGGGCAATCGATGTTAGGCAACACGGGCCGGCTGTCGGGGCGGCCCATGATGGCAGCCTGTTGCCGCAGGAAGCCATCCTTGCCAACGTCTTCCGCCATGGCGGAGATGGTATTGACCAACACCATTTCATCGACCCGGTCAGGATGCAGAAATAACGGCAGAAGCGCCGGGGTCACGCCCTTAAAATTGCCCTTTTGGGCCAGTTCGATTAGTCCGCGCCGCCGCGCCGCCTGCTCCCCGGTATCGGGTCGGGCGCTGGTATCGAGAAAGGCCACCCGTTCGACCCGCTCGGGCGCCTGTCGCAAGACCTCGAAGGCGATATAGCCACCCATTGAGAGACCGGCCAGAGCAAAGCGTTCGGGCGCCGCTGCCAGCAGATCGCCGGCAATCTCCCGCAGCGTCGCGTGGCCGGCGGGATCCGCAACCGAAACATCGGCGATGGCCGAGAGCTCCGAGATTTGTGGTTCCCAAAGCGCCCGGGTACACAGCAGGCCAGGCACCAGAACGAGGGGCATGTGATCGGTCATTTCAACTCCGTCCGAGGGACAAATTTGCAACGCTGGGAGCCTAATTCATGTGATTCGGCGAATAAATACCGGAAATATGGCTGAATACGGCCTCAGTCGTTGACATTTTACGGCGTGTCAGGTATTTCCCGCCCGTGCGAAAGCCATGAGCAGACAGGCGATGAAGCCTGTCCGAAAGCCATTTGCAGCCGGACGACAACCGGCACTTTGGCGGAAATATGTGAAATTTCCGGTATATGATTTTTAAAGACATTGGTTTGAGCCCGGAGGTTCTCCGGGCCGTAGACGACGCGGGTTACGAAACGCCCACCCCGATCCAGGAAAAAGCCATCCCATACGTTCTTCAGGGACGTGATCTGCTGGGCTGTGCCCAAACGGGTACGGGAAAGACGGCGGGCTTCACGCTGCCCATGATCGACATTCTGTCGCACGGCCGCGCCCGTGCGCGCATGCCGCGGGCGCTGATTTTGGAACCGACGCGCGAATTGGCTTTCCAGGTCGCCGAGAACTTCGAGATTTACGGCAAGTACCAGAAGCTCTCGATGGCGCTGTTGATCGGCGGCGTCTCATTTGCCGATCAGGCCAAGAAGATAGACCGCGGCGTCGACGTCCTGATTGCCACCCCGGGACGACTGCTGGACCACGTCGAACGCGGCCAACTGATGCTGACGGGCGTACAGGTCTTCGTCATCGACGAGGCTGACCGCATGCTGGATATGGGCTTCATCCCGGATATCGAGCGCATCGTCAAGTTGCTCCCGCCCTTGCGTCAAACCCTCTTCTTCTCCGCCACCATGCCGCCGGAAATCCGGCGCCTGGCCGACAAATTTCTCAGCAATCCGCGCGAGGTTTCCGTGGCGCCCCCCGCCTCGCCCGCCGAGACGGTACGCCAGGGCATGTCGATCGTTCGGCCGGGGTCGGAAAAACGCGAAGCCCTGCGCCGATTGATGCGCGCGGAAAATGCCGAGGCGGGCTTGCTGTTCTGTC